>NZ_JBUZWE020000005.1:0-374493 GCF_055730135.2 Mesocryomonas lacus | reverse complement strand
AACAGGCGTAGCTGCCGCCGGGTCGGGACGAGTGGACGGGAGCGGGACTGGACGAGGCGTCGGTAGCGCCATAACCCCAGTCTTGTGGCCGAGGTCGCCAAAGGGTTCGGAAGGCTTCTTGAACGGGGTGACCGGTGGGGACACGCGGCTGCCGTAGGTCTTGTTGAACTCTTCCCGTTTCGCTCTCAGGGCGGCAATCTCAGCGTCGAGGTTGGCTGCTGCGTTCGGCTCGCCGTTGGCTGCCCGGACAGCCGCAGCGGCAGCTCGGTTGCGCGCGAGAATATCGCCGGTTTCTTTTTTATCGGCGTACGTCTCGCCAGTGGCGCGACGTACGAAATTGCGGCCCTTCATCAAAAGAGCGGCGGAGTCGACGCCTTCAGTGTCGCGAGCTGCCATAAGCCCAACCGCCCCCGACTTGGGGCTCTTTTTGATGAGCTCCTTTTCACGCTGTTTAGCGAGAAGATCTGCTTCTTGAGCAGAGCGGCTGAACCGGCGCGGGAGGTATTTATCGACAAAATTAGGCTCATAAAAATCGCCCTCAGTCGCCCTTCCCGTTATCGCGCTCTGAAGGGTGTTGTACGTCGTCTTCGCGTCTCGAATGGCATCCGTGAACGAGCGGATGGACTCGGTAGCGTCGCCAAGGAAGCCCGCAGCTGGCGCCAGGATGAGCGTCCCGAGATCGATCGACAACGCCTCAAGATTGTTACGAAACAGCTGCCACTGGGACTGCATGTCGTCGAGCTTGAGTGCGTAGCTCTTGTCCAGAGAGCCGAACCACTTGGATTGGTCACCAGCATAAGCAAAATTGCGCTTTACCTCCTCAATGCCCTCCACCATTTGCAGAACGGTATCGAGATGTTCCTGGCCAAAAAGGTCCGCGGCAATGCCAGCACGCGCCTCTGCCTTTAATGCCTTCAACGATTCAAGCACACCTACGAACGCCTCAGCCGACTTGCCGGTGGCGAGTTGCTTCCCGAACTTCTTGTCGTCTTTGATCAGCGTATGGAAGGCTTCCTTCGCGTTCTTCGACAGTGAGTTTGGCGCGAGCAGCTTGGTGAAGATGGAGTTGGTAGCTGTCGCCGCCTTGCTTGCTGGGACTTTCAAGTTGGCAAGAGACGCGCCAATCGCTGCGATCTCATTCGGGACCAGACCAAAGGTCTTCGCCATTGAGCCAGCTTGGTCGATGTAGCCCACGATCCCGCTTTCATCAGCGATACCCGAGTCCGCAAGACCGTTGATGAGGTCGAAGTACCGCTGCATCTCGTTCATTGGGATTTTAAGAACGGTGCTGAAGCCTGCAGATGCGTTGCCGACGTCGGTTGCCGACATTTCGAACGCATCCGCAGCCTTCGCCGAGAGAAGCGCGAACTGTTTGAGGTCGTCCAAGGGGATACCGGCCGCCGCGCCACGCTCGTAGGCAGCGGCGATGTCCTCAATTGGTGATGCAAGAATGCCAGACGTAGCCAGTTCCTTGATGTCCTCGCCTAGCTGGCGGGTCTGATCGGCGGTCGTGCCCGCTTTCTTCTGGATGTTGGTCAGCGAGGACTCGAACTGAGCTGCTGACGTGACGATCTCGTTGGCACCCAACGCCGCAGCAAGGGGGGCGGCCGCCGTGGCTGCGCTTCTGGCGTACATGCCGAAAGCCGCGCCGGCTTTGGCAGTGGCTCCGGTAGATGTCATCATACCGCTTCCGAGCGCATTCTGGCGACGGCTTAGATTATCAAGCGATAGGTCTATTTGCTTGGCGGCACCAGACACTTTGTCATGTAGGGTAAGGACGAGGTCTGAGGTAAGCCAGGCCATTGGTTATTCTCCGGAAAGGTTCGGGGTCATGTCGCCGGCAAAGGCCAAGACGCGCTCGGCATCTGGCCACCGCATAGCGTTGATGACGGAGACCGGAACGCCCGCCATCTCTGCAATCATCTCGGCCCTCGGAATGCGGCCCGCTGCTTCAGCCTGGAAGAAGTCCAGTCGAGGTGGACGTAGCTCAATGGAGGCTGTCCGCGGCTGGCCTTCCACGGTAAAGGGAAAGGCAAGCGGGATGACCACGTTGGGCACAACGTCATAGCTGACGGGCGTCAGCTTGAATGGTTCACTCAACTCAATGTCGCGTTCAGCATTAGCCTCGTCCGGCTCTGCGGGAGCTTCCCCACAATTGGGGACACCCTCTCCAGGGGGCTGCTCAGAATTGGGCACACCCCCAGCAGCGTCAAATTCGCGAAGACGTTCGAATAGCGCACCACGTTCGTCCGCCGGGGAAGAGCGCTCGGCGCTCTCACGCGCCAGGCGTTCGAAGATAGACTCGTCGCGGTCTTCGCCGTTGGTGGCGGAATTGGACATCGGATTTCCTTTGAATGGGGGGGGTGTTAGGCAGGATCCAGCGTCGTCAGCACGGTCAGTCGCCGGTGGATCTCGTCGTCGATCAGGCTGTGAATTTGTTCTGGGTCGCGGCTAACTACGATCTGCCCGGCCACAGCTGCACCCAAGCCAACGAACGCGTCGCGCACGATCTTATACTCGGCGCGAACGTGTTCGATTACATCGTCAATTTCCACGACTTGAGCGCTCTGCTGGTCGAATTGAAGTTTTTTCAAACGCGCCGCGTAATTCTCTTTGACGCGCTCGGCTTCCACGATGGTCCAGAGTTTCCGTCCCTCGAAAAAATCGAGTGGTAGTGACGGCTGGCTGTCCGCATCGTGCGACGAACTGTCCGCAGCGCGGACACCTGGACGCTCGCCACGGCGCCAGTCGACTCGGAGATAGTTCGGATCCAGCTTTCCATTGGGGAGCCTTGTGATGTGGGCAGTCTGGACCTTTCGCCGCACGACTTTCTCATCGCATCCGGCACGCTTGGCGAACTCGCGTATAGAGATGCCCTGTCTGTCCGCGGACACCATTTTTTCGACTCCAATCAGTGAGGAATGAGGGCTGCGTCCCCGATGTAGTGGCGCTCAATCAGACGGTCCCTGACCCACGGGGGCACCCCTCCGCGTCCCGCCGTCTGCGACGCCGACCGCATCGCTACATCCCGTTCTGCCTGTTCATCTTTGCGATTGCCGACTGCCAGCCGGCGTTCGACCCAGTAGGCTGGTCGAAGCTCTTCGCTTCCGGCACTGTCTCGATGAAGGAGGCCTTAGCCGCGGCCCGCCAGGACGCCTTGATCGCCGCGGCCTCAGCCTTGGGATCCGGCTTCGGTGCCGGCGGAACCACAACGATTGGCTGTGGTGTAGGCTGAGGCGCGGCCTGCGCAACCGGTGGACCTCCAACCTCCGAGAACGTGCAGTCAAGGTTCACGACATACGTCTTATTTGGGTCGAGACGTCGGCGGGGCACGGGGCTGGGAGCTGCTGTCATCGGGTGATGTCCTTGGGGATTGAGGCGCATGGCTGGACCGCCATGCTGCCTGCGTTGGGAGTGAGGGGGATGATGTCGTTGCGCGGTCGATGAGGGATCGGCTGAGCGGGCCCCCTTGCCGTTGGCGGATCGCGGGGGAAGCGCCTTGCTCCCTCCGCACTTAAAGCGGCGTAGACTTTCCGACGTTGCCGGTTGCGGCCTTTAGCCATCACTCGCCTTCGTCGTCGGCGATGCGCCCGACACAGAATTCCTGGCAGTCATCGGGATGGAGATTGCCGCTTGAGCCGAGGATGCGTCCGGAAGCGCGGCCGGCACGCTGTATCTCAAAAGCCCTAGCGCCTTCGGGTGTGTCGGTGCGAAGGGCGAAGCCAGCTTTGACGGCCATGTTTGCTGCGTCCTGAGGCAACAAGTGGACCCAGGCATTACCGCACAGCGTGCGCCGCCCGCCCTCCGTCAGCCGATAGCTGAAGTTGCGCAATGCATAGACTTCGACCTCGGGAATCGCCTGCGTCTCAGGGACGCGTGCGACCGGAACCCAAGGCGTTCGGTCAGCGAGATCGGGCTGGGTCTCGCCGGCAGCGATGGCTGCTGCTCGGGCACGCAATCGGTCGGTGACGAGCAGCGCTGCCGCTTCGCGTGCCGACTGATACTGCAACTGACTGAGATCACCATGCTTGCGAAGGGGACGCACTCCCATGTCGGCAGCGCGGTCAAGCGACACTCTGTAGCCCTGGTTTTCAAATGTGTAGGGAAACGCAGATGGTACGGCCTTGGCTAGGCCTTCTGCCAGGACGAGGCGGGCGAGGTCGTGTGGTCGAGCTGGGGCGGAATAGCCGTCCTGCAACGCGTACATTTCCGGTACGCCGCGCCGTAACATCTGTTCCGTCGGGATTGCTACGCCATCGATATCCACGACGGAGAGCGTCTCGGGGATGGCCGCCACGAGCGCCGTGTGGGCTTTCGCAACAGCCTTCAGGGCGGTGTCTAGTGCAACAGCGGCATTGTCGAACTGGTCCGCGTAGGAGGTCAGATCCTTCGTGGCCTTCTCACGGGCCTCGGCTTCATTCGCAACAGCCAGGCGGGCTTCCGCGGCAGTGGTTTCCTCCGCGATGTCGGCTAGCACGGAGTTAATGGTTTCGAGGTTATCGGCAGCATCCCGCACAGCGGCGGTAACCTTCGAAAGGTCTGCATCGGCATCACCAGCGAGGGCGGCTTTCCGTGCTTCGCGAGCTGCCTCAAGGGCGGCAACCGATTTAAGCTTCCGAGCTTCCAGCGTTTCGCGTCTGGTTGCGAGGTTGGCGAGATCGCTGGCAGGTGAGGAGCCGATTAGGCGCTTGAGAGCATTCATGCGGAAATCCTTTTGGGTTTTTGTTGGTCGGGCGCGCGTTCGAAGAGCGCCGCACAGGCATCCTCGACCTCGGCAGCAAGCGCGCCGATTGGGATGGCGGCAGCACCGCGTTCAATGGAGAAGCGTGCCGCCGTATTGGCGTCGCTGACGAATGCTTTGCCCTGGTCGACAACTAAGAAGACGCCAGGGGGAGGTAGGTGGAGAAGATGCTGAATCGCCGTCGGAATAGCCTGCCGAAGAGGCGTATTGGCCTTTAGCGAGTTGGCCGCCCTAAGCACCGTGACGTCACAGGGAGAGAGCCACCGGCGGCCATTACGACGCTCCGATAGAATGTCTGGGCCAAACCGATATTGCCAGACATCTAGCGTCGCTCGGCTCATCAAGGCGACCTCGGCGGCCTCGGCAATCGTCAGGGCGCGTTCGCGCCAGCAGGGACCGGCCATCGGCGCGCATCCTTTCAATTGTCAGATTTTCGGACGGGCAAAAATAAAGGCCGCCGCCCAGCAAAGAGCGACGGCCTGTCTATTGGAGACAAAAGGGTGCGTGGCAGGCACTCGACCCCGAGCGCCGGCAAGCGCAGCAACGCAGGCCAGCAATGGTTGGGCGGCGACCTCCGCAGGAATGTCGCTCGCGCGGCCTCGGCAATGGCTAGCCGAAGACGCGATCTGGGATAGGCGCCGACACGTTCGGGAGACGCCTATCGTGCCCGCTATGCCATCGCCGAGGGCAGCGGCGACGGAATGGGTGTGAGCAACTGCTCTTACTATAAGACGTTCCCGCGAACGTCGAAGGGCACTACTACGCGGCTATTTTCATAAATTCACTGAGCGCCTCGTCAGTTTTGCGGACGCCAATCCTTTCGGCGGACTTGCCCCGTGCGCCGAAAGCCTCGCCAATCTCTTCCGCTGTGCTGTCCGACACGGCCAGATCAAGCGCCATCAGATCGGCCTTGCTCAATGCATTCCGCACCAGAGTGCGCGCCGACGTCCGCTCTTGTTCAAGTGAGGCAAGGTGCTCGCCTCGGCCTGACGCCGTGACGTTGCCACGCGAGCGAGTCATGCCGCCAACGAACAACGCGCCTTTCGCGATGGGCACGTTGTCGTTGGCTACCAGCCGCCGCACGTCGGCGGGATCGCGCGGCGTCTTCTTCTTGCCCTTCGGCGCCCGAAGCAGCTCAACCGGTTTCATCCATCGTGAAGTTGACGTCCGCCATTGCCGCAGGGCACCGACGCCATTGAAATGGAGGTCGCCGAGCCGCATGGTGGTGACGTGATTGAGTGTGTTGATGGAACGCCGGCCTTGCGCGTCATGACTGCGGATGGTGGTGCCGTCCGACATCACCGTGAAGCTGACGCGAGCCGCTGCTATCAGCATCTGCCGCTCGGAGGGTTTGATCTCTTGGAGGCAGTCGATGCCCATGTCGTCGGTGTCGGCTGGCTCGTCTTCGTCCTCGTCGCCGATATCAGATAGCTCAATTGACCTATGAGGCTCCATGAGCTTCGCAAAGTCGACCAGGGCGCGGGCCAGTTCGGGCTTGCCTCTTAGGCGGGACAGCGTTGGCCACGCCAGCACGGGCCGGGCGTCCTTGCCGCATGTCGCAACAATAGCGGCATGTTCGGCCGGGGTGCGAACTGTTACGCCCATCATCTGGTTATCATTGTCTGCAATGTATTTCATAGTTGTCTCCAGATCGCCCTGCCAGGCGCGTTACCTAATGAGATATAGTAGATTGGCGGGTGCCAATCGAATCCTTTGAGATCAATGTTTTCGGTGTGACCGGAATTTCGCTGCAAAGGAGGACATGTGTACTATTTCGCTAATGCCCGGTGCTGTTCAAAATCAAGTTGCGAAGTTGGCGACTTGATCGTAATTCGCCAACTTGGCGACTTTCGCTTCACCCGCACCGTCCCGCCAAAGCTTAACACCCCCACACGCCCACACAGCGGGCCGCTGACGCGATTGTCGAGGTAATTGGCTGTCAGTGTAGCCGGAAGGGGCTGGCGTCGTCTGGAGGGGTCTGAGCGGAGCTCATAATAAAATCTAAATAACTAAAAAATCATAATTGATCTATTGAAGCGTACAAAAGCACGGGTAAATATCGAAGGTGTTTCACTGGATTTGAGAGCAAAATGGAAAAATCGCATCAATCAAACAGCGAGGAATCGCTCCACCTTGTTGAGTTAACGGCCAGAATTGTCGCTGCCTATCTCGCAAACAATTTCGCTTTGGTCGCTGATGTGCCGGCGATTATTTCGAACGTACACGCGGCGTTGAGCTCGGTTGGCGTTGCGCCCGCGCCGATCCCATTGAAAGATAGCCCGCCAGAACCAGCGGTTCCGATCAAAAAGTCAGTCACGTCTGAATACATAATCTGCCTGGAAGACGGTAAGCACTTCAAATCAATGAAACGCCATCTTTCCGTCAAATTCGGCATGACGCCGGACCAGTACCGTCGCAGATGGGGCCTGCCGAGCGATTACCCTATGGTCGCAGCAGGCTACTCCGAGAGGCGTTCCGCAATGGCCCTGAGCTATGGGTTTGGGCGTAAACCCATGGCGGCTTCGGAGGAGTTAGAGGAAGTCCCCTTCAAGAAGGTAAGCGCGAAGAAGACGGCCAAGGCAGCATAGCACCTACGCCGAGATCATACTGCGCTTAAAGCGCAGTATGAAGGCCGAACCTTCACCCACCCCGCCACGACACAACGGCAGACTTCACCGCGACATTATCGTTCGCCGCCGTGAGCTTCCTGATGGCATGCACCAGCTCGGATTTCTCTTCATGGAACCGATGAGGGTTTCGGTGGCAGGGCGATAGCCGCTGAAGGCGGTCGGCGATCTCGTCGAGGGTCATTTTTGCTGTCCAATTGGATGGGGCCGTTTCCATTTCCGCCACCCCCGTAACGGGGAGAGGCATTTCCAGTGCCTCCCCTACGTAGTAGGGGTAATCTCTGGAAATCCGGAAACGTCAATGATATCAATAAGTTATAGCGTTTCCGGAAATGTTGGAAACGCCGGAAATGGAAACGGCTTATTGAACGATTTCAATAGCTTACCGTTTCCATTTCCATGGAAAGCACCCGTTTCCGGAAATGTTGGAAATGGGATTTCCGGCACTTGGTATCGGCAACGGTACTAGGTTCGTCCGACTTTGAACTCGCCGAGGCCATAGGCAAACATGCCCGTTGGGACGTCTAGCCACTTTCCCGCCTTCTCACCCTTAGCCGTCGCAGTGACGATCTGGCCGGCTTCCAACGCCTGCTGCGTTAGACCTTCCAGCCGATGGCGCGACAAAGTTCGAAGCTCTTCCGGCAGACGTTCCCTCATCGCGAACACACCTGACAGCCCCGTCTTGGTGAAGGGTGCCCGGTCGGCGGCCGCAGCCTCAATGGCGATGACGAGCGCAGTCATTAGGTCCGCCTGCGGCGGTGCTGACGAAGCGAGCCTGGCGGTGACGTCGACCAGCAGGCCGAACTCGTTACGGGCATAAGTGGACATGACGCGCGACGCTGCGCCATTGGCCTTCACCACACCGCCGTAGACGATACGATTCGATTGGTGAGGGACACCAATCTCCTTGCAGATCTTGATGGCCTTCTCCTGCGAGGGGTACCACATGCCGTAAGCGACGCGCACGCCGTCGACCAGGGCGGTGGTGCCGCGGATGGCGTCGCGCGCATCACCAAGAGTCTCAATCTTGTCCTTGCCGCCCGCTTTCTTCATGTGATGCGCAAACCAGAAGTTGGCCTTCGTCTGCGCCGCCAACGTGGCAATCGAGCCGCACACGAACTGCCCAGCGGCAGGATCGTCATTGACGGGGACGGCGGCGAACAGCTGCAGCGGGTCAATGGCAACCGAGCGCAAGTCTTTGATAGTTGCCAGCTGGTCGCGAAGTCGCTGGAACTCGTCAGTCTCGATGAAGTCGCCACGCTTGTCCTGGCGCCAGAACGGCTTGATGCCACCCTGTACCGACGGCATCGGGATGACGATCATCTTCTCACCTTTAGAGGTGAACCGCTCACCGTTCGGGTCGATGGCGTCCAGACGGCGGCGCATTGAGCGGTCGTCATCCTCCCCTGAAATGAAGACTGCCGTTCCCTCTTGTACAACCTTGCCGCCAAGGATTGGCGAGGCGAACTTCGATGAGCCGAACGCGATACGGCGATGGAGCTCTAAGATGGAGAAAGACTTTCCGACTTCGCCCATAGCGGCAAGCATGCCCGGAATTCCAGACTCGATGACACCGTCCACCAGATACTCCACCGGTTCCGGATCGCTTGCAAAGCGGTTGGATGTCCAGTCGAAGATGTTGAGCGGCTGGGGGGTGTTGTCGTTTGCCGCGGCTGGGCGGGATCCGGATGCGGGCGCCAAGTTGGCGCTTGCACAAGTTTTCGCCACCGACTTGGCAAGCAGCCGAAAGGCCTTCGATGCGTCGTAGGTCTTGGCATCCCCAATCCCGAGCTTGCCCCGCAGCCATTCGGCCGCCTCGACGTGCGTCAGCCCATGGCAGACCATCACCAAGTCAATCGGGCTGTACCCGCGGTTGTCGTCTGAATGGTCGCAGATGCCGGCGGGCGAGATTTCGAGGGCTCGGTTGCGCTTGGCATCGGGCAGGCCAGCACGATTGGACGGTCGAAAGCTGGCGACTGCGTGCCAACCGGACGTGCCGCGCTTCAGGCGCACGAGC
The DNA here is from genome assembly GCF_055730135.2 of Mesocryomonas lacus. Taxonomy (NCBI): domain Bacteria; kingdom Pseudomonadati; phylum Pseudomonadota; class Alphaproteobacteria; order Hyphomicrobiales; family Aurantimonadaceae; genus Mesocryomonas; species Mesocryomonas lacus. The sequence goes on along the minus strand of NZ_JBUZWE020000005.1, from coordinate 365,108 downwards.
TCTAGTGCCGGCACCCACGCGTCGAGGTTGGCGAAGGCGGCTTCCTTAATGTCAGCCCAGATGCCGTCGCCCGATGAGGTGGAGGGGGTGCCGGGCATTAGGGCCGGTGCCGACCCTAATGTTTTCTCCGGCACACCCCGCGATGCCAGCGCCGACGTGCAGTCGGCAACGAACGTGGCAAGCGTCTCGGCAGTGATAAGCGGCAGGTCAGCCAGCGGCACCTCAAGGGGGGAGCCGTTGGACCAGACGTACGGCTTGCCGGTCTCAGGGTGGATACCGTCGGCAATAAACTGCTGCCCGTCGCCGAGGACTTCGACTTCGCAACGCTCCCCATTGATCAGGTATCTGCCCGTGGATGCCTTGGGCAAGGGCTCGTCAGTCCGGAAGACGAAGAGGCACTTAGGAGCGCGACCAACGCGGCAAGGAGCATAGGCGCCGTTGGGAAGGTCGAGCACCATTCCCACTAACAGGTCGGCGGTCGCATCGTCCGGTGCGTCAATATCGATCGCCACCAGATGGCCCGTCAGGAGGCCGGTGTTGGTCTGGGTCGGGTAGTCGGTGATGTAGCGGTCGACCGTCTCGGTCGTCATTACGAGCTTCGACCAGCCAGAGACGACGGGGCGCTTCCCAATGGCAGGGATCGGAAGGTAGCCGTTCGCGATGAGGGCGGTGCGGATCTCGGCGACCGAGGTGTTGAATTCAGGCAGCGCGGTCATGATTTTCGCAATCGATTTGAGCCGAGGCAAGGGCGATGATTCGCGTGCGCAAGGCAGGCGATATGGCGGCTACGTGAACGCCGCCATGCTGGGGCGGGTAGACCTTCAGGGAGCCGTCCGGAGCTCGGACGACGAAAAGGTCGAATAAGATCAGGTCGTCGGAGATCGCGAGGTTGAACTCAGCGATATGCCGAAAACCGTTGGCGGTCGGCGCCCGGTTGGCGGAGCGCCATTTCCTTATTTCCATGATGTTTTCCTTGAGGTTGGAGTCGATTCGTAAGCGCGAACAAGTTTCAACTCGGGGGCCGTTAGGCCCCGTTCCGTGCTGAAAGGAGTTGAAACTATTGCTGATAAGCCGAGCTGACCTGCCGGCCTGTCACGCCGGAGGTCGCGGGTTCGAGCCCCGTCACTCGCGCCAGTTTTAACTCCTTGCTGAAAAGCATGGAATTAAAACTGAAACTCCAGATACTGAAACAGTAGTTCGACTCTACTGGTCAGTCCGAGGCAGAGCCTCTTTCGATCATCTCACATTCTTGCAGAGAGCCGCTCCTTACGGAACAGGTTCTTGTCGTGTGGACTGCGCGAAGCGGACCTTTCGGGTCATCCTCGATGCCCGAAACGAGTCGCGGTGAGCGGTTGGCGGCGCTTGTCGGGTGACCTCTATTTCCTTTTCAAGCACCGCCCGCTGCCGCCGGCCCCAACAAAACTGGTAGCCACCTAATATAGTAGCTGGCTATAAAACATGAGCTTGGTATTCGAGTTTCGTCACGGCATGATCTTCATGGTTCGGTCGGAGTCGTGATCATGACCCGGCTCCTTCTGCGTTTCCTGTCGATTGCCCGGGGTGCCACACCCTCCAAGAGCGGAAATGGCGATGTCTGACAAACTCCCCAGAGCCGGCACTTGGCCAGGGTTGGCTTCAAATCGTCCGCCAATCGGGGGAGGTTTGCAGGAGTTGGCCAACTGTGCCGAAGGCGGCCAGATACAGTCTCGCGGGTCCGTGCCTTCTACGTATTGCGAATGCTTGTTAGCAAGTGCACCAACCCTTCCAGTATTCGCACCGTAGAGGTAGGATTAGAGATGAGCTTGTTTTTACCAATCAACGCTGTCGACTATTCCGCGAACGATAACCGTGACGTCAATGTCGTCTCTGCGCTGATCGCCTTGTCGAAATCCACCAGCGCCTTGCTGGCGCTTCGGCTGTCGGCGATCGGGCTGAAAACCGGCCAGGATGAGGTGCTGATGGTGCTGAGCCCGGTCGAGCCGGTGGAGATCAGCACGGTCGCTGACCGGTTGTGCATCCGCGTGGCGACGGCGACGGCGGTCCTGCGCCACCTCGCGGAGAAGGGGCTTGTCCGTTACGGCGGCGGCTTGAAAGCGGGAGAACTGGTTTTTGTCACAGCCGCCGGCGCTGCGCTTCAGCACAAGATCCGGCAGGTTCACGCGCAGCTCGAGCAAGATCTGATGGCGCCGGAGGGAGTCCCCGGGCCGTTGCTGGCGGATCTCGCCAACCTGCAGAAGCGCCTCTCGAGCCTGCTCTATTCCGTCGGCTAGCCCGCTCGGCTCCCGCCTTTGACAGGCGCGGGCGCGGTCTCTGTCCATCTTCAGATGGTAGGGGCGTTAACATCCGGCTTGGGCGGTCCCATCACGGCATTCCTTTGGGCCTGGCAAAAGCCCGGCATCCATTTTGGAAAGGGATGGGTATCGATTGGGTCCTAACCTCGGCGGGGCACTGGATGGTCAGGATGCGACAGAAGCGAAGGGCGCACCCTGCTCTGTCGGCGGAAGAACATTCCTTTGTTTCCCAGTGCTCCCTCATCCGCGAACCCCAGGGTGGGTACACGTTCCAACCCCGCCGAACGAAGCTTGACCGTGGGTGACCACTCGCACGAAGTCGACAGCCGGCAGTTGCAGGCCACCGAATAGCATCTCTCAGTAGCTAGCTATATTTTTCGAGCCGATACGTAGCCGCGTAAGTGAATTTCTCGTGAGGCGAGAGATTTTCCCCGTCCATCTGTTGGCGCACGACAGTCTTCCTCATCCGACGCACGAGATGTTAAGATGAGTTCACTAGCCTCCCCGGCGGGTGAATGGATTGTTTCGACCATGGCGCATACTCTTTCCAGCCTGACGTCGCTGAAGCTTTCGCGCTGGATCAGAGTCTGCACCGGCGGACTGCTCATTCTATTAGCCGCCGGCGCGTTTCTGATGGAACGGAAAGGGGCTGAAGAAACGCTCCAGCATGCAGAAGATCAGTCCGAGACGATGGCGCGTTCGCTCGCGCAGCACGCCGGCGATACGTTCCAGATGGCGGACCTTGCGCTCGTCTCCTTGTCCCGCATCCTCGGGACCGAGCCGCCGACGCGGTCGAAGCTGCTGTCGGTGCAAGCGGATATGCGCGAACTGCTCTCGCGGGTGCCGCGTCTGCATGGTCTTGCCTATTATGAAGAATCGGGTTGGCGGCTTGCGGGCTCCGAGAAGAATGCGAATGAGGTCGTCAACGAGTCCCGCAGCGCCTTCTTCCAGTTCCACCGCCGCCAGACGCAGGCCGGATTGTTCGTCGGCCCGGCGATCCGGGAGGCCGACGGGACCTGGGTGATCACGATCAGCCGGCGCATCGCCAAGGAAGACGGCAGCTTTAACGGCGTGCTCGTTGCCACCATCGAGGCGCGTTACTTTGCCGAGTTCTACCAGAGCTTCGACACCGGGATCGATGTCCGCGTCGTCATGCTGGGGTCCGATGGCGCGGTGATGGCCCGCAACCCCTACGATACCCAGCTCATCGGGAAGTCACTCGCAAACACACCTGTCGTCTTGGCGGTTCAGGCGGGCGATCGTTCCGGCGTGTTCCGCATGCCGTCGCCGCTCGACGGCGTCGAGCGCCTTTCGGCGTTCCATGTCGTCGAGGGGCTCGGGGTGACCATCGTCTACAGCCTGTCTCGCAAGACCGCGCTCGCGCCTTGGCATCAGGGAATCTACGGTCGCGCGGCGGTGTTTATTCTCCTGGCGACGGCCCTCGTGCTTGGCGGCCTGCGTCTGGCGCAGCAAGCCGAGCGACGCCATGCTTCCGAAAAGAGCCTGCTGCAGCTCTCGCTCACCGATTCCCTGACAGGTCTTCTCAATCGCCGGGGATTCGATCAGGCGATGTCGATGGCGTGGCGGCAGAGTGGCGAGGCCGGCATGCCGTTGTCGCTGCTGATGATCGACGTCGACTGCTTCAAGTCGTTCAACGACACCTATGGCCATCCCGCCGGCGATACCTGCCTGCAGCTCGTTGCCCTGTCGATCTGCAGCAACGTGCCGTTTTCGGAGGAGCGCGTTGCCCGCTATGGCGGCGAGGAGATCGTGGTCATCCTTCCCGACACCTCCGCGGCGGCGGCGGTCGCGGTGGCGGAGGCGATCCGGTCCTCGATCTCGGCGCTGAACGTCCAGCACGCCAAGTCGGCGGCGGCGAGCCACATCACCGTCAGCATCGGCTGCGCGACCGAGCGTCCGGCCGCCGATTTCAGGACGGCGCCCGCCGAACTCCTCGCCGATGCCGACAGGGCTCTCTATGAGGCCAAGCTGTCCGGCCGCGACCGGGTCGTCGCCTTTGATAAGATTGAATTTGAACGGCAGCGGACAGGACCGCCGCTGCGCCTTGTCACGGCCAGCGGCTGAACGCGCTCGTCCGGGGAGTGGGCTGGCGAATAGCGTCCGCTCTCATGTGACAGACGCGCTCAACCTCTTGCGGATACCCGCGTCAGGCTGAAACGGCGTAGTAGGCCACTTCCTCCTGCCATTCTTCCTCGTACCATTCGTCGAAGCCCGTCACGAAGACGATCTCAACGCCCTGCGCGCGCAGGATATCGAGGGAGGTGACGTCGGCCGTATCGAGGAGGGGGGCGGCCATCATCGCGCAGTCGACACGAAGGCCGGTCGCGAGAAAAGCCACAGCAGCCGCGATGCCGGGAACCGCCCCGACCAGCGTACCGCCGCTGTTCTCGATGTCCCGCGCCATGTCGGCCGCAAGGTCGAAATCGGTCTCGATGGTGAGAACGCGGCGTCCGATCAGGGACGTGGTGGCCAGACGGAACATTCATTACCTCTATAGCGGGGACCGTCCGGACTTCCGGCGACGGAAAGTGGTGAGGAGAGCGAATAAGCCGACGGTTAACGCCGACGCCCTTAGCCCCCTATGCTCAACAATCTCGTTCCGCTAGCTTTCGTGACGCTTACTTGTGTAGCAGGCTGTCGTTATTTAAGTCTAAATAGCTAGCTAACTCAAATCGGACGATTTGCTGTGTCGGGTTGGAATGGAATAGTTACAAAAGGGACCAGCGCTTGCGCCGACCGGTGGGCGATGCCCGCGGTCGACAACCCGCTGTGGCAGGCCCCTACGCCTTGCTTCCGGGCGTGGAAGGGTTTAGGTCTCGCCGCATTGCGAAGAGGGCGATTTTACGAACCTGCGACGCATTGACCCTGACGACGGCACTGTTCGCCAACCGCCTGGTTCATATATGAGATACATGTGCAGTTTGAGTGGCTTAATCGGAAACCCTCAAACTCCTTTTGCACCAAGGGTCAGCCGCGATGCCTGAGCTTCTCGCTTCCTATCTTCCGATCATCATCTTCGTCGGCGTCGCGCTGTTCATCGGACTTGCGCTGCTGGTGTCGCCGTTCCTGGTCGCCTTCAAGGCGCCGGACGACGAGAAGCTGTCGGCGTACGAGTGCGGTTTTGACGCGTTCGATGATTCGCGCATGAAATTCGATGTGCGGTTCTACCTCGTCTCGATTCTGTTCATCATCTTCGACCTCGAAGTGGCCTTCCTGTTTCCGTGGGCAGCGTCCTTCGGTGCCGTGGGTTGGTTCGGGCTCTGGTCGATGATGGTTTTCCTCGGCGTCCTGACCGTCGGCTTCATCTATGAGTGGAAGAAAGGCGCCCTCGAATGGGATTGACCGATAGAGAGACCTTCATGCGGGCTGCTGCGGTGGAAGCGGGCAGCCGGTCGTCGGCGCTCCAGGTGCCGCCAGCGCAGGACCGCTTTCTGACAGACATCAATGACGAACTGGCCGACAAGGGCTTCCTCGTGACCTCGACGGACGATCTCATCCAGTGGGCACGCACGGGCTCGCTGATGTGGATGACGTTCGGCCTTGCCTGCTGCGCCGTCGAGATGATGCAGATGTCGATGCCGCGCTACGATGCCGAGCGCTTTGGTTTCGCGCCGCGCGCCTCACCCCGGCAGTCGGACGTGATGATCGTTGCGGGCACGCTGACCAACAAGATGGCCCCGGCGCTGCGCAAGGTCTACGACCAGATGCCGGAGCCACGCTACGTCATCTCGATGGGCTCTTGCGCCAATGGCGGCGGCTACTACCATTATTCCTATTCGGTTGTGCGCGGCTGCGACCGCGTCGTACCCGTCGATATCTACGTGCCGGGCTGCCCGCCGACGGCGGAAGCGCTGCTGTATGGCGTGCTGCTGCTGCAGAAGAAGATCCGCCGAACGGGGACGATCGAGCGCTAGGCGCTCTTTCCCGTCATGGCGTCCTGAAAGAAGAGGCCCGCGCGTCCGATGAACGAACTCGCCGAACACATCAACACTTCACTCGGCGCCAAGGTCGGCGGGTCGAGCATCCGCTTCGGCGAACTGACGCTGATGGTTGATCGCGCCGATATCGTTGCGGTCCTGACCTTCCTGCGCGACGACCGCAAGGCGCAGTTCCTGAACCTTACCGACATCTGCGGCGTCGATTATCCGGAGCGCGAGCAGCGCTTCGACGTGGTCTATCATCTTCTGTCGCCGCATCTGAACCAGCGCATCCGGGTCAAGGTTCGCACCAACGAAGACGACCCGGTTCCGTCGGTGACTGGCGTCTATTCTGGCGCCGACTGGTTCGAGCGCGAAGCATACGATCTGTACGGTATCCTGTTCACGGGCCACCCTGACCTGCGCCGGATCCTGACCGACTACGGTTTCGAGGGACATCCGCTGCGCAAGGACTTCCCGCTGACCGGCTTTGTCGAAGTTCACTATGATGAAGTGCTGAAGCAGGTGGTCTACGAGCCGGTCGCGCTGCGACAGGAGTTCCGGAATTTCGACTTCCTCTCGCCATGGGAAGGCACCGAATACGTGCTGCCGGGCGATGAGAAGTCCAAGGCGAACTAAAGCGTCCGACAGGGCAGGGCAGCGACAACTGCCGAACAGGATACACAGCCATGGCTGAAATCGACGTCCGCAACTTCAATATCAACTTCGGCCCGCAGCATCCGGCGGCGCATGGCGTTCTTCGGCTCGTGCTCGAGCTCGATGGCGAGATCGTCGAGCGCGTCGATCCGCATATCGGCCTCTTGCACCGCGGCACGGAAAAGCTGATCGAGGCGAAGACCTACCTGCAGGCGATCCCCTATTTCGACCGGCTCGACTACGTCGCGCCGATGAATCAGGAACATGCCTTCTGCCTCGCGGTCGAGAAGCTGACAGAGGTAACAGTTCCGATCCGCGCGCAGCTGATCCGGGTGCTCTACTCCGAGATCGGCCGCATCCTGTCGCATCTCCTCAACGTCACCACGCAGGCGATGGACGTCGGCGCGCTTACCCCGCCACTCTGGGGTTTCGAGCAGCGCGAGAAGCTGATGGTGTTCTACGAGCGTGCGTCCGGCTCGCGCATGCACGCCGCCTACTTCCGGCCGGGTGGCGTCCATCTCGATCTGCCGCCCGAACTGGTCGATGACATCGGCGCCTGGTGCGACCCGTTCCTCGCGACCCTCGACGACATCGACGAGCTTCTGACCGGCAACCGCATCTTCAAGCAGCGAAATGTCGACATTGGCGTCATCGGTATCGAGGATTGCTGGGCGCTCGGCTTCTCGGGCGTGATGGTGCGCGGCTCTGGCGCTGCGTGGGATCTGCGGAAGTCGCAGCCCTACGAGTGCTACGCCGACATGGATTTCGACATCCCGATCGGCAAGAACGGTGACTGCTACGATCGCTATCTCATCCGCATGGTCGAGATGCGTGAATCCGTGAAGATCATGAAGCAGTGCGTCGAGCGCCTGTCGGGCAAGGAGCGGCTCGGGCCGGTGTCCTCAACTGAGGGCAAGGTCGTACCGCCGAGCCGCGGACAGATGAAGCGTTCGATGGAAGCCCTGATCCATCACTTCAAGCTGTACACCGAGGGCTTCCACGTACCGGCGGGTGAGGTTTACTGTGCCGTCGAGGCGCCGAAAGGCGAGTTCGGCGTCTACCTTGTTGCGGACGGCACGAACAAGCCGCACCGCTGCAAGATCAAGGCGCCGGGTTTTGCCCATCTCCAGGCGATGGACTTCATGTGCCGCAAGCACATGTTGGCCGACGTCTCCGCCATTCTCGGCTCGCTCGACATCGTTTTTGGAGAAGTGGACCGTTAATTCGCCAGTCCTTGGCTGGCTCTGGATGTGATAAGGTGAAGGCATGAGCGCCGAAGCCGCCAGAACAGCCGCGATGAGCGCGGACGAATTCTTCACCTGGGCCGAAAGCTGGGGTGAGGGCGAACGCTATGAGCTGATCGAAGGGGACGCCGTCCGTCTGCAGTCGGAGCGGGTGAGCCACGCCGAACGCACGGCGACCATTTGGCTCGCCTTGCGGCAGGCGATCCAGGCAAACGGGCTTGACTGCCGCGCTTTCCCCGATGGGGTTGGCATTAAAGTCAGCGACCGGACGGTGCGCGAGCCCGATGCATTGGTGCAGTGCGGTCCCTACGACCGTGAGAAGACATACGCCCCAAACCCGGTCGTTGTGGTCGAGGTGATCTCGCCCTCCAGCGTTCGGACGGATGTCGACCGAAAACTGATTGATTACTTCTCGGTGCCGTCGATCCTGCACTACCTCATCGTCTACGACGACCGGCGGGTGATCCATCACCGGCGGGACTGTGCAGACGGCGAAATCACCACCCGATTGCTCGGGGCCGGTAGCACGATTGTGCTGACGCCACCGGGCATGGAACTGACCGTCGAGAGCCTGTTCGCAGACCCGTGACGATAAGTCCGACAATTGATTTCCGATAGCCCGATGCTGCGGCTTTCGGACACTGGCCTTTTGCGGCGCGTATGTTAGAACGCGCCGCAACATCACGTTTAGAAACAAACCAAAAAGCCGAGGTCCGATGTCAGTCAGACGTCTCGCGGAAGACAGTGTCCAGCCCGCCAGCTTCGCCTTTTCGGCCGATAATTCGACCTGGGCGGAAGACACGATCCGTAAGTATCCGGAAGGGCGCCAGCAGTCCGCCGTGATTCCGCTGTTGATGCGGGCTCAGGACCAGGATGGTTGGGTCTCCAAGCCCGCGATCGAGCACATCGCCGGCATGCTGCAGATGCCGCTGATTCGGGTGCTCGAGGTCGCGACCTTCTACACCCAGTTCCAGCTGAAGCCGGTGGGGACGAAGGCGCACATTCAGGTCTGCGGAACGACGCCGTGCATGCTGCGCGGCTCGGACGCGCTGAAGCGCGTCTGCCAGTCCAAGATCCACCACGACCAGTTCCATCTCAACGCTTCCGGCACGCTGTCCTGGGAAGAGGTCGAGTGCCTCGGCGCCTGCGTCAACGCGCCGATGGTCATGGTGTTCAAGGACACCTACGAAGACCTGACGCCGGAGCGGCTGGAGCAGATGATCGATGCTTTCGAGCGCGACGAGGCCGTCAAGGTCGGTCCGCAGATCGATCGGCATCTGTCGGCGCCCGAGGGCGGCCTGACGTCGTTGACGTCCGAGGAGAAGCCTAAGGGCGAAGCGGCGGCGCAGGATGGCGGATCCAGAGAGGGCGCGTCTAGCGAGACGGTGCCTTCAAACGCAGGTCGTCCGACGACGCATGCGCCTGAGACCGATCCGAGCATCGCAGCGCCAGGCAAGGCAAACCAGAACAACGTCCCGCAGTCGGTCGAGACGGCCGAGAGCATCGACCCGTCCAAGGGCGCGCACGTGCCGGGCGCCGGCCATACCGGAGGCTCCGAGGGCGGGCCGACGGGCGCGGGCGACAAGGAAGACGACGCCACCAAGGCGGCGACGACCGAGGCTTCGGATAAGGGTGGCCTGGAGCCGGGCCAGTCGGCAGCGGCGCCGTTTGCGAAGAAGCGCAACGACGCCGATGCGCCGACGGAAGGCGCACGCGTCAGCGATGATGCTTCGCCGGCGCCGGAAAAGGCCAAGTGATGCGGTCGACAGGACGGGGAGTCTGAGATGCTTCAGGACAAGGATCGCATCTTCACCAACATCTACGGCCTGAAGGACAAGAGCCTGCAGGGCGCAATGTCGCGCGGCCATTTCACCGATACCGCCGAGCTGATCGGCAAGGGCCGCGACTGGATCATCAACGAGATGAAGGCCTCCGGCCTTCGCGGCCGTGGCGGTGCCGGCTTCCCGACCGGACTCAAATGGTCGTTCATGCCGAAGGAGTCGGACGGCCGTCCGCACTACCTCGTCGTCAATGCGGACGAGTCCGAGCCGGGCACCTGCAAGGACCGCGACATCATGCGCAACGACCCTTTCACGCTGCTGGAAGGCTGCGTGATCGCCGGTTTCGCGATGGGCGCGCATGTCTGCTACATCTATGTCCGCGGCGAGTACGTGCGCGAGCGCGAGGCGCTGCAGCTGGCGATCGATGAGCTGTACCAGGCCGGCAAGCTCGGCAAGGACAACGGTTCCGGCTGGGACTACGATATCTACGTCCACCATGGCGCGGGTGCCTACATCTGCGGCGAGGAGACGGCGCTGCTCGAGAGCCTCGAGGGCAAGAAGGGCCAGCCGCGCCTGAAGCCGCCGTTCCCGGCGAACATGGGCCTCTACGGCTGCCCGACGACCGTCAACAACGTCGAGTCGATTGCCGTTGCGCCGACCATTCTGCGCCGCGGCGGCGCCTGGTTCGGCGCGCTCGGCCGCGCCAACAACACCGGCACCAAGCTCTTCTGCATCTCCGGTCACGTCAACAAGCCGTGCACCGTCGAGGAAGAGATGGGCATCACCTTCCGCGAGCTGATCGACACGCATTGTGGCGGCATTCGCGGCGGCTGGGACAATCTGCTCGCCGTCATCCCCGGCGGCTCCTCGGTGCCGCTCGTGCCGGCGGCCGACATCATCGACTGCAAGATGGACTTCGACGGCTTGAAGGACATCAAGACCTCGCTCGGCACCGCCGCGGTGATCGTCATGGACAAGTCGACCGACATCGTGCGTGCCATCGCGCGTCTCAGCTATTTCTACAAGCACGAGAGCTGCGGCCAGTGCACGCCGTGCCGCGAGGGCACCGGCTGGATGTGGCGGTTGATGGAGCGCATGGTCGTCGGCAATGCCGAGAAGCGCGAGATCGACATGCTGCTCGACATCACCAAGCAGGTCGAGGGTCACACCATCTGCGCGCTCGGCGATGCGGCGGCTTGGCCGATCCAGGGCCTGATGCGTCATTTCCGTGCCGAGGTGGAGCGCCGCATCGACGAGTTCTCCGCCAACAAGGCGCCGGGCGTAAACCGTCCGCTGATCCTCGAAGCGGCGGAGTAGAGATGACGGAGATCATCGGCCGCGCCGACGTTTTGACGGTCCAGAAGGCGGACATCTCGCATTCGGCGTTTTCCGACACGGACCTGTCGGAAGCCCGTTTCGAGAACGTCGACCTGTCGGGCGCCGAGATCACCAGTGCGGACCTGGCGGGCACCTTGTTCACCGACGTCGACATGACCGAGGCCCGGTTCAAGAACGCCAACTTCACGGACGCCGCCTTCGACAACGTCAATACGGATGGCATGACGATCAACGGTATCGCCGTCGCCGAACTGTTCGCTGCGTACACCGCGGCGAAAGACCCACGAGGCAACTGACATGGCCAAACTCAGAGTCGACGGCACCGAGATCGACGTTCCCGACCACTATACGCTGTTGCAGGCGGCCGAAGAGGCCGGTGTCGAAATCCCGCGCTTCTGCTTCCACGAGCGGCTGTCGATCGCCGGCAATTGCCGCATGTGCCTGATAGAGGTGAAGGGCGGACCGCCGAAGCCAGCGGCCTCCTGCGCCATGAACGTGCGCGACCTCAGACCCGGTCCGAACGGCGAGAGCCCGGAAATCTTCACCAACACCCCGATGGTGAAGAAGGCCCGCGAGGGCGTGATGGAATTCTTGCTGATCAACCATCCGCTGGATTGCCCGATCTGCGATCAGGCCGGCGAGTGCGACCTGCAGGATCAGGCCATGGCCTTCGGCGCTGACAACTCGCGCTACCGCGAGAACAAGCGCGCCGTTGAGGACAAGTATATCGGTCCGCTGGTCAAGACGATCATGACCCGCTGCATCCACTGCACGCGCTGCGTCCGCTTCACGACCGAGGTCGCCGGCATTTCCGAGCTGGGCCTGATCGGCCGCGGCGAGGACGCCGAAATCACGACCTATCTCGAGAACGCGATGACGTCGGAGTTGCAGGGCAACGTCATCGACCTCTGCCCGGTCGGCGCGCTGACCTCGCGCCCCTACGCCTTCCAGGCGCGCCCGTGGGAGCTGACCAAGACCGAGAGCATCGACGTGATGGATGCCGTCGGCTCGGCGATCCGCGTCGACACGCGCGGCCGCGAAGTCATGCGCATCCTGCCGCGCATCAACGAGTCCATCAACGAAGAGTGGATCTCCGACAAGACCCGCTTCGTCTGGGACGGCCTTCGCACCCAGCGCCTCGACAAGCCTTATGTCCGCAAGGACGGCCGCCTCGTCGCCGCCTCCTGGTCGGACGCGTTCGCGGCGATCAAGGCCAAGGTTTCCGCCACCACCAGCGCCAAGGTTGGTGCGATCGCCGGTGATCTCGCCTCGATCGAGGACATGTGGGCGATGAAGCGGCTGATGGGCGAACTCGGCTCGTCCAGCATCGACTGCCGCCAGGATGGCGCCGCACTCGATCCGTCAGACGGCCGGGCGTCCTACATTTTCAACACGTCGATCGCCGGCATCGAGGATGCCGACGCGCTGCTGATCATCGGCGCGAACCCGCGCTACGAGGCATCCGTGCTCAATGCGCGCATCCGCAAGCGCTGGCGGATGGGCGGCTTCCCGATCGGCATGATCGGCGAAAAGATCGACCTCCGCTACGACGCTGTTTATCTCGGCGCCGGGCCGGATACGTTGTCGAACATCGAGGGCGCCAACCGCGGCTTCTACGAGGCGCTGATGGCCGCGAAGAAGCCGATGATCATCGTTGGCCAAGGCGCGCTCACCGGCAGCAACGGCGCAGCCGTTTTGGCGGCGGTAGCTGCGCTCGCCCGCGAGATCGGGGCTGTCGGCGAGGGCTGGAACGGCTTCAACGTCCTCCACAATGCGGCGTCGCGCGTCGGCGGCCTCGACATCGGCTTCGTGCCGGGCGAGGGCGGCCAGACCGCGGCCGAGATGGCCCGCGGCGGTGTCGATGTGCTCTTCAACCTTGGCGCCGACGAGATCGACATCGCGGCTGGTCCCTTCGTCGTCTACATCGGCACGCATGGCGACAAGGGTGCCCACCGCGCCGATGTCATCCTGCCGGCTGCGGCCTACACCGAGAAGTCGGGGACCTGGGTCAATGTCGAGGGCAGGGCGCAGACCGGCAGCCGGGCGGCTTTCCCCCCAGGTGACGCGCGTGAAGATTGGGCGATCCTGCGGGCGCTGTCGGCGGTCCTCGGCAAGACCTTGCCGTTCGATTCGCTCTCGGCACTCCGCGCCGATCTCTACGGGAGCCACGCGCATCTCCGCTCGAACGCGGTGGTCGCTGCCGACGCATCGGTCATCACGACGCTCGCCGATCGCGCGGAGACCCTTTCCGGTCCGTCCTTCGTGTCGGGCACCGGCGATTTCTATCTGACCAACCCGATCGCCCGCGCCTCCAAGGTGATGGCGGAGTGCTCGCAGCTCGCGCATGCCGAACACCTGCAAGCCGCGGAATAGGGAGAGGGACCATGACTGACTTCTTCTCCGTCTACGCCTGGCCCGCGATCGTCATCATCGCCCAGTGCCTGCTCTTCCTCGTCGTCCTGCTGGTGCTCATCGCCTACATCCTGCTTGCCGATCGCAAGATCTGGGCGGCGGTGCAGATGCGCCGCGGACCGAACGTCGTTGGCCCCTGGGGACTGTTCCAGTCCTTCGCCGATCTCCTGAAGTTCGTCCTGAAGGAGCCGGTGATCCCGGCCTCTGCCGATAAGGCAGTGTTCCTTTTGGCACCGCTCGTGGCAGTGACGCTCGCACTCGCGACCTTCGCCGTGGTGCCAGTCGCCGACGGCTGGGTGATCGCCGACATCAATATCGGCATCCTCTACATTTTCGCCATCTCCTCGCTCGAGGTGTACGGCGTGATCATGGGCGGCTGGGCGTCGAACTCGAAGTACGCCTTTCTCGGCGCGCTTCGCTCGGCCGCGCAGATGGTGTCCTACGAGGTCTCGATCGGCTTCGTCATCGTCACGGTTCTGCTCTGCGTCGGCTCGCTGAACCTCACCGACATCGTCCTCGCCCAGCGCGACGGCGTCGGCACGATGATCGGCTTGCCGAACACGTTCCTCGACTGGCACTGGCTGTCGCTGTTCCCGATGTTCATCATCTTCTTCATCTCGGCGCTCGCCGAGACGAACCGGCCGCCTTTCGATCTGCCGGAAGCGGAGTCCGAGCTCGTCGCGGGCTTCATGGTGGAGTACGGCTCGACCCCGTACATGATGTTCATGCTCGGCGAGTATGCCGCTATCACCCTGATGTGCTGCCTGACGACGATCCTCTTCCTCGGAGGCTGGCTCCCGCCTTTCGCTTTCGCGCCGTTCACCTGGGTCCCGGGCATCATCTGGTTCCTTGCTAAGGTGGCGCTGGTGTTCTTCATGTTCGCGATGGTCAAGGCCTTCGTGCCGCGCTACCGCTACGACCAGCTGATGCGGCTGGGTTGGAAGGTCTTCCTGCCGATCTCGCTCGGGATGGTCGTCATCGTCGCCTTCGTGCTGAAGCTGACGGGCTGGGGTCCGGCGTGATGACCGCCGCCATCATCGGTGCGATCATCGGCCTTCTCGTCGGTATCGCAGACTTCGTGGTCCTCGGGGCAGCCGGCCGCGCCAATGCGCGCGCTGCCGCCTCGGGACCGCTGAAGCTGATCCGCATCATGTCGCTCTTCGTCTTCCCGATTGTCGGCTGGTTCGTCGGCCCGATCGTGGCGGAGAGCCTGTCCGCTTCAAGCCTTGGGGGCTGATCCATGACCGCCGTCACCCAGACCATCAAGTCGCTGTTCCTCGTCGAGTTCGCCAAGGCGTTCGTGATGTCGATGCGCTACTTCTTCGCGCCGAAGGCGACCATCAACTATCCCTTCGAGAAGAACCCTCAGAGCCCTCGCTTTCGTGGAGAGCACGCTCTGCGCCGTTATCCCAACGGCGAAGAGCGCTGCATTGCCTGCAAGCTCTGCGAGGCGATCTGCCCCGCGCAGGCGATCACCATCGAGGCCGGCCCGCGCCGGAATGACGGCACCCGCCGCACGGTGCGTTATGACATCGACATGGTGAAGTGCATCTACTGCGGCTTCTGCCAGGAAGCCTGCCCGGTCGACGCCATCGTCGAGGGCCCGAACTTCGAGTTCTCGACCGAGACGCGCGAAGAGCTCTACTACGACAAGGACAAGCTCCTCGCGAACGGCGATCGCTGGGAGCGGGAACTCGCGCGCAATATTGCACTCGACGCGCCGTACCGCTAATCCGGGGCGGTGACGGGAAGGGCGCTTCGAGCTCTCCCCGAATCCCCGACATCGACAGACACGCAAGACGGCCAGCGGCAAAAGCCTTTGGCGAACGACGACAAGGAGCCCGACGATGCTGGGCCTGCAGGCACTTTTCTTCTACGTCTTTGCCGCCGTGACCATCGGCGCCGCCATCATGGTGGTGCTGTCGCGCAATCCGGTGCACTCGGTCCTGTTTCTGATTCTGACCTTCGTCGCTGCAGCGGGGCTGTTCCTGCTGACCGGTGCAGAGTTTCTCGCGCTGATCCTGATCGTCGTCTATGTCGGCGCGGTGGCGGTGCTCTTCCTGTTCGTCGTCATGATGCTCGATGTCGACTTCGTCGCGCTGAAGCGCGGTGCCCTCGACTACGCGCCGATCGGCGCGATCATTGGCATCGTGTTGCTCGCGGAACTCGTCATCGCGGTGACCGGCAATGTCTACTCGCCGAACCTTGCCACCGCGACCGCCTACCCGACGCCGGCGCTTGCGACGACCTCGAACATCGAGGCGCTCGGCTTCATCCTCTACACACGCTACGTCTACTTCTTCCAGATCGCCGGCTTGATCCTGTTCGTTGCGATGATCGGGGCGATCGTCCTGACGCTGCGCCACAAGGTCGGCATCCGCCGCCAGTCGATCCCGGAGCAGGTGGCACGCACACCGGAAACCGCGATCGAGATCCGCAAGGTCAAGAGCGGGCAGGGCATCTGATGTCGTCGGGGCAAGGATAAAGAACATGGAAGTCAGTCTCGGCCATTACCTCACCGTCGGCGCCATCCTCTTCGTGACGGGCGTCTTCGGCATCTTTCTCAACCGGAAGAACGTCATCACCATCCTGATGTCGATCGAGCTCATCCTGCTCTCGGTAAACCTCAACCTTGTGGCGTTCTCGGCCTTCCTGAACGATCTCGTGGGTCAGGTCTTCGCGCTGTTCATTCTCACGGTCGCGGCTGCGGAAGCGGCCATCGGCCTTGCAATTCTCGTCGTCTTCTTCCGGAACCGCGGCTCGATCGCGGTCGAAGACGTCAACACGATGAAAGGCTGATCGTCGATGTATCAAGCGATCGTCCTCCTGCCGCTGGTCGGCTTCCTGATCGTCGGCCTGTTCGGCAATCAGATGGGCGCCAAGGCGTCCGAGTACACGACCTCCGGCCTTCTCATCGTTTCGGCCATCCTGTCCTGGATCGCCTTCATCTCCTTCGGCTTCGGCGAGGGCGAGACGCTGCGCGTGCCGCTGCTGCAGTTCATCCAGTCCGGCACGCTCGACGTGTCCTGGTCGCTGCGGATCGACCGGCTGACGCTGGTCATGCTGGTGGTCGTGAACACGGTCTCGTCGCTCGTGCATGTCTATTCCATCGGCTACATGCACCACGACCCGCACCGGCCGCGTTTCTTTGCGTATCTCTCACTCTTCACCTTCGCCATGCTGATGTTGGTGACGTCGAACAATCTCGTCCAGATGTTCTTCGGCTGGGAGGGCGTCGGTCTCGCCTCCTATCTGCTGATCGGTTTCTGGTACAAGAAGCCGTCCGCCTCGGCGGCGGCGATGAAGGCTTTCATCGTCAACCGCGTCGGTGATTTCGGCTTCGCGCTCGGCATCTTCGCGATCTTCGTGATGTTCGGCTCGGTCAACCTCGACACCATCTTCGCCGGCGCGGCCGATATGGCCGCACAGCTGGGTGCTGGCGCGGCGCATGGTGCGGAGGCTGCCGCCGCCACCGCCGAGCCTGCCGCCAACGCGATGTCGCATGCGATCTTCACCTTCGCCGGATACTCGCTGACCACCGGTGGTGCGATGACCGTCATCTGCCTCCTGCTGTTCATGGGCGCCATGGGCAAGTCGGCGCAGCTCGGCCTGCACACCTGGCTGCCGGACGCGATGGAAGGCCCGACCCCGGTCTCCGCGCTGATCCATGCGGCAACGATGGTCACCGCGGGCGTCTTCATGCTGGCGCGCATGTCGCCGCTGTTCGAGCTGTCGCATTCGGCGCTGACCTTCGTCACCTTCATCGGCGCGACGACGGCGTTCTTTGCGGCGACGATCGGCCTCGTGCAGAACGACATCAAGCGCGTCATCGCCTACTCCACCTGCTCGCAGCTCGGCTACATGTTCGTCGCGCTCGGCGTCGGTGCCTATGGCGCGGCGGTTTTCCACCTCTTCACGCACGCCTTCTTTAAGGCACTGCTGTTCCTCGGCGCCGGCTCGGTGATCCACGCGGTGGATGGCGAGCAGGACATGCGCCACATGGGCGGCCTTCGGAAATACATTCCGAAGACCTATTGGATGATGGTGATCGGCACGCTCGCGCTGACCGGCTTCCCGTTCACTGCCGGCTACTTCTCCAAGGACGCGATCATCGAGAGCGCCTTTGCCGGCCACAACGCCTTCGCGGGCTACGCCTTCGGCATGACGGTGATCGCCGCGCTGATGACCAGCTTCTACTCCTGGCGCCTGATTTTCCTTACCTTCCACGGCAAGCCGCGCGCCTCGCACGAGGTCATGCATCACGTGCACGAGTCGCCGATGGTCATGCTGGTGCCGCTGTTCATCCTGGCCGCCGGCGCGCTCCTGGCCGGTATCGTGTTCGAGCCGTATTTCCTTGGCGAGGGCTACAACGAGTTCTGGCGCACCGCGCTGTTTTCGGGACCGGAGAACCACATCCTGCACGACCGCCACGAGGTGCCGGGCTGGGTCATCGCGTCGCCGTTCGTCGCGATGGTCATCGGATTCGCTTTGGCCTGGCAGTTCTACATCCGCTCGCCGGGCACGCCGAAGAAGATCGCCGAGACGCACCGCGGCCTCTACGCCTTCCTCCTCAACAAGTGGTACTTCGACGAGTTCTACGACTTCCTGTTCGTCCGGACCGCCAAGCGCGTTGGCCGCTTCCTCTGGAAGACCGGTGACGTGAAGATCATCGACGGCTTCGGTCCCGATGCCATCTCTGCCCGCGTGCTCGATGTCACCGGTCGCGCGGTCAAGCTGCAGAGCGGCTACCTCTATCACTACGCCTTCGCCATGATGATCGGCGTCGCGGTCCTCGTCACCTGGATGATGGTCGGAGGAGCAAGCTGATGACCGGTTGGCCGATCCTCTCTGCCGTTACCTTCCTGCCGCTGGTCGGCGTCCTCCTGATCATGCTGGTCAAGGACGACAACGAACTCGCGCGCCGCAATGTGCGCAACATCGCGCTGATCACCAGCGTCTTCGTCTTCCTCCTGTCGCTCCTCATCTGGATCGACTTCGACAACAGCGTGACCGGCTTCCAGATGGTGGAGCAGGCGCAGTGGCTGGGCGAGGGCGGCATCAGCTATCACATGGGCATTGACGGCATCTCGATGCTGTTCGTGATCCTCACGACCTTCTTGATGCCGATCTGCATCCTTGCGAGCTGGGAGACCATCCAGACCCGCGTGAAGGAGTACATGATCGCGTTCCTCCTCCTGGAGACGCTGGTCGTCGGCGTGTTCTGCGCGATCGACATCGTCCTCTTCTACGTCTTCTTCGAAGGCTCGCTGATCCCGATGTTCCTGATCATCGGCGTCTGGGGCGGCAAGCGGCGCGTCTACGCCAGCTACAAGTTCTTTCTCTATACCTTCCTCGGTTCGGTCCTGATGCTCGTCGCCATCATGGCGATGTCCTTTACCGCCGGTACGACGCAGATCCCCGATCTTCTGGCCTACAACTTCCCTGCCTCGATGCAGACCTGGCTGTGGCTCGCCTTCTTCGCGTCCTTCGCGGTGAAGATGCCGATGTGGCCGGTTCACACATGGCTGCCGGATGCGCACGTCGAGGCGCCGACGGCAGGCTCTGTGATCCTCGCCGGCATTCTGCTGAAGCTCGGCGGCTACGGCTTCCTGCGCTTCTCGCTGCCAATGTTCCCGCTGGCCTCGGCCGACTTTGCGCCGCTGGTGTTCACGCTGTCGGTAGTGGCGATCATCTACACCTCGCTGGTCGCCCTGATGCAGGACGATATCAAGAAGGTCATCGCCTATTCCTCGGTGGCGCATATGGGCTTCGTGACCATGGGCATCTTCTCCGGCAATGATCAGGGCGTGCAGGGGGCAATCTTCCAAATGCTCTCGCACGGTCTCGTCTCCGGCGCGCTCTTCCTCTGCGTCGGCGTCGTCTACGACCGCATGCACACCCGCGAAATCTCCGCCTATGGCGGTCTCGTCAGCCGCATGCCGAAATACGCGACGGTGTTCCTGATCTTCACCATGGCAAATGTCGGCCTTCCCGGCACGTCGGGCTTCGTCGGTGAGTTCCTGACCATGATGGGCGCCTACCGCGCCAACACATGGGTCGCGATCTTCGCAACGACGGGCGTCATCTGGTCGGCCTGCTACGCGCTGTGGCTCTATCGCCGGGTGATCTTCGGCGAACTGGTCAAGGATAACCTCAAGGACATTCTTGATCTCTCGCGCCGCGAGAAGATCCTGCTCTATCCGCTGGTGGTGCTGACGATCTTCTACGGCGTCTACCCGATGCCGGTGTTCCATGCGACCGCAGCCTCGGTCGACGCGCTGGTGTCGAACTACACCGCTGCGATCGAGGCGGCCCATTCCCTCGCGCTGGCGCAGTAGCCGGAGACGATGATGACACCCGATTTCCTCTCCGCCAGCCTGCCGATGATCGGCCCCGAGATGATCCTCGCGGTGGGTGCGATGGCTCTCCTGATGCTCGGCGTCTTCATTGGCGAGAAGAGTGCCCGGCTGATCACCAAGCTGGCCGTGGTGCTTCTCCTCGTGTCTGCGCTCTGGCTGATGTTCGTGGCGCCCAATGGCGTCGCTTTCGGCGGATCCTTCGTGCTTGATCCGTTCGCGCGGTTCATGAAGGTTCTGGTGCTCATCGGCTCGGCTGCCGCCGTGGTGATGTCGGTGGGCTTTGCCGGCAGCGACCGTCTGGACCGCTTCGAGTTCCCCGTTCTCATCGTGCTGGCCACCGTCGGCATGATGCTGATGGTCTCGGCCGGTGACCTCATCGCGCTCTACATGGGCCTCGAGCTGCAGTCGCTCGCCCTCTACGTCATCGCCGCCTTCAACCGCGACAATGTCCGCTCCACCGAGGCGGGACTGAAGTACTTCATCCTCGGCGCGCTTTCCTCGGGCATGCTGCTCTACGGCGCGTCGATGGTCTACGGCTTCACCGGCCAGATCGGCTTCCAGCAGATTGCCGCGGCCCTGTCTGCCGAAGGCCGTTCTTTCGGTCTGGTCGTTGGCCTTGTCTTCGTGATCTCGGGCCTTGCCTTCAAGATTTCGGCTGTGCCGTTCCACATGTGGACGCCCGACGTCTACGAGGGCGCCCCGACACCGGTGACGGCGTTCTTCGCCGCGGCGCCGAAGGTTGCGGCGATGGCGCTGCTGACGCGCTTCACTGTCCAGGGCTTTGGTCCCTATACCGGCGACTGGCGCCAGGTCATCGTCTTCATCTCGATCGCCTCGATGGTGTTCGGCGCGTTCGCCGCGATCGGTCAGCGCAACATCAAGCGTCTGATGGCCTATTCCTCGATCGGCCACATGGGCTATGCGCTGGTCGGCCTTGCCGCCGGCGATGCGCTCGGCGTGCGCGGTGTCGTCATCTACATGGCGACTTACATGGCGATGACTCTCGGCACGTTTGCCGTCATCCTGGCGATGCGCCGGAAGAATGGCATGGTCGAGGAGATCCAGGAACTGGCTGGCCTGTCGCGGACCAATCCGATGATGGCGCTGGGTCTCACGGCGCTCATGCTGTCGCTGGCAGGCCTTCCGCCGCTCGTCGGTTTCGTTGGCAAGTACTACGTCTTCATGGCGGCTGTCGGCGCTGGTCTGGTTCCGCTCGCGGTCATCGGCGTCGTCGCGTCGACAGTGAGCCTGTTCTATTACCTGCGCATCGTGAAGGTGATGTGGTTCGACGAGCCGGCTGAAGGCTTCGTGCCGATGACGATCGAGCTGCGCGCCGTCCTCCTGATTTCGGCACTCTTCGTCTTCCCGCTCTACATCGTCATCGGACCCTCACTTCTGTCGGCGGCGACGGCGGCTGCGGGGACGTTCTTCTGACCTTGGCCCATCGGCCGCTTCGCCGGCGCCTCGCGCTCGACGAGGTTGGATCGACGAACGTCATCGCCCTCGAGGCGGCGCGGTCCGGGGATCCAGGTCTGCTGTGGGTTACTGCCGAACGCCAGTCTGCCGGAAAGGGCAGGCGGGCGCGCCCTTGGGTTTCCGAGCGGGGTAATCTATATACCAGCCTACTGCTGATCGACCCCGCTCCGATCGAGCATGTTTCGAACCTTCCGCTGGTCGCGGCGCTGGGTGTCCGGAACGGACTGGCATCGCTGGACAGCGGGGATCGCCGGAACATCCGGATCAAATGGCCGAATGATATTTTGATCGAAGGAAAGAAGACTGCCGGCATTCTTGTCGAGAGCGAACGCCTTTCGGATGGGCGCCTTGCGACGGTGATTGGCTGCGGTGTGAACGTCGCGAATGTTCCGGAAGGAACACCTTATCCCGTCACAGGACTGCGGCGCGAGGGGATGAGCGCCGAGGTGGCCGATGTGTTTGCCGCTGTGGCAACGGGCGTTGAGGACGCGATCGCCCTCTGGCGACGCGGATCGAATTTTGCGGCCGTCCGGCAAGCATGGATCTCCCATGCAGCCGGTATCGGCAGACCCTGCACCGTCAACCTGCCGGACCAGTCGGTTGCCGGGATCTTCGCCGATCTCGATCCGACCGGTCGGCTGGTGTTGGACGAGGCTGACGGCAACCGCCGTCTGGTATCGGCAGGCGATGTGTTTTTGCTGGGCTGAACGCGTGCGGGCACTGCGCACCTTCGGACCAAACGACGATTGGCGCATGGCGCCCTTGAGATGAACGACCCCACTGAAACGGCGGAATCGCCTTACGAAGATGAAGTGACAAGATATTGACAGAACTGGTATTTGTGCCGCTCGGCGGTATTGGCGAAATCGGTATGAATTTCGCCTGCTACGGCTACGGTCCCGAGCATGACCGCGAATGGATCATCGTCGATTGCGGCGTCTCCTTTGCCGGACCGGATCTTCCGGGCGTGGACCTGGTGTTCCCCGACATCCGCTTTATCCAGGAGCAGCGCGGCGCCCTGAAGGGCATCGTCATCACCCACGCGCACGAAGATCATTATGGCGCGCTGATGGACCTCTGGCCGATGCTGAAGGTGCCGGTCTATGCGACGCCGTTCACCGCGGCGCTGCTGTCGGCCAAGCGCGAAGGCGAGGCGGGTGCTGCCAAGATCCCCGTCACAATTTTTAATGCCGGCGATCGCTTCAAGGTAGGCCCGTTCGACATCGAGGCAGTGAACGTCACGCACTCGATCCCGGAGCCGGTGGCGCTCGCCATCCGCACGCCGCTCGGCACCGTCGTCCACACCGGCGACTGGAAGATCGACGCGACCCCGTCGCTCGGCAAGCCGACCGACGAGAAGCGGCTGCGCGAGATCGGCGAAGAGGGCGTTCTCGCCCTCATCTGCGACTCCACCAACGCCATGCGCGAAGGTGTCTCGCCGAGCGAGAAGGACGTGGTGAAATCGCTGCGCGAGGTGATTCAGGAAGCCAGCGGCCGTGTCGCCGTGACAACCTTCTCGTCAAACGTAGGCCGAATCCGGTCGATCTCGACCGCGGCTGAAGAGGCGGGCCGACAGGTCCTGCTGCTCGGCCGTTCGATGAAGCGGGTCGCCGATGTCGCGGGGGAGCTTGGCTACCTCGAGGGTCTGCCGGAGTTCCTGGGCGAGCAGGATTTTGGCTATATCCCGCGGGAAAAGGCAGTGATCATTCTGACGGGCAGCCAGGGCGAAGCCCGCGCGGCTTTGGCCCGCCTGTCGCGCGACGAGCATCCGTCGGTCGCCTTGTCTAAGGGGGATACGGTCGTGTTCTCGTCGCGGGCCATCCCCGGCAACGAGCGGGGCATCCTTGAGATCAAGAACGCACTGATCGACCGCGGCATCCTCATCGTCGAGGACAGCGACAAGCTGGTGCATGTTTCCGGCCACCCACGCCGCAACGAACTGCGCCAGATGTATGAATGGGTGAAGCCGAAGATCGCCGTTCCGGCGCATGGTGAAGCCGCCCATCTTTCAGCGCATGCCGAGCTCGCGCGCAGCCTTGGCGTTCCCGAGGTCGTGTCGATCCGCAACGGCAAGATGGTTCGGCTCGCGCCGGGCCGGGCCGAGGTGATCGACGAGGTGCCGGTCGGTCGCATCTACAAGGACGGCAACCTGATCGGTTCGATCGAGGAGATGGGCATCGGCGAGCGCCGCCGCGTCGCCCAGGTTGGCCACGTCACGGTGCTGATCGAGCTGACCAGCAAGCTGGAACTGCGCAACGATCCCGACGTCGTCTGCCTGGGCCTGCCGAAGTTCGACGTCGCCGGCGAGGAACTCGAGGAATTGCTGATCGATGCGGTCGCCGAGGCGATCGGCAGCATTCCGCGCGGTCGTCGCAAGGACCTGGAGTTGGTGCGCGAATCGGCGCGCCGGGCAACGCGTTCGGCGGCCTATTCGCACTGGGGCAAGAAGCCGATCGTCACGGTTTTCGTGACGCAGTCGTAAAAGCCGCTAATCTTTGAAATGATGGATGCCCGGGCGCAATGTCCGGGCATCTTGCTGTCGGCGGGGTGGTTCGATTGCCCTTGCGCTGCGGCGGGCGTGACTTGGGCGAGGGGAGAGACGCAATGCTGGGCAGGCTGAACCACGTGGCCTTGGCCGTGCCGGATCTTTCGGCCGCCATTGCGCGCTACCGCGATGCGCTTGGCGCCAGCGTCTCGGTGCCGCAGTCTCTGCCTGAGCATGGGGTGACCGTCGCCTTCGTTGACCTCGTCAACAGCCGGATCGAGCTGATGGAGCCGCTGGGCGACGCATCGCCGATCGCGGCTTTCCTCGCAAAGAATCCCCGCGGCGGGATGCACCATGTCTGCTATGAGGTGGACGATCTGGCGCGGGCGCGCGAAATGCTGCTGGCCGAGGGTGCCAGGGTGCTGGGTGAACCGAAGATCGGTGCCCATGGCCGACCGGTGATCTTCGTCCATCCCGCCGACATGCTGGGAACGCTGATCGAACTCGAGGAGATCTGAGAATGGGCTGGCCGACCGGATTGGCGATCTACTTCATCATCTGGTGGACGGTTCTGTTCGCCATACTGCCTATCGGTCTGCGCTCGCAGGGGGACGACAACCAGATCGTCGACGGCACGCCGGCGAGTGCGCCGACTCATTTCAGCTTTGCCCGGACGGCGCTGTGGACATCGGCGGTATCGCTGCTGGTGTTTGCGTTGTTCTACTGGGTGACCGAGGTTCTCGGCGTCGGACCCGCGAGCTTTCCAAACTTCCTGCCCGGGGCTGGTTGAAATCGCGCCCAGCTGGCGGCAGACGACCGCTATCTCAGCTTCGCTAAAATGCGCACAAAAAAAATGCAGAGCGCGAGCCCTGCATTTCCTGAAATGACGGTCCGGGTTTTCTACCAGCTACTCCGGCTGGGGCGCGAACCAAGGTTGCGCCGAAAACCACGTCCTCCCGAGACTAGACCGTGTTTAGAGCGTCTTTCCGACGTCCTTTTATGACCTGACGTTAGCGGCCTAAAAAGCGCTTGTCACGATAAATTTCAGTTTTATGACGGATGATATACACAGCTGGCGTCTGATTAAGCTTCTTCCGCCTCTTCCTCGTGCAAGGTTGCCGTGGCTTTTCAAGCGGGCAGTGGCGGGTTAAGAACCGTTTAAGAAACGGGTGGCCGGGGCGAAATGGGGACGCTGATTCCGGTTGGCACCGTCTGACATCCAGAAGTTTTCCCCTGTCGCCTTGTTCCAGCCCCATCACGGCAGCACGAGGCAGTCCTCGTTACATTCGGAAAGTGCGGTCCCAGCATGCGCATGTCGCGTTTCTTCCTGCCGATCCTCAAGGAAACCCCGAAAGAGGCTGAGATCGTCTCGCACCGGCTGATGTTGCGGGCCGGCATGATCCGCCAGCAGACCGCCGGGATCTACTCCTGGCTGCCGCTTGGCAAGCGCGTGCTCGACAAGATCTGCCAGATCGTGCGCGAGGAGCAGGATCGTTCGGGCGCCGTCGAGATGCTGATGCCGACGATCCAGTCGGCCGATCTCTGGCGCGAGAGCGGTCGCTATGACGACTACGGCAAGGAGATGCTGCGGATCGAGGATCGGCAGAAGAAGGATCTGCTCTACGGTCCGACGAACGAGGAGATGATCACCGACATCTTCCGCTCGTATGTGCGGTCCTACAGGGACTTGCCGCTCAACCTCTACCACATCCAGTGGAAGTTCCGCGACGAGGTGCGGCCGCGCTTCGGCGTGATGCGCGGGCGCGAGTTCCTGATGAAGGACGCCTATTCCTTCGACGTCGACTACGACAAGGCGAAGACCGCCTATGACCGGATGTTCGTCGCTTATCTCCGCACCTTCGAGCGGCTCGGCGTGAAGGCGATCCCGATGCGTGCCGATACCGGTCCGATTGGCGGCGAGCTGAGCCACGAGTTCCTCATCCTCGCCGCGACCGGCGAGAGCGGCGTATTCCTGCACCGCGACTATCTCGACCTTGCACCGCCGGGCGACGGGGTGGATTTTGACGATGCCGCCGGGCTTGCCGCGGTCGTCGAGGCCTGGACGACGCCCTATGCCGCGACCGAAGACATGCACGACGCGGCGGCCTTCGAGGTTGTGCCGGAGGCGGACCGGGTCGAGGCGCGCGGGATCGAAGTCGGCCACATCTTCCACTTCGGCACCAAGTATTCCGAGCCGATGAAGGCGCTGGTGACCGGCCCGGACGGCAAGGACACCCCGGTGTTCATGGGCTCCTACGGTATCGGCCCGAGCCGTCTGGTCGCGGCAATCATCGAGGCCAGCCATGACGACGCCGGCATCATCTGGCCGAAGGGCGTCGCGCCGTTCGATGTCGGCGTGATCAACATGAAGCCGGGCGACGCCGACTGCGACAAGGCCTGCGAGGATCTCTACCGCGACCTCGGCGCCGCCGGTTACGACGTCCTCCTCGACGACGAGGACACGCGGGCCGGCGCGAAGTTCGCGACGATGGACCTTATCGGTCTGCCGATCCAGGTGATCGTCGGCCCGCGCGGCGCCAAGGCCGGAGAGGCGGAGATCAAAATCCGCGCCACCGGGGAGCGCTTCGCCTTGCCGCTCGCCGACGTCCTCGCCCGTATCGCCGCGTGAGCGCCTTGGCGGAGACCGAGGTGAAGGGCCCGGCGCCGATAATCGGGGCGACGAAACCTTTCGCCCGGTTCGAATGGATGATCGCCGGGCGCTATCTCCGCTCGCGGCGCAAGGATGCCGGCGTCTCGGTCATCGCCGGCTTCTCCTTCATCGGCATCCTGCTCGGTGTCGCGGCGCTGATCATCGTGATGTCGGTGATGAACGGCTTTCGCACGGAGTTGCTGACACGCATTCTTGGCGTCAACGGCCACGTCATTATGCGGCCGATCGATACGCCACTCAACGACTTCGCGGAGGTCACCGACCGCATCGCGAAGGTGGCGGGCGTCACGAACGCCATGCCGCTGGTGCAAGGCCAGGCGCTGGTTAGCGGCAGCGGGGCCGCGCGGTCCTTTGCGCTGGTCAAGGGCGTGCGCGGCGATGACCTGATGAAGCTCGGGCCGGTGGCGAACAACGTCATTCTCGGCACCATCGGCAATTTCGACGCCAGCGGCGGCGTCGCCATCGGCAGCCGCCTGGCGCAGACGCTCGGCCTCAACCTTGGTGACAGCATCACCCTGATCTCGCCCGACGGCGACACGACACCGCTCGGCACCGTGCCGCGCGTCAAGGCCTATCCGGTGGTGGCAATCTTCGAGATCGGCCTCTCGGACTTCGATGCAGCCTATGTCTATATGCCGTTTCCGGAATCCCAGCTGTTCTTCAACGCCGAGGGGCAAGCGCAGTCGATCGAGATCTTCGCATCCGACCCGGATGACGTGCGCAATCTCCAAGGCCCTGTCGAGCAGGCGGCCGGGCGGCCGAACTACACGACCACCTGGCAGCAAGACAACCAGTCCTTCTTCTCGGCCCTGCAGGTCGAGCGCAACGTCATGTTCATCATCTTGACGCTGATCGTGCTGGTGGCAGCGCTCAACATCATCTCCGGCCTCTTCATGCTGGTGAAGGACAAGGGCCGCGACATCGCTATTCTCCGTACGATGGGGGCGACGCGGGGCTCGGTGATGCGGGTGTTCTTCATCACCGGTGCGTCGATCGGCGTGTCCGGAACGCTCGCCGGCCTGTTTCTCGGGGTCGTCTTCTGCCTCAACATCGAGAACATCCGGCAGTTCTTCTCCTGGGTTTCCGGCAAGAGCCTGTTCGACCCCGAGTTTTATTTCCTCAGCCGGCTTCCGGCGGAGATCGACGTCAGCGAGGTGGCGCTAGTAACCGCCATGGCGCTCGGCCTCTCCTTCCTCGCGACGATCTTCCCATCCTGGAAGGCGTCGACACTCGATCCCGTCGAGGCACTGCGCTACGAATGACCGACAAGCCCCAGTCCCTCCGCCTCGAGAACGTCAGCCGCCACTATGCCCAGGGCGAGGAGAAGCTCGTCATCCTGGATGCTGCTGATTTCGCGATTGAGCCTGGCGAGATGGTGGCGCTGGTCGCGCCGTCCGGTGCGGGCAAGTCGACGCTGCTGCACATTGCCGGCCTGCTCGAGCGTCCGACCGAGGGCGAGGTCTTCATCAACGGGGAGGCCTGCGGCAGCCTCGGCGACCAGCGCCGTACCCAGATGCGGCGCCAGTCGATCGGCTTCGTCTACCAGTTCCACCACCTTCTGCCGGAGTTCTCGGCGTTGGAGAACGTCATGCTGCCGCAGCTGATCTGCGGCCTCGGGCATAAGGAAGCGGCCGAGCGGGCGCAGCAGCTGCTCGACTACATGCGCGTCGGCGCACGGGCCAGCCACCGTCCGGCCGAGATGTCCGGCGGTGAGCAGCAACGCGTCGCCATCGCCCGTGCGGTCGCCAACAGCCCCTACGTGCTCCTGGCCGACGAGCCGACCGGCAATCTCGACCCGACCACCGCCGGCTACGTTTTCGACGCGCTGACGGCGCTCGTGCGCCAGTCGGGCGTCGCTGCCCTCATCGCCACGCACAACCATATGCTGGCCGCCCGAATGGACCGGGCGATCACTCTGGAGGGCGGCAAGATCGTGCCCTTCGTGCTCGACGACGCGCACCGCTTCTAGTCCGCCCCCATTTCAGCCGCGAGGAAGCGCCCACCGGACAGATCCGGCGGACGCGTCGTCGCGTCCTTAACCATGTCTCGCATGCCCAGGTCCGTCACCTGCCGGACGGACCGACACCGCTTGACTCAGCGGCCACAAAGGAACAAAAAGAGAACACAGAACAAGTAGGGAACACTCCGATGCTGCTTTTCGCCAAAGACCTCGCCTCGCTTGCCGCCATCGCCCTGTTCATCGCCAGCTTCTCCCTGATCCTCAATTCGATCTGATCCTTCGCCTGTTGATAGCCCCCGCACCGCCCTCGACAGGCCGGTGTGGGGAGACGAAGGTGCCGACCGACGGACCGGGAGAAGAACATGGGCGAGAACACCAGCGGACCATCGACCCTCAAATTCGTCCACCTGCGCAGCCATAGCGCCTTCTCCTTGCTCGAGGGCGCGCTGCGGATCGAGCAGATCGTCAAATACGCCAAGGCCGACGGCATGCCCGCCGTGGGCATCGCCGACACCAACAACCTCTTCGGGGCGCTCGAATTCTCCGAGAAGGCCGCGAAGGCGGGGATCCAGCCGATCGTCGGCTGTCAGCTTGAGGTCGACTTCGACGACGCGGACCCGGAAGCCGGAAACTCGCACCGCGAGCGGGCGACCCTTGCGGCCCACGCGGCGATGGTCTTCATCGCCGCCACCGAGCGCGGCTACGAGAACCTCGTCGAACTGGTTTCGCTCGCCTACCTCGAACACGATGGAAACGTCCGTCCGCACATTCGCCTCGACTGGCTGCAGGCGCGGTCGGAGGGGCTGATCGTCCTCACCGGCGGATCGCTCGGTCCGGTGGGGGCCGCGATCCAAGCCGGTCGGGGGCAAGTGGCGCGCGAGCGGCTGGAAAGCCTCTCCGCGATTTATCCAGGCAACCTCTACGTCGAACTTCAGCGTCATGCCGGCCGTGGCCGCCGCATCGAGAGCGAGATGGTGGCGCTCGCCTACGATCTCGAATTGCCGCTGGTGGCGACCAACGAACCGTATTTTGCCTCGCCCGAGGATTTTGACGCGCATGACGCGTTGATGGCGGTGGCAAGCAACCGGCTGGTCAGCCATGAGGATCGCCGCCGGATGACGCGCGACCACTGCCTGAAGAGCCAGGCGGAGATGGCGGTCCTGTTCGCCGACCTGCCGGAAGCGCTCGAGAACACCCTCGAGATCGCCCGCCGCTGCTCGTTCCGGCCACGAACCCGCAAGCCGATATTGCCGCGCTTCGCCGGTGCCGACGTCGACGCGGCGGAGGCCGAAGAGGCCGAAATTTTGGAACTCCGCCGTCAGGCGGAGGAGGGGCTTGAGGCCCGACTCGCGGCGCACGGTCCTTGTCCCGGGCAGACCGCCGAAGTCTACCGCGACCGGCTCGCCTTCGAGCTCGGCGTCATCGAGCGGATGAAGTTTCCCGGCTACTTCCTGATCGTTGCCGACTTCATCAAGTGGGCGAAGGCGCAAGGTATTCCGGTCGGCCCGGGCCGCGGCTCGGGCGCCGGCTCGCTCGTCGCCTACTCGCTGACCATCACCGATCTCGATCCGCTGCGGTTCTCGCTGCTCTTCGAGCGCTTCCTGAACCCCGACCGCGTCTCGATGCCCGACTTCGACATCGACTTCTGCCAAGACCGTCGCGGCGAGGTGATCCGCTACGTCCAGGACAAATACGGCCGCGAGCAGGTCGGGCAGATCATCACTTTCGGAACGCTGCAGGCCCGCGCTTGCCTGCGCGACGTCGGCCGCGTGCTCGAAATGTCGTACGGCCACGTCGACAAGCTCTGCAAGATGGTGCCGGCCAACCCGGCCAATCCGGTCACGCTGGCCCAGGCGCTGATCGAGGAGCCCCGGCTGCAGGAAGAGCGCGAGAAGGAGGAGATCGTTGACCGGCTGATCACCATCGCGCTGAAGCTTGAAGGCCTCTACCGCCATGCCTCGACGCATGCCGCCGGCATCGTGATCGGCGACCGTCCGCTGTCGAAGCTCGTCCCGATGTACCGCGATCCGCGATCCGACATGCCGGTGACGCAGTACAACATGAAATGGGTCGAGCAGGCCGGCTTGGTGAAGTTCGACTTCCTCGGCCTAAAGACGCTGACCACGCTGAAAACGGCAGTCGACCTCATCGCGCGGCGCGACGTCGCCATCGATCTCGGCAGCCTGCCGCTCGACGACAAGCTGACCTTCGACATGCTGACGCGGGGCGAGACCGTCGGCGTGTTCCAGGTGGAATCGGTCGGCATGCGCAAGGCGCTGATCGGCATGCGGCCCGACCAGTTCGAGGACATCATCGCGCTGGTCGCGCTGTATCGGCCGGGCCCGATGGAGAACATCCCGACCTACAACGCCCGTAAGCACGGCGAGGAGGAGGCCGACTATATCCACCCCATGATTGAGGTGGTGCTGAAGGAGACGCAGGGCGTCATCATCTACCAGGAACAGGTGATGCAGATCGCGCAGATCCTGTCCGGCTACTCGCTCGGCGAGGCCGATCTTCTGCGCCGCGCGATGGGCAAGAAGATTCGTGCCGAGATGGACCAGCAGCGGGTGCGCTTCGTGGAGGGCGCGGTCAAGAACGGGCTGACCAAGCCACAGTCGAACATGATCTTCGACCTTCTGGCGAAGTTCGCGGACTACGGCTTCAACAAGAGCCATGCTGCCGCCTATGCGCTGGTCGCCTACCAGACGGCCTACCTGAAGGCCAACTACGCGACCGAGTTCCTCGCGGCGTCGATGACGCTCGACATCGGCAATACCGAGAAGCTGAACGATTTCCGGCTGGACGCCATGCGCCTTGGCATCGAGGTCGTGCCGCCGTCGGTCCAGACCTCGCACAAGGCCTTCGAGGTCGAGGACGGCCGCATCTTCTACTCGCTCGCCGCCATCAAGGGCGTCGGCGAGCAGGCGGTCGAGCATATCGTCGAACGCCGCAAGCAAGGCGGGCCTTACAAGAGCCTCGAGGATTTCTGCGCGCGGATCGACCCGAAGGTCGTGAACAAGCGGACGCTGGAAAGTCTTGTTGCTGCCGGTGCGCTTGACCTCTTCGGGCACGACCGGGCGCGGCTGACTGCCAATCTCGAACTGCTCTCAGGTTATGCCCTTCGCCTGCACGAGGCGCGCATTTCGGGACAGAACGACATGTTCGGCGCGGCGGCGGGCGGTGATCCCGAGCGGCTGCGGCTGAACGATGCGGCGCTGTGGACGTCCACCGAGAAACTCATGCGCGAGTTCCAGGCGATCGGCTTCTATCTCTCCGCCCATCCGCTCGATGAGTACAAGGAAACGCTGAAGCGGCTGAGGGTGCAGACCCATGCGGAGGTCGTGGCGAGCGTGCGCCGCGGTGCCGCCGCCGGCAAGCTCGCGGGCACAGTCACCTCGCGACAGGAGCGCAAGACCAAGAGCGGCGGAAAGATCGGCATCGTCGCCTTGTCGGATCCGAGCGGCCAGTACGAGGTGGTGCTGTTTACCGAGGCGCTCGTGCAGTTTCGCGACTTCCTCGAGCCCGGTGCGTCGGTAATCCTGATGGTCGGTGCGGAAGAGAGGCCGGAAGGCATTTCGCTGCGGGCGCAAAGCGTCCAATCGCTGGAGGACGAGGCGGTCCGCATGCAGAAGTCGCTGCGGGTCTTCATGCGCGATGCCGGTCCAATGAAGGCGTTCCGAAGCCAGTTGCAGGCGGGGGGCGATTCGGAAGTCTCGGTGGTGCTGATTCGGGCAGGCGGCGAGCGGGAGATCGAGATCGCTCTGCCCGGCCGCTACCGGGTCTCGCCGCAGATGGCGAGCGCGATCAAAGCGGCGCCTGGGGTGCTCGACGTCGAACTCGCCTGATTCAGAATCTGAGGCGGTGGACTCAGTTTCTTAGCGCTTGGCCGGCGGCTTCTGTTCGGACTGGCCTTTTTCGTCCTCGAGAACCCGGAGCGACGTCTCCGGCGCGTCGACAGGCTTCGCCCTGAACGTATAGCCGGTCTCGATCGCCGCGAGGCCGAACTTCGCACGGAGGCGATCGAAAGCGCCTTCGGCCTTGGCGCGCTTTTCCGCCAGCGGATCGACGAGGTCGGCGGGATCGGCGAGGGCCGCCTCGGCAAAGTCGTTGCATCCGATGCCGATCAGACGGAAGCGCGTGCCGTCGAGTTCCCTTTCGATCAGCTGTCGTCCGGCCTCGAAAATCCGGTCTGCCAGACGCGTCGGGTCGGCGAGCTTGCGGCTGCGCGTGCGCGTCTTGAAGTCGGCCGTCTTCAGCTTCAGCACGATCGTCTGCGCCGCCATGTCGGTCGCCTTCAGACGCCGCGCGACCTTCTCGCTGAGGCTGCGCAGGATCGGGATCAGGTCCTCGCGGTGTGAGAGGTCCTCGTTGAACGTGGTTTCGGCGGAGATGCTCTTCATCTCGCCGACCGGATTGACGGCACGTGGGTCGATCCCTCGGGACAGGCGGGCGAGACGCTGGCCCATCACCCCATAGCGGCGCATCAGGACGCTTTCCTCCATCGCCTGCACCTGGCCGATGGTGCGCAGATTGTCGCGCGCCAGCGTCGCGTCGGTAGAGGCGCCGACGCCCCAGATCATCGAAATCGGCTTGTCATGCAGGAAGGAGAGCGTCTCAGCCTTCCCGATCACCGAAAAGCCCCGGGGCTTGTCGAGATCGGAGGCGATCTTGGCGAGGAACTTGTTGTGCGACAGGCCGATGGAGACGGTGATCCGCAGATCCCGCTGGATCTCCGCGGCGAGCCGCGCGAGCGTCAAGGCCGGTGGGCAGCCGTGCAGGCGGGCTGTTCCGTTGAGGTCCATGAAGGCTTCATCGATCGACAGGGGCTCGACCAGCGGGGTGATCGACCGCATGCGCTCGCGCACCTCGCGGCCGACCTCGGCATACTTCACCATGTCCGGCCTGATGATCACGGCTTCCGGGCAGAGCTTCAGCGCCTGGAACATCGGCATGGCGGAGCGCACGCCGGTGATGCGGGCGATGTAGCAGGCGGTCGTCACCACACCGCGTCGGCCGCCGCCGATGATCACCGGCTTATCGGCAAGATCCGGACGGTCTCGCTTCTCGACCGCGGCGTAGAAGGCGTCGCAGTCGAGATGGGCGATGGCGAGATTGAAGAGCTCGGCATGGCGGGCCACCCTTGGGCTGCCGCAAGCCTCACAGCGCCGTCCGCTTCCCCGCTGGATGGCCAGACAGTCGCGGCAAAAGGCCGGGATCGCGTCGGGGCTGGGGGACTCGCTGGTGGCCATGGCGGAGTTTATTCCCCGCGCATGGGCGTCCGCAAGCACCGACTTGACGGGCACCCGCGCCCGAACGGTGAAAGATTAGTCTTCGACATCAACGCCTTCGATGATGAAGACGCGGTAGTCAGCAGCTTTCAGCCGGTGCTGCATGGCCGCCTGATAGGCGGGGCTGCGGTACCACGCCTCTGCCGCCGCTCGATCGTGGAAGCTGAGGATGACGCTGCCCTCGATCGGATCACCCTCAAGGACCTCGAAAGATCCGTAGAAGGCGAGCGGCGTGATCGCGTGCCCCTCCATCGCGGCGCCCGCCATTTCCCCGTAGCGCTCGAACTCGGCGGTATCGTGCATGCGCTCGCGGGTCAGGACGATGTAGGCGGTCATGTGCTTACTCCTTCGGATCAAAGGCCGGTTTCCAGCCCGCGCCTTGATCTAGCGGCGGCAGGCAGCAAAGCGAGCACAGGCGCTCGTCTTCAGGGAGCCTTGCCCGCGAGCAAGCTCTCGATGAGGGCCTCGGCCTCGTTCCAGTCGGCGGCGCTCAGCGCGCCCTCGGGCAGCGGCGGGAGATGCGGGCGAAAGACCTCGTTGGCCATCAGGTGGATCAGCCGGGCGCGCGGCAAGCTGCGCCCGGCGGAGACGAGATTGGGCGGCAGATCGTCGGCGAAGACGATCGTCCCGGGCCAGCGCGCGGAGAGCTCCGCCAGGACGCCGCCCTTGGCACGCTCCGTGGCGATCATCGGAAAGCCGAGGCCAGCAGCATCCAGCAGCCGCCGGCGCTGCGGATAATAGGCCGGCGTCATCGCGGTCAGGAACACGATGTCGGCCTTCTCGGACAGGCGTGCGAGCGCTGCCTGGACGCCTTGCACAGGCAGCTGTCGAACTTCCTGTTCCTCGTAGAGCCGAACGGTGACCTTATCCAGTTCACTGCCGCTGATGGCCGCGCCGGTCGAGACGGAGCGCACATTGCCGGTCAGCCGGAAGCTGTCGACGTGAAGCCGGGCGCCGAACTCCTCCAAGAGGTCGCAGAAAGGAGAGATGAAGTGCAGCACCACCTCATCGATATCGAGCACGATCAGATCGGACCAGCTGACGCTGAGATCCGCGATGGCGGGTCCCGCCGTGACAAGCGCCCGGCTCATGGCGCGGCCGTACCGAAGGACTGGCTGAGCGTTTGCCGCGCGGCCATCACCGTAGCGGGAGACAGATCGGCGTCCGCTGCGAAGGCGAGAAGCGTCGGCTCGTGCGCCAGCAGGAAATCGAGGAGGCCGGCGAAGAACGCCGGCTGGGCCGCCGCCGCCCGCAGCTGGCCGACGTCGAGGCCGGAGAGATCGAGGAAGCGATGCAGGTGCACCGGATCGCCCGCGAGGAACTCAAGCGCCTGGACGCCGATCGCCAGTGCGGCTTCCGGGCCAGGCTGTGCTGCTTGCCCTCGATCAGTTTTCAACATTCACCCGGTCCTTCAGCCTGCCCATGATCCGATTCCCAATTCTTAAATCAAATTGCGATAGGTCTCGATGAACCTGGCGCCGAAACATCGGCGAACGGGCCGCATTTTTGCAAAGTGGAGTGTCGCGGATGCCAAAGACCGTGATGATCGTTGAAGACAACGAACTGAACATGAAGCTTTTCCGCGACCTGATCGAAGCCCATGGCTACCGGACCGTTCAGACCCGCAGTGGCCTGACGGCCGTCGATCTGGCACGCCAGCACCATCCGGATCTCATCCTGATGGACATCCAGCTACCGGAAATTTCCGGCCTCGACGTGACGAAGCTGTTGAAAGCCGATCCCGAGCTGCACAAAATCCCGGTGATCGCCGTGACGGCCTTTGCCATGAAAGGCGACGAAGAGCGGATCCGGCAAGGCGGCTGCGAGGCCTATATCTCCAAGCCGATTTCCGTCACCAAGTTCATCGAGACCATCAAATCCTTCCTTGGCGACGCCTGAGAGAAACCATGACCGCGCGAATCCTGGTCGTCGATGACATCGAGGTGAACCTTCGGCTGCTGGAGGCGCGGCTTCACGCCGAGTATTTCGAGGTGATCACCGCGTCCAGTGGTGCCGAGGCCCTGGCGATCTGCGCCCGCGAGACCATCGACCTGGTCCTCCTCGATGTTATGATGCCGGACATGGATGGCTATGCCGTCTGCCGCGCTCTGCGGCTGAATTTCCGCACGCAGCACCTGCCGATCGTGATGATCACCGCGCTCGACGAGGCGAGCGACCGTTTGAAGGGGCTCGAGGCCGGCGCGGACGACTTCCTGACCAAGCCAGTCCGCGATCTCCAGCTGTTCAGCCGCGTGCGCAGTCTCACCCGGCTGAAGCTCTTGACCGACGAGCTGCGGGCGCGAGCGGAGACCACGGTCGACCTGATGGCCGGAACGGACATCCTGGCGCGGATCGCCAATGGCGGATCCGGGGGGCGGGTGCTGGTGTTCGGCGAAAGCGACGGCACAGCGGGCCGCGTCCGGAAATACCTACGCAGCGACCACGAGGTGGTCGGGGTTGCCGATCCGTCGACGGTCCTCAAGGAAGAGGCGACCGGCAGCTACGACATCTTCATCATCAGCCTCTCGGCGGTCGGCTACGATCCCCTGCGGCTTTGTTCGCAGATCCGGTCGAGCGATCACCTTCGCCAGATCCCGATCCTGCTTCTCACCGATCCGGCCGACGAGGCAAGGACCGCCAAGGCGCTTGAGCTCGGCGCGAACGACTATCTGGTCCGGCCGATCGACCGGAACGAGCTTTCCGCCCGCGTCCGCACGCAGATCAAGCGGCGGCGCTACGACGAAGGTCTGCGGCAGACGCTGAAGGCGACGATCGAGATGGCGGCCATCGACCCGCTGACCGGCCTCAACAACCGTCGCTTCTTCGAGACCTATGTTCCGAGCGCCATTGCGCGGGCCCGCGCCGATGGCAAGCCGCTCGCGGTGCTGATCGCCGACATCGACCATTTCAAGCGCATCAATGATGGCTGGGGGCATGACGCCGGCGATGCCGTCCTGCGGCAGTTCGCTGCGCGCCTGAAGGAGAGCCTGCGCGCCAGCGATCTCGCCTGCCGTTTCGGCGGCGAGGAATTTGTCGTGGTGATGCCGGAAGCCGACGTGCGGGTGGCCTTCACCATCGCCGAGAGGCTGCGGGAACTGGTCGCCGGGCATTCTTTCGAGATCTCGCAGGAGAAGATCACGGTCACCGTCAGCATCGGGATCTCGGTTCTCGACCAGGCGAGCGACGATCGGCAGAGCCTCCTGCAACGGGCCGATCTCGGCCTCTACGCGGCCAAGCGCGACGGCCGCAACCGGGTGATCAGCCTTGGCACCGAAGAAGAGCGACGATTGTCAACCGGCTGTTGATCCGACCCTCGCCGACTGGTTGCTTTCCGCTCCGAATCGCGTGACCTTCCTAATCGGAAGAAACGTCGCCGGCCCTTGCCGGCACGGCTGATTCTCCCTTGGCCGGCTCAGCTTCGTCACAACCTCTGGGCTCCATCGGGGGGTCGGTCGGCTTGCACGGCCCATGGCGGTGTCCTCGCACCGCCGCCGGAAGCCGACCGATCCGCTTCCGTCTTCGGGCAACCCAGATCCGCCTTCCAGCATGCCCGCGCCGACATCCCAGGGAATAGCCGCGTCTTCCTTCGCCACTGCGGCGCAGTGACTTCAACCCTGACGTAAGCGCTAAAATCGGACTACCTTGCATCTGGCTCTGCGAACGGCCGATCCGGCGGCAGTTGCCAGCAACCGTTTCAGCCCCCCAACGCAAAACGCCGCCCCGAAAGGAGCGGCGTTTTCAGTGACCGATCAATAAAGCCAATGGCTTACTTGATCTTGGTCTCCTTGAACTCGACGTGCTTGCGCACGATCGGGTCGTACTTCGTCTTCGTCATCTTGTCAGTCATCGTGCGGCTGTTCTTCGTGGTCACGTAGAACGAGCCGGTGTCAGCGGTGCTGAGCAGCTTGATCTTGATGGTGGTCGCCTTCGCCATATCCGTATTCCATTGTCTTCAGAAGGAGGTCTAGCAGGTCCCGGCCGGTCGGGGACCGTGCATGAGGCTTGCGGCAATGTCGGGTTTGACCGGGAACCCGATCCGGAAGCAGACGTGCCTCCAAGAGCGCGGCAGCCTGTCTCCAAGGCCGATCAGACGAATGTCCGCACCGACCCACTATTTCGCGCGAACACTAGCCGAGCCGCGCGCGAAGTCAAGACTGCTTCCGGTGCAGCACCAGTCGTGCCAAGGTCAGGATGACATAGGCGGCGAAGAAGAACGCCAGCGCCCAGGCAAATCCGGACGGGCCGAAGAGATCGAGCGAGCTGCCGATCGTCTGCGGTCCGATCAGCATGCCGGCGGAATAGCAGAAGATGAAGGCGGCATTCGCCGAAGCGAGCTCCGAGCCTTTGAGCTCCGAGCCGAGATGCGCGAGGCCGACCGTGTATAGCCCCGCTACCACGCCGCCCCACAGGAACAGGACGCTCGCCATCATCCACCAGCTGTTGATCAGAAGGGGAAGGCAGAGCGAGCCGACAAGGCCCACGGTCGCGAAGAACAGGAGCAGCGAACGGCGGTCCTTCACCCGGTCGCTGAACAGGCCGATCGGGATCTGCAGGAGCACGTTGCCGAGACCGATCGCGGTCAGCAGCTGGGCAGCGCTCGCCTCGGTGAAGTTCATCATCTGCCCGTAGATCGGAAACAGCGCGAAGCCGCCGGCCTCGACGGCGCCGAAGATCAGCACCGCGCCCGTCGCCGTCGGCACGGCGTAGAGATAACGCCAGAAGGCGCCGGGACGGTGTCCGCCGATCTGCGGTTGGCGGTTCCAGGCGAGCGCCAGCGGCAGAAGCGCGGCGAGAATCACGCCGGCGGCGATCGCGAAGGGCAATATTCCGGTCGAGCCGATCTGCGAGAACAGCCAAGGACCGAAGGCAAAGCCAAGCGACAGGAAGGTCGCGTAGATGCCAAGCATCAGGCCGCGTTTCTCAGAGGGCGCGGCCGCGCTGATCCAGAACTCGGAGAGGATGAACAGAGCGGTGATGGCAAAGTGGAACACCAGCCGCAGCGGGAACCACATCCAGAAATCGGTCAGGAGGTAGAAGGCGAAAGCCGAGGCGGAGGCCGCGACGATCGACAGCGCCATGGTCATCCGAACGCCGAGGCGCCGGGCGATGGGCGTGATCAGCGGGGCGGCGGCGAGCGAGGCGATGCCCGCGACGGCGGTGTTGGCGCCGATCATCGTCGCCGAGATGCCGCGCTGCTGCAGGATTACGCTGAGCAGCGGCAGACCAAGTCCCAGCGCGATGCCGACCGCGCTGATCGAGGCGATGGCCGCACCGGCAGCCACCCAGTCGACGGCCTCGAGCTCGGTCTCGATGTCCTCCGAGAGGCTCGTTTTGTGTCCGTTGTCCATGGGAGTCAGATCATCTCTCGAACGGGACGGCCATGGCGCGTCCGATAGAAGGGCATCGCCCGGCTGGTATCACGCCAGCTGCCGTCGCGCAGCCTGATATCGATATCGGCGAGGACGTGCCGGGTTATGCCGGGAAGATCAAGCGTGTCGAGCCTGTCGAGGGGAAACCAGTCGACATGATCGAACTCGTCATCGGCGCGCATAACAAAGGATTGCGGCGCAACGACGCTGTCGGCCGACACGCAGAAGAAGCGCGTGTCGAAACGGCGGATGTGACCGGGCGGCGTTATAGCTCGGGCCACCGGCGCCAGACCGGAAACATCAGGCGCCACGTCGCCATCGACAGAGCTGCCGACGCGGACCCCGACTTCCTCGAACGTCTCGCGGACGGCGGCGCGCGCGATGGCGATAGCTCGCCGCTCGGTGAAGCCGGATGCGGTCGCGGCCATCAGACGTTCGCGTGTCGTTTCAGGGAGCGGCATGCGTCCGGACGAGCGGAAATCGCCGATCTCCACCCGGCCGCCTGGAAACACGTACTGGCCGGGCAGGAAGGCGAGCCGCGCGGCGCGACGGCCCATCAGGAGACGCGGCATGCCAAAGCTCTCGTCGATGATGAGAAGCGTGCCGGCATCGCGTGGCCGCAGCGGCAACCGCGAGCCGGGGTTCGCAGGCGTCAAACGATCCGTATACGAGGACACCGCAGCAGACCTAGTGGTCGGCGCCATCGGGCGATTCGCCGAAACCATGCATGCGCATCGCCCATTGCAGCCCGATCGTCGCCCCCTTGAACGGGCGAAGAAGGGCAAGGCAGAGGACCAGCGTGATCGGGATCCAGATCGCGAGGTGGGCAATGAGCGACAGATCAGCCATCTGCTCGGCCGCCATGAACAGCGCGATCACCAGATGTCCGACGACGAAAACCGTCAAGTAGGGCGGCAGGTCATCGGCGCGGTGATGGGTAAATTCCTCATGGCAAACAGCGCAATGGTCGACGCTTTTGAGGTAACCGTCGAACAGTTTTCCCGTCCCGCATTTCGGGCAGCGGCAGAGAAAACCGCGTCCGATCGAACGCCACAGCATGCGGTCGCTGATATCCGGCATGCCGGTGGCCGGTGAGGCGCCGTCGGTCATCGCTTGTTCCTTCGGCCCGCGACGTTTCTGTCCGACCGACCCGGGCGGCCAGAGGCCCGAGGCCGTCCCTTATGGAACGAGGCCGTAGAGCCCGGCAAGGGCCGCGGCTCGCTCAGCATCTCGAACCGCATCGAGCCCGCCAGCGGCACCGCTTCGGCCAGCCGGACCTCGACGGTGTCGCCGAGCCGATAGCCGGCGCCGGAGCGGCTGCCGACCAGCGAATGGCTGACCTCGTCATAGTTGAAATACTCGTTGCCGAGCGTCGAGATCGGCACGAAGCCATCGGCGCCGAAGGCAGGCAGCTGGACGAACAGGCCGGCCTTGGTCACCCCGGTGATGCGGCCGTCGAAACCTTCGCCGATCCGGTCCGCCAGATGATGGGCAATCAACCGGTCCACAGTATCGCGCTCGGCCGACATGGCGCGCCGCTCCGCGCGAGAGATTTCCTCCGCGACCTTGTCGAGCTCCAGCGATTCCTCGCGGCCGAGGCCGCCTTCGCCAAGGCCAAGCGCCGTGACCAGCGCACGGTGGACGATGAGGTCCGCATAGCGCCGGATCGGCGAGGTGAAATGCGCGTAGCGCATGAGGTTCAGCCCGAAATGGCCGATATTCTCAGGCGAATAAGCGGCTTGGCTCTGGGAGCGCAGCACCACCTCGTTGACGAGACTTTCGTGCTCGGTGCCCTTCACCTCGTGGAGGATGCCGTTGAAGTGGAAGGGCCGCAGCGTGCCGGACTTGGCGAGGCTGATGTCGAGCGTGCGCAGGAAGTCACGCAGCGATTCGAGCTTGGCGAGCGAGGGTGTGTCGTGCGCGCGGTAGATCAGCACCTGGCGCTTTGATTCCAGCGTCTCGGCCGCAGCGACATTGGCGAGGATCATGAACTCCTCGATCAGCCGGTGCGCGTCGAGGCGCTCGGGGATCATCACCGTCGCCACCCGGCCATCGGCGCCGAGGATGATCTTCTTTTCCGGCAGGTCGAGATCGAGCGGCTGGCGCTTCTCGCGCGCCGTCTTCAGCAGTGCATAGGCTTCCCAGAGCGGCCGGAGCACGGTGTCGAGGATGACGGGCTCGACCGTCGTCGTCTCGCCGTCCACCGCCTTCTGCGCGACGGCATAGGCGAGCTTGGCGTGGCTGCGCATCAGGATGCGGTGGAAGGAGTGGCGGATCTTTTCGCCCGAGGCGTCGATCGTCATCCGCACGGCGATGGCCGGGCGATCGACGTCCGGCTTCAGCGAGCAGAGATCGTTGGAGATGCGCTCCGGCAGCATCGGCACGACGCGGTCGGGGAAGTAGACAGAGTTGCCACGCAGCCGCGCCTCGGCGTCGAGCTTAGAGCCGGGCTGGACGTACCAGGAGACGTCGGCGATGGCGACG
Source organism: Mesocryomonas lacus (assembly GCF_055730135.2). Lineage (NCBI taxonomy): Bacteria > Pseudomonadati > Pseudomonadota > Alphaproteobacteria > Hyphomicrobiales > Aurantimonadaceae > Mesocryomonas > Mesocryomonas lacus. Next base: position 323,352 of record NZ_JBUZWE020000005.1, on the reverse strand, counting down.
GTCAGCACCATGCCGCCGGGATTGGCCGGATCGTCATCAGGCCGCGCATGGACGGCATCGTCGTGGTCCTTGGCGTCGGCGGGGTCGATGGTCACCAGCGCCAGCTGCCGCCAATCCTCGCGGTCGGTCAGCGGCACCGTCGAGGGCGCTTCTTCAGCCTCGGCGATCACCGGCTTCGGAAAGACATGCGGGATGCCGTGGACGTGGAGCGCGATGGTCGAAATCGCCTTTTCGCTGGTCAGCGAGCCGATGATCTCGGTGACCCGGCCGACCGGCAGGCCGGCGCGCGACCGCTCGGACGGCTCGACCTCGACGAGGTCGCCGTCCTTGGCACCGTTCGTCTGGTCGGGGCCGATGATGTATTCGAGCTGCCGGCGCTCGACCGGCTCGATCCGGCCACCGCCGCCGGGGACCTCGCGGAAGACGCCGAGCGCGATGGTCTTTTTGCGCTCAAGCACGCGGATGACCGAGGCGGTCTGTTCTTCCGGGTCGCTGCGGTCGAGTTTCGACAGGATCTGGTCGCCGATGCCGGCGACGGGTCCCTCGCGCTTCTGCCGAACGACAAAGACGGGGCGAGGGCCGTTGGCCGTCACGTCCCAGCCGAGCGGCTCGGCGAGCAGTCCGCCCTCATCGTCGCGTCGGCGAATTTCGAGGACTGTGATGTCGGGGAGGGCGCCGGGCCTCGAGAACTGCTTGCGACCGCCCGCGAGCAGGCCATCGGCCTGCAGGTCGGCGATGATGTCCTTCAGGAGGATGCGGTCGTCGCCCTTCACCCCGAAGGCCTTGGCGAGCTCGCGCTTGCCGGCTTGATCCGGGTTCTCGGCGACGAAGCGCAGCACCGCCTCGCGCGTCAGCACCGTCCGGATGTCGAAGGGTTTGTCGCGCTTGGCCATTTCGTCTATTCCGCTGCCGGCTTAGCGGCCTTGGGCGCCTTGATCAGCGTCATCGTCGGCGCCGCCTTCACCGGCGGCGCGGCTGCGACCTCCGCCTTGGGCTTGGGCTTGGCACGCGCGCTGGTCTTGGCTGCGCCCTCGGCCGCAGGCTTCTTGGCGGCGGGCTTCTTTGCCGCCGCGGTTTTCGTCCCGGCCGCCTTGGTCGTGGCAGCCTTCGCCTTGGTGCCGTCAGCCTTCGCGCCGGCGGCCTTCTTGGCAGGGGCCTTCTTCTTCGGCGCCTTGCCGGTCTTTTCGGCCCGCTCGTTCAGAAGGACAATTGCCTCCTCCAGCGTCACGCTGGTGGGGTCCTTGCCTTTCGGCAGGGTCGCATTGACCTTGCCGGCATTGACGTAGGGGCCGAAGCGGCCTTCGCGCACGGTGATCTCACCGCCGAGGTCGGGATGCTCGCCGAGCGTCGCCAGGGCCGCAGGCTTCGCCCTTGCACTGAAGCGATCCTTCTTCTCCGCGATCACCGTCACCGCGCGGTTGATGCCGACGGTGAAGACGTCCTCGATGGTCTCGAGATTGGCGTAGGCACCATCATGCTGGAGGAACGGACCGTAGCGGCCGAGGCCGGCGAGGATCGGCTTGCCGCTTTCCGGGTGCAGGCCCACCTCACGCGGCAGGCTGAGCAGCTGCAGCGCCTTGTCGAAGTCCATCTCGGCGGGCATCCACCCCTTCGGCAAGGAGGAGCGCTTGGCTTCCTTGCCTTCGCCGCGCTGAACATAGGGGCCGAAACGGCCCGAGCGCAGGGTCACCGGCTCGCTGGTATCGGGGTCTACGCCGAGTTCGCGCGGCTCGTCCGAACCGCCATCCGCGGCTTCCGCCGACAGGTTGCTGCCGAGCTGCCGGGTGAAGCCGCAATCGGGATAGTTGGAGCAGCCGACGAAGGCGCCGAACTTGCCGAGCTTCAGGCTGAGCTGGCCGTTGCCGCAGCGCGGACAGGCGCGCGGATCGGTGCCGTCTTCCTTCGGCGGGAAAGCGAGCGGTGCGAGTTCAATGTTCAGCGCATCGAGGACGTCGGTGACCCGCAGTTCCTTGGTGCCGTCGACCTGCGCGGAAAAGTCCTTCCAGAATTCGCGCAGCACGTCCTTCCAGGCGAGCTCGCCGGAAGAGATCCGATCCAGCTGCTGCTCGAGGTCGGCGGTGAAGTCGTACTCGACGTACTTCTCGAAGAAGTTGTGCAGGAAGGCCGTGACCAGCCGCCCCTTGGAGTCCGGGATCAGCTTGCGGTTCTCGTTGATGATGTATTCGCGGTCCTGCAAGGTCTGCAGGGTCGCGGCATAGGTCGAAGGACGGCCGATGCCGAGCTCTTCCATCTTCTTGATCAGCGAGGCCTCGGAGTAGCGCGGCGGCGGCTCGGTGAAGTGCTGCGAGGACAGGATCTCGCGCTTGTCGGCCTTCTCGTTCGCCACGATGCGCGGCAGGCGCGCCGATTCATCCTCATCGTCGCTGCCGGCAGGCGCGCTGTCGTCGCTGTGCTCGACATAGGCGCCGAGGAAGCCGTCGAACCGCACAACGGAACCCGTCGCGCGAAGGGTCGCCGCTTCGGCGCCGCGGGTGGCGGCGATTTCGACGGTGGTGCGCTCGATCTCGGCGGAGGCCATCTGGCTGGCGATGGTGCGCTTCCAGATGAGGTCGTAGAGCCGCGCCTGGTCACGGTCGAGATACTGCTCGACATCCTTGGGCAGGCGGAAGAAGGAGGTCGGTCGGATCGCCTCGTGCGCCTCCTGGGCGTTCTTCGCCTTCGACGTGTAGATGCGCGGCTTCTCCGGCACGTATTTGGGGCCGAAGGTTTCCCCGACGGCCTTGCGGGCCTCGTCGATCGCCTCGGGGGCGATCTGCACGCCGTCGGTTCGCATATAGGTGATGAGACCGACCGTCTCGCCGCCGATCTCCATGCCCTCGTAGAGCTTCTGGGCGATCTGCATGGTGCGCGAGGCGGAGAAGCCGAGCTTGGCCGAGGCCGCCTGCTGCAAGGTCGAGGTGGTGAAGGGGGGACCCGGATTGCGCTTGGTAGGCTTGGCCTCGACCGAGCCGACCTTGAAGCTTGCGCCGTCCAGCATGTCGCGGATGCGACCGGCGCGCTCGCCATTGTTGACCGACAGGCGCTGCAGTCTGTCGCCCTCGAAGCCGGTCAGGCGGGCGGTGAACTCGTCGCCGCGCGGTGTCGCGAGCCGAGCACCGATGTTCCAGTATTCCTCCGGCTTGAAGCGTTCGATCTCGCTCTCGCGGTCGCTGACGAGGCGTAGCGCCACCGACTGCACGCGGCCAGCCGAACGGGCGCCGGGCAGCTTGCGCCACAGGACCGGCGAGAGCGTGAAGCCGACGAGATAGTCGAGGGCGCGGCGGGCGAGATAGGCGTCGACCAGCGGCACGTCGATCTCGCGCGGATTGGCCATCGCGTCGAGAACGGATTTCTTGGTGATGGCGTTGAAGACGACGCGGCTGACCGGCTTCGTGCCGATGACCTTCTTGGCCTTCAGGACTTCCAGCACATGCCAGGAGATCGCCTCGCCCTCGCGATCCGGATCGGTCGCGAGAATCAGGCGGTCGGCGGTCTTCATCGCCTGGGTGATCTCGGTGAGGCGCGGTCCCGACGACTTGCCGATCTCCCAGCTCATCGAGAAGTCGTCATCGGGGAGCACGGAGCCGTCCTTGGCGGGCAAGTCCCGGACATGGCCGTAGGAGGCCAGAACCTTGAAGTTCGAGCCGAGATACTTGTTGATCGTCTTCGCTTTTGCCGGCGACTCGACGATGACCAAATCCATGTGCTGCCGGTCCTAGATTCTCGATGTCAGTGGGGGGTGCTCGGAAGGGTTGTGCGTCGCTTCAGAGCCGAACCATCTCCGCACACATGGACAGCGAAGAACGAGCGGTCAAGCCCCGGTGAGGGGGTGGACGGGAACGCTATTGCAACCTAAGATGGTTTTATAGAAATCATGGCAACCGATAAGTGCTATATTGCTGCCATCTCGCCCTTAATGGCCTGTGAGTTTCGACAAGCCGATGGATGAACCACCGCAACAACGTCTACCCGGCGGAAACCTTCGCTACGTCAGCGATATGCTGTCTCAATTAAAAGTTGTGTCCGGGCGGGAAGGCGGCCCGTTTCTCGCCTACCTTCTCGAACTGGCCCGGGCCGAGGCGATCGATCGTCTGACGAAGGCCGGCACTCATCCCGCCAGCGACACCCTTCCGTCGGAGTGACGCTCCAGTCGGCCCGCAAGGTCGAGTTCCAGCAGGGTCAGTTGCACCACGCCCGGCGACGCGCCGGTATGGGCGATGATGTCGTCGATCGCGATCGGCGTCATTCCCAGGGACTCGACGATACGGGCCCGGTCGGTTTCGCTCGGCACGTCCGCTGCCATCTCGCTTATCTCCTCCTCGATGAGGTCCGCACCGCCCTTTCGTATCCGCTCGTCGAAGGGCCGCAAAGCGTCGATGATGTCGGATGCGGTCGTCACGAGCAGGCTGCCATCCTTCAGCAGCTGGTTGGTGCCGGCAGCCCGCGGGTCGAGCGGCGAGCCCGGAACGGCGAACACGATACGGCCCATCTCGGCGGCGAGCCTTGCGCTGATCAGCGAGCCGGAGCGCGTCGCGGCCTCCACGACGAGAAGGCCATGCGCGAGGCCCGCGACGATGCGGTTGCGACGGGGAAAGTCGGCCACGCGCGGCTCCCAGCCGAAAGGCATCTCCGACACGAGGCAGCCGCCGGAATCGACGATGCGCCGCATCAAGGGGCGGTTCTCCTTGGGATAGGGTCGGTCCAGCCCACCGGCGAAGACGCCGACCGTGCCGCTGTCGAGGCTCGCCTCGTGCGCTGCCGTATCGATGCCGCGGGCGACCCCGGAGACGACGACAAAGCCCGCACGGCCAAGTTCCGCGGCGATGTGCTGGGCAAACTTGATGCCGGCAAGGGACGCGTTGCGGGCCCCGACAATGGCGACGCTCGGGCGGTTCAGCGGCTCGGCCTTGCCCATGACGGCGATGACCGGCGGTGCGCCGTCCGCGGCGCGCAGCAGTGCGGGATAGTCGGGCTCGCCGAGGCAGACGAAGCGCGCACCGAGCCGGTCGGCCTGCGCCATTTCCGCCTCGACCTCGGCGATCCCTGCGATTCTGAGGGAACGCTCCGAGCCGCCGCGTCTGGCGAGATCCGGCAGCGCCTCAAGCGCAGCGTCGGCGCCGCCGAAGCGGTTGATCAGCGTCCTAAAGGTCACCGGACCGACGTTTTCGCTGCGGATCAGCCGCAGCCAGGCCAGCCGCTGGGCGGGAGTCAACCGGATGCCGGACGGGGCATCCGCGCCGCTCACCCCTTGCCGCCAATCCGGCCTTCCGTGCCAGCGATCAGCCGCTCGATATTCGGCCGGTGCTTGAGGTAGACGATCACGGTGAGGACAGCGGAGAGGATGGCGGCCGTCTTATTGCCAAGAAGGGCATAGCCGATCGGCACGACGAGCGTCGCGGCCAGAGCTGCGAGCGAGGAGAAGCGAAAGGCCGCAGCCGTCGCGATCCACACGGCGGCAAAGATCAGGACGCCCACCGGCGCGAAACCGAGGAGGACGCCGATATAGGTCGCGACGCCCTTGCCGCCCTTGAAGCGGAGCCAGACCGGAAAGAGGTGCCCGAGAAACGCCCCGACGCCTGCCGCGGCCGCCGCCAGTTCGCCGAAGTGCCAGCCGATGAGGACCGGGACCGTGCCTTTCAGGAGATCGCCGGCGAGGGTCAGAGCCGCCAGCAGCTTGTTGCCGGTGCGCAGGGCATTGGTCGCGCCGATATTGCCGGAGCCGATGGCCCTGAGGTCGCCGAGCCCGAAAAGACGCGTCAGGATCAGGCCGAACGGAATGGTGCCGCAGAAATAGCCGAGGATGAACAGCCCGGCGATCACGGTGGCGCTGGCGGAATCCTGCAGCATGCTAGCCCCTGTCGTCGCCGCGTTCGTACACCGTGCGGCCTGCGACGATGGTGCGCAAGACCTTGCCCTGGAAGCGGGCGTTCTCGAAGGCCGTGTTCTTCGATTTCGAGCGGATATCGGCCTTGGAATAGATGAAGGGCGCGTCGAGATCGACGATCGCGACATCGGCGACGCTGCCCGGTCGCAGCGAGCCGCGCTCAAGCTTCAGGAGCTGCGCGGGCGCCAGCGTCAGCGCCTCGACGATCCGCATCAGCGACACTTCGCCGGAGTGGACGAGGCGCATCGCCGCCGGCAGCAAGGTCTCCAGCCCGATCGCGCCGACGTCGGCCTCGGCGAAGGGATGGCGCTTGCCGTCTTCGTCATGCGGATCGTGTGAGGAGACGATGATATCGATCGTGCCGTCGGCGAGGGCCGCCACCATCGAGAGTCGGTCGTCCTCGGTCCGCAGCGGCGGCGAGAGGCGGAAATAGGTGCGGTATTCGCCGACATCGTTCTCGTTCAGCGAGAGATGGTTGATGGAGACGCCGGCGGTGGCGTGCGCGCCGCGCCGTCTTGCGGCGCGCATCACCTCGGCCGAGGTCGAGACCGAGAGCTTCGAGGCGTGGTAGCGGCATCCCGTCAGCTCGGCCAGACGAAGGTCGCGCTCCAGCGGGATGATTTCCGCCTCGCGCGGCGCGCCGGAGAGGCCGAGCCAGGAGGCGACGAGGCCCTCGGTCATCACGCCGGCGCCCGTCAGGTCGGCATCCTGCGTCTCGTGCATCACCAGCGCGTCGAAGTCGCGGGCATAGGTCATGATCCGACGCAGCAGAGCGGGATTGCGGATCGTCTTGCGGCCCTCGGTGAAGGCCCGCACGCCGGATTCGCCGAGCAGCCCGATCTCGGTCATCTCGGCGCCGGCCAGTCCACGGGTGAGGGCGGCGGCAGGAAAGACGTTGATGTCGGCAGTCTCGCGGGCGGTGCGCATGACGAATTCCGCCAGCGCCACATGATCCACCACCGGATCGGTGTCGGGCATGGTGAGGATCGAGGTGACGCCGCCGGCGGCGGCGGCCCGGCTCACGGAGCGGATCGTCTCCCGGTGCTCGCCGCCGGGCTCGCCGATGAAGACCTGCGCGTCGATCAGTCCGGGCAGCGCGACGAGGCGCGAGCCGTCGACCACCTCGGCGCCATCCGGCACGCCCTGGCCGAGCGAATCCGGTCCGGCGGCGCTGATGCGGCCGTTTTCGATGATCAACGTCCCGACGCTATCCAGCTGACGTGCGGGATCAACGATGCGGATGTTCTGATAGACGAGAGGCGAGGGGCTCATGTGTTGCTCCCGGCCATCGGCAGCAGCGCCTGGATGACTGCCATCCTCACCGCGACCCCCATCTCCACCTGCTCCTCGATCACGCTCTGGGGCCCGTCGGCAACCTCGGAGGCGATCTCGACGCCGCGGTTCATCGGGCCGGGATGCATGACCAGCGCGTCGGGCTTGGCGTAAGCGAGCTTCTCCGCGTCGAGGCCGAAATAGTGGAAGTATTCGCGGACCGACGGCACGAAGGATCCCGCCATCCGCTCGCGCTGCAGCCGCAGCATCATCACCACGTCGGCGTCCCGCAGACCCTCGCGCATGTCGTGGAAGATCTCGACGCCCATGTTGGCGATGCCCGCCGGCAGCAGCGTCGAGGGGGCGACCACACGCACGCGAGCGCCGAGCGCGTTGAGAAGGAGGATGTTGGAGCGGGCGACCCGGCTGTGCAACACATCGCCGCAGATCGCCACCGTCAGCCGGGCGATCTTGCCCTTGTGGCGGCGGATCGTCAGCGCGTCGAGGAGTGCCTGCGTCGGGTGCTCGTGGGCGCCGTCTCCGGCATTGACCACCGAGCAGCCGACCTTCTGTGCCAGAAGCGCCACGGCACCGGCGGCGTGGTGGCGCACCACCAGGATGTCGGGATGCATGGCGTTCAGCGTCATCGCGGTATCGACGAGCGTCTCGCCCTTCTTTACCGAAGAGTTCGACACCGACATGTTCATGACGTCGGCGCCGAGCCGCTTGCCGGCCAGCTCGAACGAGGCCTGGGTTCGGGTCGACGCCTCGAAGAACAGGTTGATCTGGGTGCGGCCCTTCAGCACCCCTTTCTTCTTGTCTTGTCGTCGCCCCACCTCGACTTCGGCTTCGGCGAGATCGAGCAATTGCTCGATCTCGTGCGGCAACAGATTCGCCATGCCGAGGAGATGGCGATGGGGAAAGACGGGAGGAGTGAAGGGCGCGCTCATGTCAGGTGCGGGCTATAGGGAAAAGCGGGGAAGGCGGCAAGCGATGCCGCCACCGGAACGCCGGAGTTCACCGATCTTGCCGGGCTTCGGCCCGGGCCAAGCCGGCCGGTTAAGCCTCTTCGGCGAATGCCGTTGCCCTCGACTGCGCGAAAGCGGAAGATCGCTTAACGATCCGCTAACCATAATGATGGCCTCATGCGACGTCTTCCCACAACCCTCGCCTTCGGCGCCTGGATCGGCTTCCTGGCGGTCGAGCTTTTCCAGCGCGCGTCCGGACTGGGCGACATCCTGCGGCCGTCCCGTCCCGTCGTCGAGGCGACGGCCGTCCTCACGCGCATTGAGCTGCCGACCTTTCTCATGCTGCTGGCCGGAGCGCTGCTCGCGTCGGGCCTCCATTTCCTCATCGAGGAAAGGATCGACCGACGGCTGACCGGGGAACGTCTCGGAATGGCCGGACTTGGCGTTCTGGCGCTGCTGGCGTCGGCCCCCGGCCTGGATGCCACGGCGCCACTCGGCGCATCTCTCGGCTTCTGGGTCGCGCTGGCGGCGACGGTCGCATTTCTGACATTTGACCATTTCATCACCGACGAGGCCCCGGACGACGAGGCGGAGTTTCGCGCCGGGATTGCCGTCATCGCCGCCGCCATGGCGCAGCAGACTCGTCTTTATGCTAAGCCGGCTGGGGAACACGAGGACCGCCGCCGTTGATCCGGAAGCTGGCCCTCGGCTGGGTCTGTCCGGTCGCCGGCTTCTGGATCTGGCACTACCTAGCCATGCTCGACATAGGGCCGGGCATCTTCTCCCGCGCCTTCCACCATTGGCTGCTGTCGGCCCTGTCTGATGTCGTCGGCGTCGAGCCCGAGCTGTTCTTGCCGATGCTGGCCAAGGGCATTCTCGTCGACGCGCTGATCGTTGGCGCGGTCCTCGCCGTGGCCCGGCGCCGTATGCTGGTGAGACGATATCGGCGCTGGCGGCAAGGCCGGGTTCAGCCGGTCATGTCGGGCCGGGAAAGCCTGTCCAACGCGCCCTGAAGAATGAAGGCGGCCGCCGCTGAGTCGATCCGCTCCGCCCGTTGTTTGCGCGAGACGTCGGCGTCGATCAGGCTCCGCTCGGCCGCGACCGTCGACAAGCGTTCGTCCCAGAAGGCGATCGGCCGCGTGTCCACGCGCAGGAGGTTGCGCACGAACGCCCGGGTCGACTGGGCACGCGGCCCTTCGGAACCATCCATGTTCAGCGGCAGCCCGATGACGATTCCGCCGCAGCGCTCCAGCTGCAGCATCTGCAGCAAAGCCTCCGCGTCGGCGGCGAACTTCTTGTTGCGGCGAATGACCTTTCGCGGGGTCGCAAACCGCAGCCCGAGATCGGAGATCGCCACGCCGATCGTCTTGGTGCCGAGATCCAGGCCGGCGACGACCGTGCCAGCCGGCAGCATCGCTTTCAGGGCGGTGATATCGACGATGCTCATACGACTTCTCCGATGACGGGCATGGCTTTGCGCCGAGCCTCCGACCGGTCTTGACGCCGCTCCAGAACCGGTCACTTACCGGCGAGATGGACCGGGTGATAGTCCCCGCCGCACCATAGCCGTCTGAGAAGCAAGGATTTCCATGAAGATCACCTATTTCGGCCATTCGGCCTTCCGGATCGAAACCGGGGCGTCGGTCATCCTCATCGACCCGTTCCTGACCGGAAACACGCACTTCAAGGGCGACATCGGCGAAGCGGCAAAAGGCGTGACGCACATCGTCCTCAGCCATGGTCATGCCGACCATGTCGGCGACACCGTCGGCCTCGCCCAGCAGAACAATGCCAAGGTCGCCGCGACCTATGAGCTGTGCCTGTGGCTGAACAAGAAGGGCGTCGCCAACATCGAGCCGTCCAACACCGGCGGAACGCTGAAGTTCGACGACTTTTCTGTCACCTTCACTCAGGCTTTCCACTCGTCCGGCCTTCTCGAGGACGACGGCACCGTGACCTACCTCGGCATGCCGAACGGCCTCGTCTTCCACTTCAACGACGGCCCGACGGTCTACCACATGGGCGACACCGACATCTTCGGCGACATGGCGCTGATCGAAGAGCTGCACCATCCGAAGATCGGCCTCGTTCCCATCGGCGATCGCTTCACCATGGGCGGCGCCGTCGCGGCACTCGCCTGTCGCCGCTACTTCGATTTCGATACCATCGTCCCCATCCACTACGGCACCTTCCCGCCGCTGGATCCCGATGCGAACAAGTTCGTCGAGGCGATGGAAGGCGACGGTCGCAGAATCCGCATGCCGAACGTCGGCGAAGCCTTCGAGGTCTAACCACGAACGGTCGGGCAGGCGGGTTTCTTGCCTCGCCCGACCAGCCTCGCTATAGCCAGTCACCACGCGGTCGCCTCGGGCGGCCGCTGTCGTTTCCAGCATTTTCGGGGAATCCCATGTCCGTCGACACCGCCACAGTCCGCCGAGTCGCGCGTCTCGCGCGCATCGCCGTCAGCGAGGAGGACGTCGTCGCGATGCAAGGCGAGCTCAACGCGATCCTGGGCTTCGTCGAGCAGCTCGGCGAAGTCGACGTGTCCGGGGTCGAGCCGATGACTTCCGTCATTCCGATGGAGATGCGCAAGCGCCAGGATGTGATCGACGATGGCGGCAAGGTCGCCGACATTATGCTGAATGCCCCGGCGCACGACGAGAACTTCTTCATGGTGCCGAAGGTCGTCGAGTAGGAGCAGAGCGTGGCCATCGAGATCGCCGTGGAATCACCGCTCCAGGATGATGTCCGCCGCCTCATCGCGGCGTTGAACGCGGCGCTGCTCGAGCTGTCGCCGCCCGAGCATTGCTACCACATGACGGTCGAGGAGATGGCGGATGCCGCGACCACCGTCTGGATCGCGCGGCGCGACGGTGAAGCCGTGGGCTGTGGCGCTCTCCGGCGGATCGCCGGCGTCGACGGCCCCCGGGCCGGGGATGGCGAAGTGAAGCGGATGTACGTGCGCCCCGACCTCCAGGGTCAAGGCATTGCCGGACGGATCATCGCGAAAATCGAGGCCATGGCCCGCGCCGAAGGGCTGTCGCGGCTGGTCCTCGAGACCGGCGACAGACATCCCGCGGCCTGGCGCGTCTACGAGCGGGCCGGCTTCAGCCGCCGCGGCCCGTTTGGCGATTATCCCGACAGCGGTTTTTCGGTATTCTACGAGAAGCCGCTCGCCGCCAACTGAAACAGACCAGAATTCGCTCTCGGAAATCGATCATCCGATCCCGACAGACCTCAGATCCGACGAAACGGACCCCTTATGACCGACCTTACAGCCCTCAGCATCGCCGAAGCCCGCGACGCGCTGCACCGCAAGGCCGCGAGCGCTGTCGAACTGACGGAGGCCTATCTCGGCGCGATCGAAGCTGCCAACGGTGCGATCAACGCCTATGTCGCGGTCACGGAGGAGCCGGCTCGCGCGATGGCCAAGGCGTCCGACGAGCGGATTGCGCGCGGCGAGGCCGGCGCGCTGGAGGGCATCCCGCTCGGCATCAAGGACCTTTTCGCCACGCAAGGCGTCCATACCCAGGCAGCAAGCCATATCCTCGACGGCTTCAAGCCGCCCTACGAATCGACGGTGACGGCCAATCTCTGGGCCGACGGGGCGGTGATGCTTGGCAAGCTGAACATGGACGAGTTCGCGATGGGCTCGTCGAACGAGACCAGCCATTACGGCGCTGTCGTCAACCCATGGCGCCGCAAGGGCTCGAACCTCGACCTCGTGCCCGGCGGCTCGTCCGGCGGTTCGGCGGCAGCGGTGGCAGCGCACCTTTGCGCGGGCGCGACGGCGACCGACACCGGCGGCTCCATCCGCCAGCCCGCCGCCTTCACCGGCACGGTCGGCATCAAGCCGACCTATGGCCGCTGCTCGCGCTGGGGCACCGTCGCCTTCGCCTCCTCGCTCGACCAGGCCGGTCCGATCGCCCGCGACGTCCGTGACGCGGCGATCCTGCTGCGGTCCATGGCCTCCGTCGACCCCAAGGACACGACCTCCGTCGACCGGCCGGTGCCGAACTACGAGGCCGCCGTCGGTCGCTCGGTCAAGGGGCTGAAGATCGGCATTCCCCGCGAATACCGCGTTGAAGGCATGCCGGAAGAGATCGAGGCGGTCTGGCAGAAGGGCATCGCCTTCCTGCGCAACGCCGGCGCCGAGATCGTCGACGTCTCGCTGCCGCACACCAAGTACGCGCTGCCGGCCTACTACATCGTCGCCCCGGCGGAAGCCTCGTCCAACCTCGCGCGCTATGACGGCGTGCGCTTCGGCCTGCGCGTTCCCGGCCGAGACATCACCGAGATGTACGAAAATACCCGCGCCGAAGGGTTTGGCCGCGAGGTCAAACGCCGCATCATGATCGGCACTTACGTGCTCTCAGCCGGCTATTACGACGCCTATTACCTGCAGGCGCAGAAGGTGAGGACGCTGATCAAGCGCGACTTCGAGACCGTCTATGCCGACGGCATCGATGCCATCCTCGCGCCCGCGACGCCCTCGGCCGCCTTTGGCATCGCCGACGAGGACATGGCTTCCGACCCGGTTAAGATGTACCTCAACGACGTGTTCACCGTCACCGTCAACATGGCGGGCCTGCCGGCCATCGCGGTTCCCGCCGGCCTCTCAAGCGAGGGCACGCCGCTCGGGCTGCAGCTGATCGGCCGGCCTTTCGACGAGGAGACGCTGTTTGCGACGGCCTCGGTCATCGAGCAGGCGGCGGGTCGTTTCACGCCGGCAAAGTGGTGGTGAAGGTGATCGGCGACAACGCGCTGGCGGAGGGCGCTGTCGCGCCCGACAGCGCGCCGGCGGCGGCGGCAGGCTTGCCCGAGGATCGCGGTCGCCGGCGCACCATCGAGAAGAAGATCGAGCACGGAATCTTCCTTAGTCGTTGGATTCTCGCGCCCTTCTACGTCGGCCTACTGATCGCCGCTTTCGTGCTGCTGCTGCATTTCGTCATAGAGCTCGTGCACTTCGTCACCCACAGCTTCTCGGCCACGGAGACCGAGATGATCATCGGGATCTTGACGCTGGTCGATCTGACGCTGATCTGCAGCCTGGTCCTTATCGTCGTCTTCTCCGGCTACGAGAACTTCGTTTCACGCATTGATCCGGCCGAGCATCCGGGCTGGCCGGAATGGATGTCGAAGATCGACTTCGTCGGTCTGAAGCAGAAGATGATCGGGTCGATTGTCGCGATCTCCGCGGTGCAGCTGCTGAAGGCCTTCATGACCCTCGGGGAAGCCACCAATTCGACCCAGATGTCCTGGCTCGTCGGAATCCATGTCGTCTTCGTCGTGTCGGCCGTGATGCTGGCCCTCAGCGATCGCATCTCCGGCGACCACTAGGAGGCCCTATGAGCCAGACGCCCCGAACCGCCCCTGCCCAGTGCCAGTCGATGGCCGAGCTTCGTGCAGAGATCGACTCCCTCGACGCCGAACTGTTCGAGCGCTTCGCCGAGCGGATGACCTACATCCACCGTGCCGCCGAGCTGAAGCGCAGCGCCGGCATTCCCGCCAACGTGCCGGAGCGGGTCGACGAGGTCGTCGCCAATGCCCGCCAGCGAGCAGTTTCGCACGGCCTCGATCCCGAACTCTACGGTGCCTTCTGGCAGCAACTCGTCGCCGCCGCTATTGCGGAAGAGGAGCGGCTGGGGGTGTGAACGTCAGATCCGGCGCTCATCGGACGTTTCGGTAAATGTCCTCGAAGCGCAGTTCGGCGCCGATTCCGGGGATCGCGACTGCCGCGTCCGGCTCATCGAACAGGTCCGGCGACCCTGGCCAATCGCCCTCGGCATCGCGGCTCCAGCGCCACGCATAGCGCCTCTCCCGATCGATGATCAGATAAGTCGTCAACAGAGGCAGGGCCATGTACTCCCGCGCTTTCGGACCGAAGTCGATATGCGCGGTGCTGGGCGAAAGGATCTCGATGAGGACGACTGCAGCATCGGCCAGTCGCCCATCCAGAGCGTCCGCCAGCGGCTCGACCAGCACATCGGCATACCGAATGATCTCCGGTCCCGTTGCGACTGCGAAATCACCCTGGTGAACAGCGTAAACGGCCCTATCCAGCTGCGTCTGCAACGCGAACGACACATTGCCAGCAATCAGCGAATGGCTCCTCTTGACCCATGGCTGCGAGCTCGGAACTCCGTTGACGAGCTCAAATTTTCTGTCACGCGTTTCCGCCCAGCGAAAAAATGCCTCGACCGACATCTTGGGTGGGGCGTCGCCTGTCGGATCGATCAACCTGGATTGGAAAGTCATCTCGTCTCCAATCGGCGATATGGGTGCAAAGGAGGCCTGTCTAAGCCAGAAGGATAGCCCTTTTCCCCGCCTGATGCAGCCCCTCCTTGAACCCCCGACGCCTTTGCTCTAGCGCTTTGCCAAGCCTTGCCGACCTCTTGAAAGCTCGCCCCCATGCTCGTCGACACCCGCATTCCTGATCCGAAGAAGTTCATCGCCGGCGCCACCGGCGATTGGGAGATCATCGTCGGCCTCGAAGTCCATGCGCAGGTGCTGTCCAACGCCAAGCTGTTCTCCGGCGCCTCGACGACCTTCGGCTCGGCCCCGAACGACAATGTCAGCCTCGTCGATGCGGCGATGCCCGGCATGCTGCCGGTGATCAATGAGGAATGCGTGCGCCAGGCGATCCGCACCGGTCTCGGCCTGAAGGCGAAGATCAACCATCGCTCGGTCTTCGACCGGAAGAACTACTTCTACCCCGACCTGCCGCAAGGCTATCAGATCTCGCAGTTCAAGGATCCGATCGTCGGCGAGGGCGTCGTCCAGGTCGCTGTCGGCCCGAACAACAAGGGCGAGTTCGACGACGTCGAGATCGGCGTTGAACGCCTGCACCTCGAGCAGGATGCCGGCAAGTCGATGCACGACCAGCATCCGTCGATGTCCTATGTCGACCTCAACCGCTCGGGCGTCGCGCTGATGGAGATCGTGTCGAAGCCCGACATGCGCTCGGCCGACGAGGCCAAGGCCTATCTCACCAAGCTGCGGACCATCGTGCGCTATCTCGGCACCTGCGACGGCAACATGGACGAAGGCTCGATGCGCGCCGACGTCAACGTTTCCGTTCGCCGTCCCGGTGGCGAGTTCGGAACGCGCTGCGAGATCAAGAACGTCAACTCCATCCGCTTCGTTGGCCAGGCCATCGAGGCCGAGGCGCGGCGCCAGATCGAGATCATCGAGGACGGCGGCACGATTGACCAGGAGACGCGTCTGTTCGACCCGGTGAAGGGCGAGACGCGGGCGATGCGCTCGAAGGAAGACGCGCACGACTACCGCTACTTCCCCGACCCGGACCTGCTGCCGCTGGAGTTCGACCAAGCCTATGTCGACGCGCTGGCGAAGGATCTGCCGGAACTGCCGGACGACAAGAAGGCGCGGCTCGTCGCCGATGCCGGGCTCTCCGTTTACGACGCCTCGATCCTCGTCTCGGAGAAGGCGATCGCCGACTATTTCGAGGCCGCCGCCAAGGGGCGTGACGCCAAGCAAGCGGCGAACTGGGTCATCAACGACCTCCTGGGTGCGTTGAACAAGTCCGGCAAGGACATTGAATCGACTCCCATTTCGGCCGACCAGCTCGGCGGCATCCTCGACCTGATCCGGGCCGAGACGATCTCCGGCAAGATCGCCAAGGACCTGTTCGAGATCGTCTGGAACGAGGGCGGCGACCCCGCCGAGATCGTCGAATCGCGCGGCATGCGGCAAGTGACCGACACCTCCGCCATCGAGAAGGCGGTCGACGAGATCGTCGCCGCAAACCCGGACAAGGTCGCGCAGGCGCAGGCCAAGCCGACGCTGGCGGGCTGGTTCGTCGGCCAGGTCATGCGCGCCATGGGCGGCAAGGCCAATCCGACGGCGGTCAACCAGATCGTCAAGGACAAGCTCGGACTGGAATAAGACGCTTTGCCGCGGTGTCCGAACCGAGGCCAGCCATATAGACTTTTCCCCTCCGCGGCAGCATAACGGCCGCACTGTCGGCAATGGACGCGATCCCATGAAGAGCACGCTGCTTCAAATCTTTACCTGGTGGCAGAGCCAGACGATCGGCACGCGCTTTCACACCTGGCGCTTCGGCAAAAAGGTGGGCGAGGACGAGGCCGGCAACGTCTACTACCAGTCTGCCGACGGCGTTCGCCGCTGGGTGATCTACAACGGTCCGGCGGAGGCGACAGCGATCGGGCCTGGCTGGCACGGCTGGATGCACCATCGCGTCGACGTTGCGCCCTCGCAGGAGAGCTACACGCCGCGCGCCTGGCAGAAGCCGCACCAGCCGAACCATACCGGCACCTCTGCTGCTTATCGGCCGAAGGGCTCGCTGCTGAACACCGCTGAGCGCCCGCGGGTCACCGGCGACTACGATGCCTGGCAGCCCTGAGCCGATCCGCCACAGCAAAGTCTCATCCTCGGCTTAGAGCCGTCCGCACGGCCAATCCGGGCAGGGGCCTTCGGGCATCGGCGAACGCCGCAGGAAAACATTCGATGAAGCGACTCCTCGTTCCCATGCTGGCGGCCATGCTGACCGCCGGCACCGTCATGGCGCAGGAGGATGTGCAGCAGTACGATTTGCCGCCGCTCGATGCCCCCGCCGAGGACCTGCCGCCCGCGGGCGAGCCGCTCACCGCGCCGCAGCCCGATGCGCCCGTCGAGGGTGTCCCGGCGCCGGCGCCCAAGGTCGACCGCATCAAGAACAAGGTCGCGGAGTTCTCCGGCATCGACAAGATCACCGGCCGCATCACCAGCTTCGACGTCTATATAGACGAGACCGTTCAGTTCGGCGCGCTGCAGGTGACCCCGCGGGTCTGCTACACCAGCCCGATCAGCGAGACGCAGAAAACGGACTCCTTCGTCGAAGTCGACGAGATCACCCTCGACCGCGAAATCCGCCGCATCTTCACCGGGTGGATGTTCTCCGACTCGCCCGGCCTCAACGCCGTCGAGCACCCGGTCTATGACGTCTGGCTGAAAGGCTGCAAGACCGACTCGACGGTGCCGGCGCCCGCCGGCTGAAACGTCGCGGTCCGCTGGATCGCCTGTTCGAGCAGCAGGTGATAGTCGTCCCGCGAAATCTCGATGGCGCCAAACTGCGCGAGGTGCCCTGTGATGAACTGCGTGTCGAGCAGGCGATAGCCACCGCGCCGCAGCCGGTCGACGAGGTAGGCGAGCGATACCTTCGAGGCATCGGTCTTGCGCGAGAACATGCTTTCCCCGAAGAACGCTGCCCCGAGGCTGACCCCGTAGAGACCGCCGACGAGATGGCCCTCGTACCAGGCCTCTACCGAATGGGCATGGCCCTCTCGGAACAGCGACAGATAGAGTTCGCGGATCTCGGCATTGATCCAGGTCTGCTTGCGGTCCGGCGCGGGTTCGGCGCACCCGTCGAGCACGGCCGCGAAAGCCGTGTTGACGCGCATTTCGAAAAGACCCTGGCGGATCGTCTTCCGGAGGCTTCGCGGGATGTGGAAGCCATCGAGCGGCAAGATGCCGCGCTCGGTCGGATCGACCCAGAACATCGCCGGGTCGTCCGCCGTCTCGGCCATCGGGAAGATCCCGCAGGCATAGGCCTTCAAAAGGATCGCCGGGGTGATCTCGAAGCGTTGGTTGCCCCGTCTGGCCATGTCCGCCGTCAGGCCGGCTTGTCGCCGGCCAGATACTTCTCCAGCCAATGGATGTCGTAGTCGCCGGCGGCGATGTCGGCATTGTCGACGAGGTCGCGGAACAGCGGCAGCGTCGTCTTGACGCCATCGACGACGATCTCGTCGAGCGCCCGGCGCAGCCGCATCATGCACTCCTGCCGGGTGCGGCCGGAGACGATCAGCTTGCCGATCAGGCTGTCGTAGAAGGGCGGGATCGAATAGCCCTGGTAGATGCCGCTGTCGACGCGCACGCCGAGGCCGCCGGGCGTGTGGTAATGGGTGATCGTGCCCGGCGAAGGCGCGAAGGTCTTCGGATCTTCGGCATTGATCCGGCACTCGATTGCGTGTCCGGAGAAGACGATCTCCGACTGCTTCAGCGACAGGCCGAGTCCGGCGGCGACGCGGATTTGCTCGTGCACGAGATCGAGGCCGGTGATCGCCTCGGTCACGGGGTGCTCGACCTGCAGGCGGGTGTTCATCTCGATGAAGTAGAACTCGCCGTTCTCGTACAGGAACTCGATCGTGCCGGCGCCGCGATAGGAGAGCTTGGCCATCGCCTCGGCGCAGATCATGCCGATGCGGTTGCGCTGCTCGTCGGTGAGGGCGGGCGAACGTGCCTCCTCCCAGACCTTCTGGTGGCGCCGCTGCAGCGAGCAGTCGCGCTCGCCGAGATGGATGGCATTGCCGGCGCCGTCGCCGAACACCTGCACTTCGATATGGCGCGGCTTCTCGAGATATTTTTCGATGTAGACGGCATCGTCGCCGAAAGCTGAACCCGCTTCGGTCCGCGCGGTGGCGAGCGCCAGCGAGAGATCCTCTGCAGTGCGGGCGACCTTCATGCCGCGGCCGCCGCCGCCGGCAGACGCCTTGACGATGACCGGGAAACCGATTTCCTTGGCGATCCGGGCCGCCTCGCCATCGTCGGTGACGGCACCGGGCGAGCCGGGGACGACCGGAATGCCGAGACGCTTGGCGGTGCGCTTGGCTTCGATCTTGTCGCCCATGATCCGGATGTGATCGGCGGTCGGTCCGATAAAGGTGATCTTGTGAGCGTCGAGAATGTCGGCGAAACGCGAGTTCTCGGACAGGAAGCCGTAGCCGGGATGAACGGCATCGGCGCCGGTGATCTCGCAAGCGGCGAGGATCTGGGGAATGTTCAAGTAGCTGTCGCGCGAGGGCGGCGGGCCGATGCAGACGCTTTCGTCGGCAAGGCGCACGTGCATGGCGGCATTGTCGGCGGTGGAATGAACGGCGACGGTCGGGATGCCGAGTTCCTTACAGGCGCGCAGCACCCGCAGGGCGATCTCGCCGCGATTGGCGATCAGGATTTTCTTGAACATGAAAAGTCTCTCCGTCTCAGCCGATGACGACGAGAGCTTCGCCGTATTCCACCGGCTGGGCGTTGTCGACGAGGATCTTCTTGATCTTGCCGGCGCGCGGGGCGGGGATCTGGTTCATCGTCTTCATTGCTTCGATGATGAGAAGCGTCTCGCCCTCGACCACCGTCTGCCCGACCTCGATGAAGGGTTTGGCGTCCGGGCCGGAGGCGAGATAGATGGTGCCGACCATCGGCGAGGGAACGCTGCCGGCCTCGGGTCCGCTCGACGCCATGCTGACCGGTGCCGACGGAACGCCGACCTCCTGCATCGGCATCTGCCCGGCATAGGGCTGCATCTGCATCTGCGGCATGTAGTTGCCGGAGAATTCCTTCTGACGCGAGACGCGGATGCGCAGCGTGCCCTGTTCGACCTCGATCTCGGTGAGATCGGTGTCCTTCAGGATGTCGGCGAGTTCGCGCACGAGGCCGCGGTCGACGATGTTGTCTTCATTCGACATGGTTTTCTTTCCGAACTTCATGCCGCAGTTTCATCAGCGGCTGCAGGTGGCCCATCGGCCGCATGGGGAATGATCTGGCCGGGGCCATGGTTGGGTGTCGTGCCGACCATTCCGGTCGAGAAGGTCTTGCGGCATTCTTCAGACGAGGTAGAGCACGGCGAGCCATACGTCACCTCTGGAGTCGGCAGGGTATAGACTGCGCGAGAGACTTCGAAAAGCCGAAACCGTGCAGGAGCAATGGCGGTTCAGCAGCTTGTCTTGCCGCACTCCCGGACGCTGGCGATCTTGGCGGCCAGCCCGTCCGCACCGATGGCACCCGGCACGACCTCGTTGCCGATGACATAGGAAGGCGTGCCGCTGATCTTCAGAAGACCAGCAAGCCGCTCGTTGTCGGCCAGCACCTCGGTCACCTCCGGTGACTTCATCGCCTCGCGCAGCGCCGGCTCCGCGACGCCGAAGTCGGCCGCGACGGCGATCGCGCGGTCGGCATCGGCAATGCCCTTGGAGGCCAGGAGCTTCTTGTGGAAGTCTCCGTACTTGGCGGGGGCTAGGTGACGGAAGGCGGTGCTGACATGGCTCGCCGCGACAGACTGCTCGCCGAGCACCGGGATTTCCTTCAGCACGAAGCGCAGCTTCGGATCGTTCTCGACCAGCGTCTCCATGTCGCCAAGCGCATGCTTGCAGTAGCCGCAATTGTAATCGAAGAACTCGACGACGGTGACGTCGCCGCTCGGATTGCCAAGGACAGTTCCTTCCGGCGAGGCGTAGAGGCTGGATCCGGCCCCGGCGATGGCGCCCTTCTGGGCCACCTGGTCCTCCGCGGCGCGCTTGGCCTGCAGCGCGTCCATCGCCTCCAGCAGCACCTCGGGATTGCGGATGAGGTAATCGCGGACAATCCCCTCGATGTCGGTCTTCTCGGCGTCGTTGAAGGCCAGCGCCGGCGGCGTGGCAGCCGCCGTCACGGCCAGAAGCGCGGCGCCGAAGAGGTATGTGCGGATCACGTGTCTTCCTTCCGGATGTCCCGCGCGAGGCGGGCAAGACTCACTTGCTGTCGATGATGTCCTGCGCCTGCAGCCAGGCGGGGGATTTCGGCTTCAGCTTCATCTGGGCACGCGCGGCGAAGATCCGCGCCTGCAATGTCGAACCGGCATGCCAGTAGCCTTCGGCCGTGGCAAGCTCGGCCAGCGGCTCTTCGCCGGTGCGGCCATAGGCCATGGCAAGAAAACGATAGGCATCCGAATTCGACGGATCGGCCTCGAGCCCGCGTTTGATGAGGCCGATCGCCTTCTTCATCTCGGCGGGGTCGCCGGTCGTCACCATGGCCTTGCCGACGGAGGCCTGCAGCATGCCGGAATTGGTGCCGTCGAGCTTGACCGCCTTGGAGAAGGCGGCGGCGGCTTCCTTGCCGCGCCCGGCCTCCAGAAGAATCTCGCCGCGCATCTCGTGAAACCAAGGGCTGTTCGGCTGCTTGGCGATCAGTTGATCGATCTTCTGCAAGGCCACCGCCGGCGCGTCGTCGAGGTGGGCGGCGATGGCGTCGCCGTAGGTTGCGGGCAGGCCGCGCGGGTCCTTGCGGAAGAGACGGCGCACCGAATTGGCGCCATCGGCATAGGCGGCAATCTTGGCCCGGGCGAGGTCGTGCCGCAGCTGCAGCGCGGGACTGTCGGCCTTCTCGTAGAAGGGGCTTTGCTTCGCCTCAGCCTCCAGCCGCGAGATGCGGTCGCGGGGGGCGGGGTGCGAGGTGATGTAGCGGTTCGGCGAGACGCCGGACAGAAGGTTGCTGCGCTCGAGGCCCTCGAAGCTCTCGATCAGCCCGCGGCCGGACTGGCCGGTCTTCTCGAGATAGACCAGCGCAGAACCGTCCGCGGTGATTTCCTCCGACCGCTGATAGGCCCGCAAACCGTTGACCGCCGCCGCGCCGCCGCCGGAGAGAATGCCGGTGCCGGCCCGCGCGACGTTGGAGTCGCCGGCGACCGCACCGGCCGCGGCAACGCCCATGCCGACGAGACTTGCGATCATCGCGATACGCTGCGCCTGTTCCATCTGCTGGCGCAGACGCTGCTGGTGACCGCCTGCGAGATGGCCGATCTCATGCGCGATTACGCCGATCAACTCGTTCGGGCGGTCCGAGCCAAGGATCGTGCCCGTGTTGACGAAGATCCGCCGCCCCGACACGAAGGCGTTGAACTGCATGTTGTTGACCAGGACGACCTCGATCCCCGCCCTCGACAGGCCGGCAGCCTTCAGCAAGGGTCTTGTGTAGTCCTCGATGAGGCCCTCGATCTCGGCGTCCCGGATGACCGGCACGTTGGGGCCGGGCGAGCGGGCGGCCATGGCCGGAAGCGGCAGGACGGCTACGGCGGCTGCCAGAAGCAGCGACATCAGGCGGCGGGGGAGGCGATCGGTCATCGGCGGTCCAGCTAACCCTATGTTCCCCAGCGGCATCAGGCCTCTGGACACATCCATTTCGGCGAATATGAGGCTCGCGCAGAGCCAGTTCGAAAAATCCGGTCGCGCCGCCCTAACATCGCTCGCTTGGCGTGGCGGCGCTGCCGTCGACGCGGCGCGCCAAACCGTCTAGGCCGCATCATCGCCGGGTGACCGGCCAAGGGACAAGTCCGAGGGACATCACAATGCAGGAAGATCGCCGCCTCCGCGGCTCCGCGCGTTCGGCGGTGGAGCCGTTCCATGCCATGGACATCCTCGCCGAGGCAAACCGGATGATCGCCCGCGGCCAGAGCGTCATCTCGCTCGCCGTCGGGCAACCGGCGGCGCCCGCGCCTCAGGCAGCGCTCGCCGCCGCCCGGGCGATGCTCGACCACGGCCGCATCGCCTATACCGACGCGCTCGGCCGTCAGGACCTTCGCCGCCGGATCGCGCGCTACTACACCGAGGCGCACGGCGTCGACGTTCCCATCGAGCGGATCATGATCACCACCGGCTCGTCGGCCGGTTTCAATCTCGCTTTCCTCGCCGCCTTCGACCTGGGCGAGCGCGTCGCGGTCGCCGCCCCCGGCTATCCCGCCTACCGCAATATCTTGAAGGCGCTCGGCCTGGTGCCTGTGGAGATCGAGGTCGATGCCGACGACGGCTATATCCTGACCGCCGATCGCCTGGCGGCCGAGCATGCCCGCGCGCCGCTGCATGGCGTCCTGATCGCCAGCCCGGCCAACCCCACCGGCACGGTAACCCCGAGAGACGAGCTGCGGCGCCTCGTCGAGTTCGCCGACCAGGCGCGGCTGCGCTTCATTTCGGACGAGATCTACCATGGACTGGTCTACGGTGCGGGCGAGGCGACGGCGCTGGAGTTTTCGACGAGCCCGATCGTCGTCAATTCCTTCTCGAAATTCTACTGCATGACCGGTTGGCGGATCGGCTGGCTGGTGCTGCCGGAGCCGCTGGTTCGTCCGAGTGAGCGGATCGGGCAGAGCCTCTACATCTCCGCGCCGGAGCTCTCGCAGGTGGCGGCGATGGCGGCGATGGACGCGACCGCCGAGCTCGTCGCCGTGCGCCACACCTACGAGCAGAACCGCGATCTCCTGATGACGGCACTGCCGGCCCTCGGCTTTCGCGACATCGCGCCGATCGACGGCGCCTTCTACGCCTATGCGGCGATCCCCGAGGGCTTTTCATCGTCGACCGCTTTTGCCCGCGAGATCCTCGAGCGCTGCCATGTGGCGATCACGCCAGGCATCGACTTCGATCCGCGCCGCGGTGAGCGTTTCGTCCGGCTGTCCTATGCCTGCGACACGCCTTCGCTGGTCACGGCGCTGGATCGACTGCGCCAGCACTTGCCGTCCGCCTGATCCCATACGCCGACAAGACGCAGTTCAAAGAAAAAGGGCGGGGAAATCCCCGCCCTTTTCGCATTCTGGATCGTGGTGGCTTCTAGAAGAAGCCGCGCGACCACCAGCCGGTGCGCTTCGGCTTCGCCTCGCCGGTCTCGTCTGCCGCAGGCTCGGACGGCTGGCTTGCCCCAACAGGTGCTTCGGCAGGCCGGCTCTCTTCAGCGACGACGGCCGTCGGCGCCGGGGGCGGCGTCTCGGTCGCGACCGGTGCGGCATCGGCCGCGGCGTGCGCGACTTCTGCTGCCGGCTCGAATGCCGCCGGCTCCGGCTGGACGTAGACCTCCGCCGGGCTCTCGGCGTGCGTTTCCGCGGCGAGCGCCTCGACGATGTAGGAACCCGCCGGGGCGGCATCCTCGTGCACAGCGGCTGCCGGCTCTTCGAAGGCCGAGACCGGGACGGCCGCGTCTGATGGCGCGTCCTCGGTGGCGTCGACGTCCTGGGACTCGCCCTCGGCCGTCACCGTCTCCTCGCCATCGCGATTCTTGCGGCCCCCCCGACGGCCGCGACGCCGACGCTTGCGCGCCCGTGCCGCCTCGTCGTCACCCTCGTCGGTGCCGATCTCGCCAGCGACGGCCTCATCGCCTTCGCTCTCTGGCTCGGCCGATGTCTCGCTTTCGGCGACGTCCGCGTCGGAGCCCGACACTTCGAAGCCGTCCCCGGCCTCTTGGCCGTCCTCGGACGTCTGGTCGTCCGAGCCGCCACGCCGGCGCCGGCGCCGGCGCTTGCGGCGCCGCTGATCGTCACCTTTGTCGCCGCCGGCGTCATCGCCCTTTTCGTCGAACGCCTCGACCTCCGATTCATCCGCGACAGCAAGCGCCTCGGCCTCGTCGGCGATCTCCGGCTCGACGTCGTCTTCGTCGTCATATTCCGGGAAGGCGACGGGGCTGAGAATCGGCGGCTGCGGCTCGCGGCGGACCGCTTCGGCGCCGTGCTCGATCGCGACGTGCTGGTGCCCGTGCGAATCGTCGGCCTCGATGGTGATACGGAGGCCGTGCATCGCCTCCAGTTCCTCGATCGTGCGGCGCTTCTCGTTGAGAACGTAGAGCGCCGTCGCGGTCGGCACCTTGACGATGATGTCGTGCGTCGACTGCTTCTGCACATGCTCCTCGATCGCGCGCACGACGTGCAGCGCCAGCGACGAGTTGGAGCGGATGTGGCCGACGCCGTCGCAGGTCGGGCAGACCCGCGTGGTCGACTCTAGAACGCTGGCGCGGATGCGCTGGCGGCTCATCTCCATCAGGCCGAAATGCGAGATGCGGCCGACCTGGATGCGGGCGCGGTCGTCCTTCAGGCAGTCCTTCATCTTCTTCTCGACGGCGCGGTTGTTGCGCTTCTCGTCCATGTCGATGAAGTCGATGACGATGAGGCCGGCGAGATCGCGCAGGCGCAGCTGGCGCGCCACTTCCTCGGCTGCCTCGAGATTGGTCTGGTAGGCGGTGTCCTCGACCGAATGCTCGCGCGTCGAGCGGCCGGAGTTGACGTCGATGGCGACCAGCGCCTCGGTCTGGTTGATGATGATGTAGCCGCCGGACTTCAGCGTGACATGCGGCTGCAGCATGCGGTCGAGCTGTGCCTCGATGCCGCCGCGGGCAAAGATCGGCATGGTGTCGCGGTAGGGCTGCACGACCTTGGACTGGCCGGGCATCAGCATGCGCATGAAGTCCTTGGCCTCGCGGTAGCCGGCTTCACCGGCGACGAGAACCTGGTCGATATCCTTGTTGTAGAGATCGCGGATCGACCGCTTGATCAGGCTGCCTTCCTCGTAGACGAGAGTCGGCGCTGCGGAGGCGAGGGTGAGGCTCCGCACGGTCTCCCACAGCCGCATCAGGTACTCGTAGTCGCGCTTGACCTCGGCCTTGGTGCGCATGGCGCCGGCGGTGCGCAGGATGATGCCCATGCCCTTCGGCACGTCCAGCTCGCGCGCCACTTCCTTCAGCCGCTTGCGGTCGGCCATGTTGGTGATCTTGCGCGAGATGCCGCCGCCCCGGGCGGTGTTCGGCATCAGCACGGAATAACGTCCGGCGAGCGACAGGTAGGTGGTGAGCGCCGCGCCCTTGTTGCCGCGCTCTTCCTTGACGACCTGCACGAGCAGGATCTGCCGGCGCTTGATGACTTCCTGGATCTTGTACTGCTTGCGCGGCACGCGCGGCTGACGGACGGGGACTTCCTCCATCGCATCTTCGGCGCCGATCTCGTCGACGATTTCCTCATCATCGTCGGAGGAGGGCGCCTCTTCGGCGTTCGACGAACCGCGGCGCGAGCGCGAACGGCGCTGGCGCTTCTGGCCGCTGGCGGAGACTTCCGTTTCACCCTCGGTGCCCTCATCCGAGGTGTCCTCGAAACCGTCCTGATCGTCACCAATCAGCTCGGGCGCCTCATGCTCGTCGTGGGAAAGCTCCTGCGCGTCATCGCCCTCGCTGGCCTCGTCGGACGACAGCGATTCGGAGACGGTGTCACGGTCGGAGGCTTCGGCAGACCGGATCGACTTGCCGCCGCCCGGGCGGCGCGGGTTGCGGCGGGGGGCGGCGAGTTTGCGTTCCTCGTCCTCTTCTTCCTCGCGAACGCGGGCGATCTCGTCTTCCATCAACGCCTGACGGTCGGCGACGGGGATTTGGTAGTAGTCGGGGTGGATCTCGCTGAAGGCGAGGAAGCCGTGGCGGTTGCCGCCGTATTCCACAAAAGCCGCCTGCAGGGACGGTTCGACGCGCGTTACCTTGGCGAGGTAGATGTTGCCCTTGATCTGCTTCTTGTGTTCGGATTCAAAATCGAATTCTTCGATCCGGCTACCCCGGACGACGACGACCCGCGTCTCTTCTGGATGAGACGCGTCGATCAGCATCTTGTTTGGCATGGCGAAGGTGCTCCCGGACATCCGCCCTGGCGCGCATGCCGGCGTCATGCGCCGAGTACGATGCGGGGGAAGGCGCGTCCGCTGAGGGCGCTCGATAGCGGCGGTGCTCTGCACGGGACAGCCGGAGCCGAGCCTGAGGGGGCTCAGTCGATGGCGTCAATATTCCGATGGAGGCTGGCGACACTACGAGGCGACCTGCAACAAATGACTGGCCACCAACGTGGCGACCGATGGATATGGCGTTCAGGCGAACCTAATTTCGGCCCGGATGAACGGTGAAAGACAGATGTCCGGGGAAAATCCGACGGACGAAAAACATCTTCGAGGTTGGGAAACCTTGGAATTCACCGTCTCACGATCGCCACGCTCTGATCTCGACCCATGGGGGCGACCTCGACCGGCTCGCGGGCCAGAACATTGTTCCGCGGCCCTTGCGTGTCGTGGACGGGAGCTTTCAAAGGTGTGTGAGTCTTCCCGGCCTCACTTCTGCTTTTATGATGCGCGAGGCGGAGAAACAAGTGTAAAGCCCTGCACCGGCTTGCTCCAGACCGTTTAACCCACCGCTTCTCCGGTTTCGCGCAAGGAGAATACGGGGTGTTGCGGCGAAATCGCCTTTCTCGGGATGCCATGCACCAGGCAAGTCTTCTCCACCATCGGCGCCTCCTTCTGATCTGCGGGGCGATGCTCCTCCTTGTCGCAGCCGTCTTCAGCGGCCGGGCGCACGCGCAATCGGCGGCGTCGGTGGGAGGGGAGGCGGGCGACAGCGTCCTTGTCGGCCTCCGCCAGGCCGTCTCGCCCAAAGGCTTCACCGCGACGCTCGATCTTCGCGGGACACCGCGCTCCAAGCTGATCCTGCTGCGCAACCCCAACCGGGTTGCGATCGACCTGTTCGACACGGTCTCGGCGCTCGAACCGGTCGAGGTCGAGAAGAATGCGCTGGTCTCGGAGATGCGACAGGGCCTCGTCGCGTCCGACCGTTTCCGTATTATCCTGACGCTGAAGCAGCCGGCCCTGCCAAAGGCGTCGTTCGAGATGAAGGACGGTCACACCATCCTCAGCCTCGCCTTGACGCAGAGCGATGCGAAGAGTTTTGCAAAGGCCGTGGCGACCCAGCCGGTCGGCCACGGCCCGGACCCCGTTCCCGTCGCGTCGAGTGCTCCAGACGACGATGTGACGGTGGTGATCGATCCCGGCCATGGCGGCATCGACACCGGCGCACGCGGCCGGAACGGAACCCTCGAAAAGGACATCAACCTCCTCTTCGCCCTCGCTTTGCGCGACCGCCTGAAGTCTGAAGGTCACCTCAAGGTCATCATGACCCGTGAGGACGACCGCTTCATCTCGCTCGGCGAGCGCTCGGCGATTGCCCGCCGCGCCAAGGCGAACCTCTTCATCTCGATGCACGCTGATTCGATCCGCTATGCCGACATTCGCGGCGCCACCGTCTACACGCTGTCGGGCCGCGCCTCGGACGCTTTGTCGAGCGAAGTCGCAGAGAGCGAGAACTCCTCCGACCGCTTCGTCAATCCGGAATGGCAGAAGAACGAGCCGGAGGTCTTCGACATCCTGATCGAGCTCATGCGGCGCGAGACCGACAGCTTTTCCGAGCATTTTGCCGCGGGGCTGGTGCAGGAACTCGGCCGCCACAAGATTCGGCTGATCCGCAATCCCAAGCGCTCGGCTGGCTTCAAGGTGCTGATGGCGCCGGACGTGCCTTCGGTGCTCGTCGAGATCGGCTACCTCTCCAACATCGACGACGAGAAGCTCCTGGTCGACGAGTCCTGGCGCAAGGATACCGCCGACGCCGTCGGCAGCGCCGTGGCGGACTTCTTCCGGCTGAAGCAGCCAAGCGACAAGGCGGCGCGCGACTGACGCGGAGCTGTGGGATCGCTGCCACACTGCCGCGTCAAGTCGGCGTCGGAACCCCTTATGGGTCATGCGCTTGCCGTATTTCGAGAGCATCCGCAGGACGACGGTCGCCATACCAGCTATAGCGGGTGAAACGGGGCCCGAGGGCTCGACGGGCCTTTGCCCGAAACGTAGGAGCCCAGCGGCAAGGCGGATCGGTCCGTGCGCGGGGACGGAGCTCAGATGATCAGACTGCTCGGCTATTTCTTCGGGATCGGCACGGTGATGTTCCTGATCGTGGCCGCGGGTGTCGCGCTCTACGTCCAGAACATGAGCGAGGACCTGCCAGACTATCAGGTGCTGGCCGCCTACGAGCCGAAGGTCACCACGCGCTTCCAGGCGTCCGATGGCTCGCTGATGGCCGAATACGCCAAGGAGCGCCGGCTGTTCCTGCCGATCCAGGCGATCCCCGACCGTCTGAAGAACGCCTATCTCGCCGCCGAGGACAAGAACTTCTACGAGCATCCCGGCATCGACATCCAGGGTCTCGGGCGCGCCGTGCTGATGTTCGCCAAGGGCGGCCCCCGCCAAGGCGGCTCGACCATCACCCAGCAGGTGGCGAAGAACTTCCTCCTCACCAACGAGCAGTCGATCGAGCGCAAGGTGAAGGAAGCCATCCTGTCGCTGCGCATCGAGCAGGCCTATTCCAAGGACCGCATTCTCGAGCTCTACCTCAACGAGATCTATCTCGGCCTCGGATCCTACGGCGTTGCCGCAGCTTCGCTCGCCTACTTCGACAAGTCGGTGAACGAACTGGAGATCCAGGAGGCGGCCTATCTCGCCGCTTTGCCAAAAGCTCCTAGCAATTACGACCCGTTCCGCCACCCCGACCGCGCGCTCGAGCGCCGCAACTGGGTAATCGACCAGATGGAAGCAAACGGCGTCATCACGCACGCCGAGGGCGCGGAAGCCCGCGGCAAGCCGCTCGGCATCAACCCCAAGCGTACCGGCACCTATCTCTTCGCCGGCGAATATTTCACCGAGGAAGTCCGCCGCGAGGTCATCCAGCGCTACGGCGTAAAGGCGCTCTACGAGGGCGGCCTTTCCGTCCGGTCGACGCTCGATCCCGTGCTCCAGGTCGAGGCCCGCGGCGCCCTGCAGCGCGCGCTGCTGCGCTATGACGAAGCCCGCGGCTACCGTGGTCCCGTCACCAGCATCGATATCGAAGGCGACTGGGTGAAGCCGCTCGGCGCCGTGCCGGCCTTCTCCGACGTGCCGGAATGGCGCCTGGCGGTCGTGCTGTCGGCCGAGCCCGACAGCGTCAGCCTCGGCCTGCAGTCGACCCGCGCTCTGTCCGGTGCACCCGGTCAGGACCGCGACCTCGGCACGCTGGCGCTCGCCGACATGAAGTGGGCGCTGC
Organism: Mesocryomonas lacus; assembly: GCF_055730135.2. Classification (NCBI taxonomy): domain Bacteria; kingdom Pseudomonadati; phylum Pseudomonadota; class Alphaproteobacteria; order Hyphomicrobiales; family Aurantimonadaceae; genus Mesocryomonas; species Mesocryomonas lacus. The sequence goes on along the minus strand of NZ_JBUZWE020000005.1, from coordinate 293,781 downwards.
GAATGAACACTGCCGGCAAGACTTTGTCGGTCCGCTCGGCCGACCAGGTGCTGAAGCGCGGCGACGTGGTGTTCGTCGAGAAGAAGGCCGAAGGCGAGGGCTACCGGCTGCGCCAGCCGCCGAAGATCCAGGGCGGCCTCATCTCGATGGATCCGCACACGGGCCGCGTGCTCGCCATGGTCGGCGGCTTCTCCTACGCGCAGTCCGAGTTCAACCGCGCCACCCAGGCCTACCGCCAGCCCGGCTCGTCGTTCAAGCCGATCGTCTACTCGGCGGCGCTGGACAATTTCTACACGCCGGCCTCGGTGATCATGGACGGCCCGATCTCGATCCCCGACGGCAACGGCAACATCTGGACGCCCAAGAACTACGGCGGCGAATCAGCGGGTCCCTCGACATTGCGCTCGGGCATCGAGCACAGCCGAAACCTGATGACGGTGCGTCTCGCCAAGGACATGGGCATGAAGCTCGTGGCCGAGTATGCCGAGCGCTTCGGCGTCTACGACAAGATGGGCCAGTACCTGCCGATGGCGCTCGGCTCGGGCGAGACCACCGTGATGCGGATGGTCTCGGCCTATTCGGTCATGGCCAATGGCGGCCGCTCGATCGAGCCCTCGCTGATCGACCGCGTGCAGGACCGTTACGGCCGCACCATCTACAAGCATGACAACCGGGGCTGCGAGACCTGCAACGCGCAGACCTGGCAGGATCAGGCGGAGCCGGAGCTCGTCGACAACCGCGAGCAGGTGCTCGATCCGATGACCGCCTACCAGATCACCTCGATGATGGAAGGCGTCGTCCAGCGCGGCACCGCGACCAGCGTCAAGGCACTTGGCGTGCCGGTCGCCGGCAAGACCGGAACGACCAATGACGAGAAGGATGCCTGGTTTGTCGGATACACGCCGGACCTCGTGACGGGCGTCTACCTCGGCTACGACAACCCGCAGCCGCTCGGCAAGGGCCAGACCGGCAGCGGACTGGCCGCTCCCGTGTTCACCGATTTCATGAAGCAGGCGCTGGCGGGCAAGCCGGTCGCCAACTTCCGCGTGCCGGAAGGCATGACGCTGATCTCGATCAACCGGAAGACCGGCATGGCCGCCAAGGGCGAGGGGACGATCGTCGAGGCCTTCAAGCCGGGCACCGGCCCGTCCGACAGCTACCAGGTGATCGGCGACGACGAGATGGCCTATGGCTCGGCGCCGGCCCCGGTCTCGCAGCAGACGCAGGACGCCATCGTCCAGGGTGGGGCCGGCGGTCTTTTCTGACCGTCGGAACCACCGCGTTACGGCGGCAAGGCGAAGGGTCCGCTGCTTTACAGCTGCCGACCCGGGTCCTATACCCGCCGCCATCCTTTCCATCCCAAGCAGCGGGGTAGCGGCATGCGTGCCGAGTTCGAAACCATGACCTCCGACATCAAGCAGGCCATAAGCCTGCTGAGGAGGCATCTTTGACTGGGACGCTTCCCTTAAGCGCCTAGAAGTCCTCAACGCGCAGTCCGAGAACCCTAACTTCTGGAACGATGCCGCCGAGGCGCAGAAGCTAATGCGCGAGCGTCAGTACATCGAGTCCTCGATCGACGGCATCAACAAGATCGAGCAGGGCCTGCAGGACAACATCGACCTCATCGCCATGGGCGAGGAGGAGGACGACTCCGCGATCATCGACGAAGCCGAATCCTCCATTCGGGCCATCAAGGCCGATACCGACAAGCGGCAGATCGAGATGCTGCTGTCGGGCGAAGCCGACAAGTTCGACACCTATGTCGAAGTCCACTCCGGCGCCGGCGGCACCGAGAGCCAGGACTGGGCGTCGATGCTCCTGCGCATGTACATGCGCTGGGCCGAGCGCGCGGGCATGAAGGTCGAGCTGCTGGAGCAGCATTCCGGCGAAGAGGCGGGCATCAAGTCGGCGACGGTGATGTTCAAGGGGCACAACGCCTATGGCTGGATGAAGACAGAATCGGGCGTCCACCGTCTGGTCCGCATCTCGCCTTTTGACAGTCAGGCCAAGCGCCATACCTCGTTCGCGTCGGTCTGGGTCTATCCGGTCGTCGACGACACCATCGACGTCGAGATCAACGAGTCGGATTGCCGGATCGACACCTACCGCGCCTCAGGCTCGGGCGGGCAGCACGTGAACACGACCGATTCGGCCGTGCGTATCACCCATATGCCGAGCGGCATCGTGGTGCAGTGCCAGAACGAGCGCTCGCAGCACAAGAACCGCGCGACGGCCTGGGACATGCTGAGGGCGCGCCTCTACGAGGCCGAACTTCAGCGCCGTGAAGAGGTCGCGAACAAGGAGGCCGCGTCGAAGACCGACATCGGCTGGGGCCACCAGATCCGGTCCTACGTCCTGCAGCCCTATCAGATGGTCAAGGACCTCCGGACCGGCGTGCAGAGCACGGCCCCGCAGGACGTGCTCGACGGCGAAATCGACGAGTTCATGGAAGCGGCGCTCGCGCACCGCGTCCATGGTGGCAGCGTGGATGTCGCCGACGTCGACTGAGGTCGCGACGAAAACCTTTCGGCCATAGGCCGGCTGCAGATCACTGCAGCCGGCCTTTTTCGTTCAGGTGACCGCGTCGAGCTTGCGTCCGGCGCGCAGAAAGCGCGAGGGATCGATCGGGCTGCCGTCGCGCCGGACCTCGTAGTGGAGATGCGGCCCGGTGCTGCGGCCGGTCGAACCGACACGGCCGACGATGGTGCCGGCCAAGACCTTGTCGCCAACACCGACAGCAATGCTCGACAGGTGGCCGTAGCGCGTCACCATGCCGCCGCCATGGTCGATCTCGACCATGTTCCCGTAGCCGCCGTTGGAGCCGGCTTCCGTGACGGTTCCCGCCGCGGCCGCATCCACCGCCGAGCCGCTCTCGGCCACGAAGTCGATGCCGGTGTGCATGGCCGCTTCGCCGAGGAACGGGTCGCTGCGCACGCCGAAGGCCGAGCTGATCAGCTTCGACGCGACGGGCGAAGCGAGCGGCAATCTTGTCGTGCGCTGCTTCAGGAGCTGCAATTCGGTGAGCGCGCGGTCGAGTTCCTGGAAGCTTGCATCGAACAGCTGGTCGGTCGGGGCGGCAACGAAGGGACCGCCTTCGCCGCCAGCAAAGGTCGTCAGGTCCGGGACGGCGATGCCTTCCGAGCGCAGCACCGAGGCGATGTCGCCCGCCTTGCCGCGTGCCTTCTCGGCCAGCGTGGTGAGATCGGCGATCTGGGTATCCTGAACGCTGTCGATCGACTTGCCGATCTTGCGGATCAGGTCGTGCGCAATGCCGGGGGCAGGCTTGGGCGCCTGAACGGCTGCATCGCGCCGGAGCCACGGCCCTGCGCCGGCGGAGCCATCGACGAGATCGAAGCGGGCGAGGGCGGCGTTCGGCGTGGACCCGAGAAAGGCCAGCGGCTTCGTTTCGGCTGCCGGCGGAGGGGAGGCAGCCTCGGCAGTCGAAGGCTTCGGCTGGGGCACCGGCACTGGCGCGGGCAGTAACCCGCTGTCGCGGGCGCGGTCGAGCAATGGCTGCAGCTTGTCGTAGCGTGCGGAAAGCTCGACCTGCTGTCCGATCAGCGCATCGACCTTGCTCTCGACGATCTGCTGGTCGAGCATCTGGCGGCTGACAACGCGATCGAGCTGGGAGCGGAGGGATGCAATCCGCTCCTCGTAGGATTGCTGGAGCTTCAGTTGGGTATCGCTGGCCGACGAACGGAGGTCGTTTTCCAGCAGCAGGTAGCAAGCGGTCGAGGCACAGCCGATGAAGAGGGCCATGGCGAGGGCGCCGGACATGCCGACCAACCGTGCGGACACCGTGAAATGCCGGACCTTCTCGCCCCGCGCGATGATGACGGTGTGCGGTTGCTTCTGCTGGCCAAAGGTATTCTGCAGCTGAGCCGAAGTCATGATGGGTCCCGATCAGGAGCGGCTCACCAAGCCGCGTCCTGTCGGAGTAGACCTTGTTAGGGTTAACAAAGCCTGACCGGTCGCGCGCAGCCACTTCATCTCAGGCTGGAGAATTGAGACGTAACACGTTGAGAGCGAAGAGATGATCTCTCCGAAAGCCCGGCCGAAAATTGATCAGGCCGACAGGGCGCGGGCGGCCGACAGAACCTCCTGAGCGTGACCGGGCACTTTTACCTTCGGCCAGAGTCCGACGATGGTGCCGGACGCGTCGACCAGCGCCGTAGTGCGCTCGACGCCCAGGTAGGACTTTCCGTACATGCTCTTTGTCACCCAGACGCCGAAGGCCTCGAGCAGCACCTTTCCCTCGTCCGACAACAGTCGGACGCCGAGATCGTGCTTGTCACGGAACTTGGCATGCTTCTTCACCGGATCGGGGGACACGCCGATCACCTCGACACCCGCTGCCGCGAAATCATTCTGCAGGCTGGTGAAGTCGATGGCCTCCTGGGTGCAGCCGGAGGTGTCGTCCTTCGGATAGAAGAAGAGGACGAAGGGTTTGCCTTTCAGATCGGCCAGCGCGACCGGTGCACCGGCGTGATCGGGCAGCTGGAAGTCGGGGCAGGGCGTTCCGATGCTGAGCTTGGACAAGATGCCATCCTTTCGGCCAATTGGATTGTGATGGGTCGCGCGGCAATACCGCAGTCGCCGACCTCAGCCTAGAGCCGTGGCCGCCATTTGGCGACCGGCGGCGCGGGCGTCGATGCCGGTGTATTGTTTGCCGAGGTCATGTCGGAGTGAGCTTCGCGTGGCAAGGATGTGTGTGCTGCTGTGGGGTGGCGATTCGCGATGGCGGTAGCCTTGGGTGGTTCGAACGCATGACGAAGACACTGACACCGCTTGGCGCGATCAACGGCGATCGCCCTGATGTCAGCGGAACTCGCGTTTGAGACGCCTCGGTCGCATCTCCTGCGCGGTTCTCAGCACCGGCATGACGTTCGGTGTCCTGGTCGGCAGCTTCGTCTTCCTGGCGCTCGGGACCGATCGGGGACAGGACCTGATTCGGCGACAGACCGAGGCTGTGGTCGCCGATGTGCTGGGTGCCGACCTCTCCGCCCAGTTCGGCGACCAGCGTATCGGCTTTGCCGACGACGGCAATCTTGCCTTGGAATGGTCTGACATCCGTCTGATGCGCACCGGCCTGCCACGGGCGCGCGTCGATTCGGTCAAGGTCGGCCTGCGGATCCTGCCGCTCCTGACCGGTCGCGTCCTGTTCAAGACGATCGAGGTTCGCGGCAGCCGGATCGACCTGACCGGCTTCCGCTCGATGCTCGGGGCAACCCGCCCGGGCGTCGGCGCTCAGTTCGCCGCGACGGCGCCGGTGCCGACGCTGCCGAAACGCTCCGCGCGTGCTATGCAGGTGATCGAAAAGCAGCTCGGCACCCTGCAGCGGGTCGGCATCGAGCGCATCGTCCTCGGCGACATCGAGGTCATCGTGCCGCTGGGGACCGAGGGCGACACGATCACCGGGCGGCTCGAGCGCGGCAATTTCCAGCTTTCGAACAACCGGGCCCTGACCGCCACCGCCGATCTCCGGGTGCGCGGCATGTCGGTGCCGGTGACGGGGCGCGCCGACTACGACGCCAAGAGCGCCCGCTTGCAGTCGCTGCAGCTGTCGGCCGGCCCCGTGGCGCTCGGCGATCTGCTGCCGGCCGCACCGGAGAGCGACACGCTCGACATGCGCCCGATCGGCATCGAGGCACCTCTTACCGTCGCGCTGGATGTCAACACCCGCAACGAGGACGATGCGCGGGTCGCGACCCTCTCGCTCGATCTCGGTGCCGGCGATCTTCAGGCCGGTCGTGGCCACACCAAGATCGAGAAGGTGAAGGCCAAGCTCCGCTATGTCGAAGGCGAGGAATCGATCGAGGTCGCCGACACCCATGTCGCCTTCGACGGCATGTCGATGGGCCTCGAGGGGCGCGCGGTGGCGCTGTACGACCGTCCGATCACCAACGAGTTCAACGGTTTCGGCTTCTCCCTGCAGACGCGGGACATGACCTCGTCGGTCGGTGCGACCGCCGGCAAGACGCTGGACGGCAGCCTGCTAATCGAGGGGCGCAACAACATCGCGGCGAACGAGGCCGTGCTGTCGAAATTCGCGCTGGAGACCGGCGGCGGCACCCTCAGCGGAAACGCGGCGCTGCGCTTGGGCACGCCGGACGCGCGCACGGAACTGAAACTGGCGGCCACCGACCTCCCGGCCGCGAACATCAAGGCGTTCTGGCCCTTCAACCTCGCCGTCAACACCCGCCGCTGGGTGCTCAGCCATCTCGGCGACGAGGGCACCGTGCCGAGCGGCACCATCGCCCTCGACCTCCGCCGCGATCGTCTCGGTCCGGCCTTCAAGCCCGGCAGTCACCCGACGCCCGCGGAGATGGACCTCGCCTTTGCCGTGGAGGGGGCGAGTGCACTCACCGTCGGCGACTTGCCGCGCCTGACGGACGCCAAGGGCACGATCCACACCTCCGGCGGCGATACGCAGATTTCCGTCGCCGATGCCAAGGTCGACGGTCTGCCGAACGTCGTCATCGCGCCCAGCAGCATCGCGTTCCTGCGCGCCGCGGAGCCGGCGCTGCAGGACATCGACGGCCAGGTCGACCTCGCTGTCAGCGGCGACGTCCCGGATCTCCTCGAGATCGCCTCCCGCAAGCCGCTCGACGCGCTGCGCAGCCTGCCATTCAAGGCGACGGAAGCGACGGGCAAGGCGACCGCTACCGTCAGCCTGCCGTTCATCCTCGGCGACGACGTGCCGAAGGACCGGCAGTTCGGCGCCTGGAACGTTGCCGTTTCCCTCACCGATACCGGCCTTTCAGTCCCCTTCGAAGGTCGCAAGATTGGTGGCATGACGGGTTCGGTCGATATTCGGCCGGGTGCTGCCACCGGCGAGCTGGAAGGCAAGGTCGACGACATTCCGTCCCGGATCGCCTTCACCCAGCCTTTCGGTCCGACGTCGGAAGCGAAAAGGCTTCTCGAGGTCAGCGTTTCGCTGGGCGATGACGAGACGCGGAAACTGTCGCCGCAGCTGGCCGAGATCGTCGACGGCCCGATCGAGGGAAAGCTGCTGCGAGATGGCGATTCGCCGATGAGAGGCAGTTTTAACCTCAAGGCGACGACGCTGAAGCTGCCCTGGGTCGGCTGGCGCAAGGGCAAGGGGGTCGCGGCCGCGCTCGCCTTCGATATCGTGCCCGGCGACAACGGTGTCGATCTGCAGAACGTGTCCCTGACCGGCGACGGTTTCTCAGCCGCCGGCGACGTCGCCCTGGACAAGAATGGCATCCGCAAGGCGCAACTGAGCGAAGTCGCGCTCAACGAGGGCGATGACGTGGACGTCGGCTTCGAGCGGGTCGCCAACGGGTTCAGCATCCGCGTCGACGGCAAGCGCTTCGACGCGCGGCCTTTCCTCAACGACCTCAAGGCCAATCTCGGCGCCAAGGCCGCCAACCCCACGACCGCCAGCAAGCAGCAGGTCGACATCGGCATCTCGCTCGACAAGGTCCTGGGCTTCGGCAACCAGACCATCGGCGGCTTTTCGCTGAACTATGCCGGCAGCGGCGGCAAGGTTGCGGCCCTGTCGATTTCCGGTTCGACCCGAAGCGGCGGCTTTTCCGCCGATATGTCGCCGCGCGGCGACGACCGGTCGATCGCCTTGCGCGCGCCGGATGCCGGCCTGCTCGCCGCCTTCACCGGCATCTACGGCCGCATGCAAGGCGGACAGGTCGCGCTCGATCTTCTCGGCTCGACCGAAAGCGGCTACCGCGGCACGCTCAATGCCGAAAACTTCACGCTGGTGGACGAGCCGCGGCTCTCGAGCCTCGTCGGCACTTCGCCCGCGCCGAACGCCGCCAGCCTCTCGCAGGCCGTCGGCAAGAACCTCGGCACCGAGAGGGCCTATTTTGACCACGCCTCGGTCGGCATCGACTATGGCAAGAACGGGCTGCGCGTCTCGAACGGCATCATCCGCGGCCCGGTCTTCGGCTCGAGCTTCTCCGGCACGGTCTATGATTCCGCCAACCGCGTCGACGTCGTCGGCTCGTTCATGCCGGCCTACGGCGTCAACCGCATTTTTGGCGCGATCCCGCTGGTCGGCCAGATCCTCGGCAACGGCAATGAGGGCGGCCTGATCGGCATCACCTATCGCCTTGACGGGGCGTTCGCCTCGCCGAAGTTGACCGTGAACCCGATCTCGGCCATCGCCCCCGGCATCTTCCGCAGCATCTTCGCCTATCAGTAGGCGTCGTCCCCGATCATCCCTGGCCATCCGCCTGGATGCCGAGGGCTCAGCCGACGGGACGGATGAGCACGTGCTTCTTGCGGCCGAGCGAGATCTTCACGACGTCGCCGGCGACGAGGTCGGCAGGCCCGACGATCCGCTTCTCGTCGGCGACGGCGGTGTCGTTGATGCGCACGGCGCCGCCCTGGACATGGCGGCGAACCTCGCTGTTGCTGGCGGCAAGACCCGCGCGGACGTAAAGCGTCAGAAGTCCGATGCCGGCCTCGAACTCGGCCGCCGGAATCTCGACGGTCGGCAGGTTCTGGGCGAGCGCGCCTTCCTCGAAGGTCTTGCGGGCCGTCTCGGCGGCCTCGAGCGCGACAGCTTCGCCGTGCAGCAGCGACGTCACGGCATTCGCCAGGAGCTTCTTCGCCTCGTTGATCTCCGAGCCACCGAGGGCTTCCAGCCGGGCGATCTCGTCCATCGGCAGCGTCGTGTAAAGTTTCAGGAAGCGACCGACATCGGCATCCTCGGTGTTGCGCCAGTACTGCCAGAACTCATAGGGGTTCAGCATGTCGGCGTTGAGCCAGACCGCGCCATTGGCCGACTTGCCCATCTTGGCGCCGGACGACGTCGTCAGCAGCGGCGAGGTCAGCGCGAACAGCTGCGGCGTGCCCATGCGATGGCCGAGGTCGAGGCCGTTGATGATGTTGCCCCACTGATCGGAGCCGCCCATCTGCAGCCGCACGCCGTAGCGCTTGTTCAGCTCGACGAAGTCGTAGGCCTGCAGGATCATGTAGTTGAATTCGAGGAAGGAAAGCGACTGCTCGCGGTCGAGGCGCAGCTTCACCGAATCGAAGGCGAGCATGCGGTTGACCGAAAAGTGGCGGCCGACGTCGCGCAGGAACTCGACATAGTTCAGCCCGAGCAGCCAGTCGGCATTGTTGACCATGACCGCGTCGGTCGGGCCGTCGCCGAAAGCGAGGTAAGGTGCGAAGGCCTGGCGGATGCCGGCAAGATTGCTCTCGATGCCTTCCGGCGTCAGCAGCTTGCGAGCCTCGTCCTTGAACGAGGGATCGCCGATCATGCCGGTACCGCCGCCCATCAGCGCGATCGGCTTGTGGCCGGTCTTCTGCAGCCAGTGCAGCATCATGATCTGAATCAGCGAGCCAACATGCAGGCTGGTGGCGGTCGGGTCGAAGCCGATATAGGCGCTGACGGTCTCGGTCGAAAACAGCGCATCGAGCGCCTCGTCATGCGAGGTCTGCTGGATGAAGCCGCGCTCGGACAGCGTGCGCATAAACTCGGACTTAAAGCCGGACATGGAGAATGATCCTTGACGGGGCCGGACGCATCCGGCCGATGAAGGCTGCGGTTTACCAGCATTCCCGTGGATTTAAAGAGCGAGCGACCGGATTGACCGACAGAGCCTCCCTGCGCGCCATCGGCCTGATGAGCGGAACCTCGATGGACGGAATCGACGTCGCCTTGCTGGAGACCGACGGCGTCTCGGCGCCGAAGCGCGGCCCGGCGCGGACCTATGGTTTCGATGAAGGCTTTCGCCGTCGTCTCGCGGCAGGGCTGGAGACGGCGAAGACGATGACCCACCGCGACGAGCGGCCGGGCGCGCTGGCCGCACTTGAGCGAGAGATCACCGAGCGCCACGCGGAGGCCCTCCGTGCCTTCTCGGCGGAGACCGGCATCGACCTCGGCAGCGTCGACGTCTTCGGCTTCCACGGACAGACGGTGCTGCACCGGCCCGCCGAGGCCCTGACCGTGCAACTCGGTGACGGGCAGCTTCTGGCCGATGCCGTCGGCTGCCGCGTCGTCTGCGACATGCGCGCGGCCGACATGCGGGCGGGCGGGCAAGGGGCACCGCTGGTGCCGGCCTACCACGCCGCGCTCGCCGGCGCGCTGCCGGCAGCCATGCAGGCGATGCCGGTGGCCTTCGTCAACATCGGCGGCATTTCCAACATCACCTGGCTCGGCGATGCCGAGGCGCCCATTGCCTTTGATAGCGGTCCCGGCAATGCGCTGCTCGACCAATGGGTGGCGCGCGAGGCCGGCATCGCCTTCGATGCGGATGGCGCCATCGCCGCCCGTGGGGCGATCCTTCAGCCGCTGGCCGAGCGCTATCTCGGCGCTGCCTTCTTCGAGCGACTCGCCCCCAAATCGCTCGACCGTTTCGACTTCGAGGCGCCGACTTCCGAAGACGGCACCCTCGAAGACGTCGCGCGCACGCTCTGTTTCGTCGCGGCAGAGGCGATCCTGAAGGCTGCCGACCATCTCCCGGCAGCGCCAAAACTATGGATCATCTGCGGCGGCGGGCGGCGCCATCCCGTTATCATGCAGGATCTGACGGACGGCGCGGCGCGGACCGGCGCGCGGGTCGTCTCGGCGGAAGAGGCGGGCTTCGACGGCGACGCCATGGAAGCGGAGGCCTGGGCCTTCCTCGCCGTTCGGGCATTGCGCGGCCTGCCGCTGACCTGGCCGACGACGACCGGTTGCAGGGCTCCGACGACCGGTGGCGTCGTCTCGAAGCCGCAACAGAAGTAGCCTCAATAGAAAACGGCGCCCCTGGGGACGCCGTTTGTCATATCTGCAGATCCAGATGCGTTGATCTAACGCAGGCGCTTGGGGCGCACGTCGACCAGCTCGCCGGCGAGGCGGCGGTCGAGGTAGTCGGCGCATTCCGCCATCAGCTCTTCCGAATGCTCGCCGTAGAAGTGGTTGGCGCCAGCGAGGATTTTCTGAGTGATCAGGATGCCCTTCTGCGTCTTCAGCTTCTCGACCAGCACCTGGACGTCCTTCGGCGGTGCGACGCGGTCCTTGTCGCCGTGGATGATCAGGCCGGACGAGGGGCAAGGCGCGAGGAAGGAGAAGTCGTAGGAGTTCGGCTGCGGCGAGATCGAGATGAAGCCCTCGATCTCCGGACGGCGCATCAGGAGCTGCATGCCGATCCACGAGCCGAAGGAGTAGCCGGCGACCCAGCAGTGCTTTGAATCGGGGTGCAGCGACTGGACCCAGTCGAGCGCTGCCGCCGCATCCGACAGCTCGCCGGACCCATGATCGAACTCGCCCTGGCTGCGGCCGATGCCGCGAAAGTTGAAGCGCAGCGTCGTGAAGCCGCGCTCCACGAACATGTAGAACAGCTGGTAGACGATCTGGTTGTTCATGGTCCCGCCAAAACGGGGATGCGGGTGCAGGATGATCGCGATCGGCGCGCTCTTTTCCTTGCCGGCCTGGTACCGGCCTTCGAGACGACCTGCCGGACCGTTGAAGATCACTTCGGGCATATGCTTATCCTATCCAGCCTGACGCGCGATCGGAGCGCGCGCCTTGACGAAGAACACGCGGCCTTTTAGGTTCTACTTTAGAACAATTCAAAACTACACGCTTCCACTGAAGGCGCTACATAGGCCATTCAGGGGTCGGAATTCAAGATTTTTGCGCTTTGCGGCGGGCAGACATAGGTTGGCTCTGTCGGAGCCGCCAACACGGATGAGATGACCGTTCGAAACCCGCGCATCTATCTCGACTACAACGCCACGGCGCCGCTGCTGCCCGAGGCGCGCGACGCCCTGGTGTCGGCTCTTTCCATCACCGGAAATCCCTCTTCGGTCCACACAGAAGGACGGGCGTCTCGCGCCGTCGTCGAGGAAGCCCGCCGCAACGTCGCACGGATGCTGCACGCCCTGCCCGAAAACCTCGTCTTCACCAGTGGCGCGACGGAAGCGGCGAACACTTGTCTGACCGACCGCTGGCTGGTCGGCGGTGCGCCGCTGGAGCTGGCAGGCCTTGCCGTCGCCGACAGCGATCACCCTGCGACCCGCGAGGGCGGGCGGTTCGATGCGGGCAAGGTGCGGCGGCTGCCGGTCGATGCGGCTGGCGTGCTGAAACCTGCCGAGTTCGACGCCTGGGTCGGCGAGAGCGACGCCCCCCGAATGCTCAGCCTGACGCTTGCCAACAGCGAAAGCGGCGTCATCCAGCCCTTGCAGGACATTGCGCGCCGCCTCGATGGCACAGGCGTTCTTCTCGTCCTCGACGTCGTGCAGGCGGCGGGCCGCATCGATCTCTCGGAAGCGGCGGCCTTGGCGGATGCCTTGTTGGTGTCCGGCCACAAGCTTGGTGCCGCCAAGGGCATCGGCGCCTATGCGCTGCGCGACGGCAGCACGCGTCCGTTTGCGCTTTTGACGGGCGGCGGGCAGGAGCGCCGACACCGCGGTGGCACGGAGGCCGTTCCGCTCATCGCGAGTTTCGGCGCGGCGGCGGCGGTTGTCGAGGGACGTTGGCCTATGGGGTCCGCCAGAATGGCAGGGTTGCGCGACCGGCTTCTCGGCGCGCTTAACCGCAGCGGTCTGCGATTCGTCACTTTGGGCGCCGCTGCGACGTGTCTGCCGAACACCGTCGCCATCGCCGCTCCGGGGCTTCGCGCCGAGACGGCGCAGATCGCGCTCGATCTCGCCGGTTTCGCCGTTTCGTCCGGCTCGGCGTGCTCGTCCGGCAAGGTTGGCCCGAGCCATGTCCTCAGCGCAATGCAGGCCGGCGGGCTCGCCATCGATGCCGCCGCCGGTGCAATCCGCGTCAGTTTCGGCTACGAGACCAGTGAATTGGAGATTGATGCCGTTGCCGTCGCGCTCGTCGGCCTGCTGGAGAGGGCCGATGCTGCGTCATCGAGCCGCCACGCCGCCTGAATGAGACGAATTCACGGTCTTATTGCTTCGAAGGCTTCTAATTTGGGCCAGGAAAGACCATCTAACACCCAACGCCAGCGTTGATAATGACGCTGGCAGAACCAAACCACCGGACCTTGAATCCGGCGAGGGCGGAGACATCCCATGGCTGCAGTCCAGGAAACCATCGACCAGGTCCGATTGATCGACGTCGACCAGTATAAATACGGCTTCGAGACCATCATCGAGTCCGACACGGCGCCGAAGGGTCTCGACGAGAGCACCATCGCTTTCATCTCGGCGAAGAAGGACGAGCCGCAGTGGATGCTCGACTGGCGACTCGAGGCTTTCGAGCGGTGGAAGACGCTGGAGAGCCCGAGCTGGGCGAAGCTCGACTACCCGCCAATCGATTTTCAGGACCTGCACTACTATTCGGCGCCAAAGTCGATGTCCGGGCCTGCCTCGCTCGACGAAGTCGATCCCGAACTGCTGCGCACCTATGAGAAGCTTGGCATCCCGCTGCGCGAGCAAGAGATGCTGGCCGGCGTCGTCAAGCCGGTTGCGCCGATCGAGTATGACGAGAACGGCGACGCGATCGAAAGCGTCGAACGGCGCGTCGCGGTCGATGCCGTGTTCGATTCGGTCTCGGTCGCCACGACCTTCCAGAAGGAGCTGAAGAAGGCCGGCGTGATCTTCATGCCGATCTCCGAAGCCATCCGCGAGCATCCCGATCTCGTGAAGAAGTATCTGGGCTCCGTCGTCCCGGTGTCGGACAACTTCTTCGCCACGATGAACTCGGCCGTGTTTACCGACGGGTCCTTCGTCTACGTGCCGCCGGGCGTGCGCTGCCCGATGGAGCTGTCCACCTATTTCCGGATCAACGAGCGCAATACAGGCCAGTTCGAGCGCACGCTGATCATCGCCGACAAGGGCTCCTACGTCTCCTATCTCGAAGGCTGCACCGCGCCGCAGCGCGACGAGAACCAGCTGCATGCAGCGGTTGTCGAGCTGGTCGCGCTCGAGGATGCCGAGATCAAGTACTCGACCGTCCAGAACTGGTACCCTGGCGACAAGGACGGCAAGGGCGGCATCTACAACTTCGTCACCAAACGTGGCGACTGCCGCGGCGACAACGCCAAGATCTCCTGGACGCAGGTCGAGACCGGTTCGGCGATCACCTGGAAGTATCCGAGCTGCATCTTGCGCGGCGACAATTCTCGCGGCGAGTTCTACTCGATCGCCGTGTCGAACGGCCGCCAGCAGATCGACTCGGGCACCAAGATGATCCACCTCGGCAAGAACACGTCGAGCCGCATCATCTCAAAGGGGATCGCCGCCGGTCAGTCGAACAACACCTATCGCGGCCAGGTGACGACGAACCGCAAGGCGTCGAACGCCCGCAACTTCACCCAGTGCGACTCGCTGCTGATCGGCGAAGAGTGCGGCGCGCACACCGTGCCTTACATCGAGGCGAAGAACGCGACGGCGCAGTTCGAGCACGAGGCGACGACGTCGAAGATCTCCGAGGACCAGCTGTTCTACTGCATGCAGCGCGGCATCCCGCAGGAGGAGGCAGTCGCGCTGATCGTCAACGGCTTCGTCCGGGACGTTATCCAGCAGCTGCCGATGGAGTTCGCCGTCGAGGCGCAGAAGCTCATTGGCATCAGCCTAGAGGGTAGCGTGGGGTAATGTCGGACGACGCCGCCGACCAGATCCTGAAGCTTGTGCAGCTGATGCGCGCCGATGTGTCGGCGCTCAAGGATCAGGTTTCGACGGTGCTGTCCGATGTACTGCAGATCGGTCCGCAGTTGGCCATGGTTGCCGAGACTTCCGCTCGACATGCCATCGAAATAGCCTCGATAGCGGTTCGCCTCGATCGCATCGAAAAACGTTTGGAACTGTGGGACTGAGGCTGGCGGACCATGTGTCCAAGCAGCCTGTACCGTCTCTGCATGCCGACCAGACCGTAAACATTGACGATGACCCGCACTACAGACGTGCGCCGTTCAAAGAGCAGAATTGACCATGCTGGAAATCAAGAACCTTCATGCCCGCGTGGCGGGCACAGATACCGAGATCCTCAAAGGGCTCGACCTCACCGTTCGGGACGGCGAAGTCGCCGCGATCATGGGGCCGAACGGCTCGGGCAAGTCGACGCTGTCCTACATCCTCGCCGGTCGCTCGGACTACGAGGTGACCGAGGGCGACATCCTTTACAACGGCGAGTCGATCCTCGAACTGGACCCGGCGGAGCGCGCGGCCGCCGGCGTGTTCCTTGCTTTCCAGTATCCGCTGGAGATCCCAGGCGTCGCAACCATGACCTTCCTCAAGACCGCCGTGAACGCCCAGCGCAAGGCGCGCGGCGAGGGCGAGTTGACGACACCCGACTTCATGCGCCGGGTGAAGGGCGCGGCGGAAGATCTGAAGATCGACTGGGCGATGCTGAAGCGGCCGCTGAACGTCGGCTTTTCCGGCGGCGAGAAGAAGCGCGCCGAAATCCTGCAGATGGCGCTGCTGGAGCCGAAGCTCTGCGTCATGGACGAGACCGATTCCGGCCTCGACATCGACGCGCTGAAGATCGTCTCCGACGGCGTCAACGCGCTGCGCTCGGCCGATCGCTCGTTCCTTGTCATCACGCACTACCAGCGCTTGCTCGAACACATTGTGCCGGACACGGTGCACGTCCTCTACAAGGGCCGCATCATCAAGTCGGGCGGCAAGGAACTGGCGCTGCGCCTGGAAGACCAGGGCTATGCCGAGATCATCGGCGAGGCGGCCTGAGATGACTGTTCATCAGTTGCGTCGCCTGACGCCGCCAGAGGAAACCCTGATCGCCAATGCCGAGGCCGGTCTCGTTGACGGCGACGAGACCCGGCGCAATGCCATCGCAACGCTGCGCCGTGACGGCCTTCCGCACCGCCGCATCGAGGCCTGGCACTATACCGACCTGCGTTCGCTCGTTGGTGGCACCCAGCGCGGGCTGATCGGCAAGATCATCGACGCGGTCCTGCCTTCCTCCGAGCCGACGCTCGTCGCGCCGCTTTTGTCCGGCAGTGTTGTCGTCGACCTCGGCGCCGAGGCAGCCTTGCCGACGCACCTGCCGGAAGGCGTCACCGCGTCCCTCTCTGCGGAGACACCGGACTGGCACCAGGTGGTCAACCACCTCGACCGCGACGTCGACACGATCCGCCTCGTCAGCGCCGCTTTCGGCGCGACGGCGACGCACCTCTCGATCGCCGCCGGTTCGAATGTCGAGCAGGCGATCGAACTCCGCGCCGAGCCGCTCGACGGCGGCGACCGCGGCTACGTCCGCTGCGACGTGGGGGCCGGCGCCAAGGCGCTGATCGTCGAGCGCCTCTCTTCAGGGGCCGCCGGTGCCCTTTCGACGGGCGTCGCGCATCTGACGATCGGCGAGGGCGCCGAGGTGCTGTGGATCATCGATCAGGCGAAGGGCAAGGGCGAGACACATCTCGGCCAGCTCAATGTCAGTGTCGGCAAGGATGCGCTGTTCCGGCTGTTCGTGCTCAACGCTGGCGGCGCTTTGGTGCGGATGGAAGTGCATACCGAGACAGCCGGCGAGGGCGCCGACATTCAGATGCGCGGCGTCAACCTGCTGCATGCGAACCAGCATATCGACGTCACCACGACGCTGAACCACACCGTGCCCAACACGACTTCGACGGAGACCTTCCGTAATGTCGTCACCGGTGGCCATGGCGTCTTCCAGGGCATGATCAAGGTATCGCGTGGCGCACAGAAGACCGATGCGCGGATGGCCTGCAACAGCCTGCTGCTCTCCGACGACGGTGACTTCTCGGCCAAGCCCGAACTCGAGATCTTCGCCGACGACGTGCAGTGCGGCCATGGGGCGACGGCGGGCGAGATCGATGCCAACCATCTGTTCTACCTGATGTCACGCGGCATTCCGGAGCGCGAGGCGCGGTCCTTGCTGGTCAAGGCCTTCGTCAAGGAAGTCGTCGAGGAGCTCGAGCACGAGGGCGCTATCGAGGCGCTCGAGGCGCGGATCGACGCCTGGCTGGCGACGGATCACTAGGGGCCGGCACACCTGGCTCGGAAGGGAAGCAGCATGAACGCGGAAAGCCCGATCAAGGCTGGCTACGACGTCGAGGCAATCCGGCGCGACTTCCCGATCCTGTCGAAACAGGTCTACGGCAAGCCGCTGGTCTATCTCGACAACGGCGCTTCTGCACAGAAGCCGAAAGCCATGCTGGACGCCATCCAGAAAGCCTATTCGGAAGACTATGCGAACGTCCATCGCGGCTTGCACTACCTGTCGAACAAAGCGACGGAAGAGTTTGAGAACGCGCGGGAAACCGTCCGCGCCTTTCTGAACGCCGGCAGCGTCGACGAGATCGTCTTCACCTCGTCGGCCACGGAGGCGATCAATCTCGTCGCCTATGGCTACGGCATGCAGGAGATCGGTGAGGGCGACGAGATCGTCCTGACGATCATGGAGCACCACTCCAACATCGTGCCCTGGCACTTCCTGCGCGAGCGCCGCGGCGCCAAGCTCGTCTTTGTGCCGGTCGAGGACGACGGCTCGATCTCGGTTGAGGCGTTCGGGCGCGCGATAACGCCGCGCACCAAGCTCGTTGCGATGACGCACATGTCGAACGTGCTGGGCACCGTAACGCCGGTGAAGGAAGTCGTCGCCCTCGCGCAGGCCCGCGGCATCCCGGTGCTGGTCGACGGCAGCCAGGCGGCCGTGCACCTGCCGGTCGACGTTCAGGATCTCGGTTGCGACTTCTACGTCGTCACCGGCCACAAGCTCTACGGCCCGACCGGCATCGGCGTGCTTTATGGCAAGGCGGCGATGCTGGAGCGGATGCGTCCCTTCAATGGTGGCGGCGAGATGATCGTTGAAGTCACGGAAGAGGGCGTGACCTACAACGCCCCGCCACATCGCTTCGAGGCGGGGACGCCGCAGATAGCGCAGGCCATCGGCCTTGCGGCATCGCTTCGCTACATGGAAGGGCTTGGGCGAGAGGCGATTCTGTCGCATGAGACCATGCTGCGGGATTACGCCACCGAGCGACTGTCGGCCATCAATTCGCTGCGGATCTACGGCAGCGCGCCTGGCAAGGGCGCGATCCTGTCGTTCGATCTCGAGGGCATCCATGCCCATGACGTCTCGATGCTGATCGACCGCGAGGGCGTCGCCGTTCGTGCCGGGACGCACTGTGCCCAGCCGCTGCTAAAGCGCTTCGGGGCGACTTCGACCTGCCGCGCTTCGTTTGGCCTGTATAATACGACGGCAGAAATCGATATCCTGGCTGCGGCCCTGGAAAAGGCGAGACGATTTTTCGCTTGAAGGACAATATCATGATCGAAGATCTCAAGCTCGACACGGCAATTGCGGACGATACCGCCGAAGCCAATATCGGCATGGCATCCGGCGGGACGAAGGTCTCCGCGATTCCCGCCGACGAGTTGACCCGGATGACCGACGACATCATCGCGGCCCTGAAGACCGTGTATGATCCGGAAATTCCGGCCGACATCTACGAACTCGGCCTGATCTACAAGATCGACATCGAGGACGACCGCAGCGTCGGTGTCGAGATGACGCTGACGGCGCCGGGCTGCCCGGTGGCCGGCGAGATGCCGATCTGGGTGGAGAATGCCGTGTCCTCGGTCGGCGGCGTCTCGCACGTGACGGTGAACCTCGTCTTCGACCCGCCGTGGACACCGGACCGCATGAGCGAAGAGGCCCAGGTCGCCGTCGGCTGGTTCTGACGCAAGGCTTGCCGACGCGCGGCTGGTGCCCTCGGCACCGCTTGCGCCGGGGCCGAATAAGGCCCATTTTCGGAGTGGCCATCGCTCGGCCACTTCGACTCTTGAAAGGATGCCATCATGAGCCGCTTTGCCGTGATGAACCTCACCGATGCCGCAGCGCTTCGCGTTCGCTCCATCCTCGCTGGCCGGGAAGCGCTCGGCCTGCGGATCGGCGTGAAAAAGGGCGGCTGCGCCGGGATGGAGTACACCGTCGACCTCGCGACCTCGACCAAGCCGTTCGAGGACGTCGTCGAGAAGGATGGTGCGCGCGTCTACATCGCTCCGGAGGCCGTGCTCTTCCTGTTGGGAACGGAAATGGATTACGAAGAGACGACACTGCGGTCCGGCTTCACTTTCAAGAACCCCAACCAGACCTCGGCTTGCGGTTGCGGTGAGTCGGTAGAATTGACCCCGGCAGATGCCTCCGTGCTGGAAGCCCGCGCCAACTAAAGCGCAAGGACGTCTCCTTTGGACCCGGAGCTGCTGCACGAGCTTTTCGCAGCAATCGGTCCAATCCGGATCAGCCGACTGTTTGGCGGACAGGGGATATACGCCGACGGCTTGATCGTCGCCATCGTGGTCGGCGGTGAGCTCATGCTGAAAGTCGACAGTGTTACCGCAGGCGAGTTTGCCGACGCCGGCAGCCGGCGCTGGCACTATGCCCGCTCCGGCAAGACGCCGGTCGCAATGCCCTATTCCACCTTGCCGGACGAAGCCTTCGAGGACAGCGACAGCGCCGCCTACTGGTCGCGCCTCGCTCTCGCAGCAGCCCACCGCGCCAGCGCCGCGAAGCCGGCGCGCGAACCTTTTCATCGCCGAACAGCCCATAAAAAAGGGTGATGCCCGCTGGAAGCATCACCCTTTTTCGTTCGACGTGAGGTGAACTAGGCTTCGCTGTTGGCCAGCATGCCGGTTTCGATCAGCATGAAAGCCGGCGTGTCGTCGCCGAAGCCGATCGGCGAGGGGCCGCCGTCATCCGACCGGCCGCGGCCGCCACGTTCGCGGTTCGGCGCGTCGCCATAGGCGTTGCCGCCCCGAGGCTGCTGCTGACGGGGAGACGCTGCGGGCGGAGTAACGACCGGTGCTGCCGCAGCGGCCGGCTCGACCACACGGGGTTCCATGATCGGCGGCTGCAGGAAAACAGGCGCTTCCACCTCGACATGCGGCGCGTCTACCGTCGGCGCCGACAAGACTGCCTCGAGCGGAACGTCATCCTCGGCAACCGCCTCGATGACGCGCGGCGCCCGCGGACGGCGCGTCGTCCCGCTGGCGCTTTTGCGACCGCCGGCCCGCTTCTCCGGACGCTCCTCGCTTGCCGTCTCGGCCGCGATCACGGCGGGAAGGTCGGATACGTTCCCGTCGAGCCATGGCAGTTCGAGACCCAGCATCTTCTCGATGGCATCGAGGTGCTTCTTGTCCTTCGACGTCACGAGGGTAAACGCCTTGCCGGAGCGACCCGCGCGACCGGTGCGGCCGATGCGGTGGACGTAGTCCTCGGCATGGATCGGGACGTCGTAGTTGAAAACGTGGCTGACGGCCGGAATGTCGAGGCCGCGCGCGGCGACGTCGGACGCCACCAGCAGCTGCAGCTTGTTCTCACGGAAATTGTGCAGCATCGTCATGCGCGCCCGCTGCTCCATGTCGCCATGCAACGCGCCGGCGGAGAAGCCGTGCTTCTCGAGCGACCGGAAGAGCGAGGCCACGTCGATCTTCCGGTTGCAGAAGATGATCGCGTTGGTGATGTCGTCCTGGCTGCGCAGCAGCTTGCGGAGGGTCTCGCGCTTGGCGAAGTCCTCCTTTTGCGACGCCACGACCTTCTGCTCGACCGTCAGAGCCGCCGAAGAAGCCTTGGCAACTTCAATGCGGACCGGGTTCTGCAGGAACTGCTCGGTCAGGCGGGTAATCTCCGGCGGCATGGTTGCCGAGAAGAACAGCGTCTGCCGGGTGAACGGGATCATCTTGCAGATCCGCTCGATGTCGGGGATGAACCCCATGTCGAGCATGCGGTCGGCCTCGTCGATGACGAGGATCTCGACCCCGGTCATCAGGAGCTTGCCGCGCTCGACATGATCGAGCAGACGACCCGGCGTCGCGATTAGCACATCGGCGCCACGGTCAATCACCTTGTCCTGCTCGCCGAAGGACATGCCGCCGATGAGGAGGGCGATGCTGACCTTCTGGTCCTTGCCGTACTTGGTAAAGGTTTCCGCGACCTGCGCCGCAAGTTCGCGCGTCGGCTCGACGATGAGGGTGCGGGGCATTCGGGCCCGGGCACGGCCCTTTTCGAGCCGCGTCAGCATCGGAAGGACGAAGGAGGCTGTCTTTCCTGTTCCGGTCTGGGCAATGCCCAGCACGTCTCGGCCTTCCAGCGCATGCGGAATAGCCTGGGCCTGGATCGGGGTCGGCTCGGTATAGCCGGCGGCTTCCACGGCAGCGAGAACCTTGGCGCTGAGGCCCAGTTCGGAAAATAGCATTGAGCTGTGTAATCTCGCGATTGACGAAGGGTGAGGTCGGACGCCTCGATCCGCCCGTGTCTAGCATGGGCGATACGGCGTAGGCTTTTTCAAGTCAACCTCCCAGCCTATATAGGAGGCCTTCCGAGGTTTCACATGCTTAAGCGGTACAACTGTTCAGATTGTCGTCCGCCGGAGACAGCATCCGACCGTTAGTCGGCGAAGGCAGCACTTGCCGAGCCTTCGCCAATTGCCGGAGTTCAGTTCGTCGAAGGACCGAAAGTGTAGGTCCGATCCTCCTGGAAGTGCAATTCGTAGGTCTCGGCAATTTCGCCGTCGCTTGGAACGATGTCGAAGAAGAGGGTCAGTCCGGTCGTGTCACCCTCGGTCGGTTCGTCCGCGCGGTAGCCGACGATGGAGCCATTGACCCCTGTGACTTCCTTGATCTCGGTCGAGGTCAGAACCGTCGCCACTCCCGCGGCCTTCTCGACTTGCTGGATGAAGAAGCGATAGCTTTCCTTGTCGCCAGTGCCGACCTGAATCATCGCGGTACGCCAGACGCCGCTCTTGTCACCGTCGATCCAAGGCCCGACCACCTGCACGTCCTCGATGCCGGTCGGCAGGCTGGCGATGGCAGCGGCCACCGCATCGTCGGCGGCAGGCAAGGGCGCAGTTGCCGTGTCAGCGGGCGCGGGTGCTGCCGGAGCGGCGGGCTCGACAGGAGCCGCCGCCGCTGGCGGGGTGTAAGGGGCGGGCGCGGTCGGCGCCGCCGGTGCCGGCGCGGTGGCGTCCGGTGTTTCCTGCGCCGAGGCGGCGCCAAGGCCGAGCGCGAACATTGCGATGCCAGCGAAAAGGCGGGTGCGGTGGGTCATGGTTTCATTCCCTGCTCTGGCGGCTCGTGTCCTGACGGTCGGCTCGGCGGAAAGCCTGTCGTCAATTATATAACGGACGAGCATGTCGTTTGATGGCGTGTCCGGCACTGATTTCCAGCGCCGACGAAAGATTATACGTCGAGATCGACCGCGAAGGCGGCCCGGTCCTGGATGAACCGGAAGCGAAGGTCGGGACGGTTGCCCATCAGCGCATCCACTGCATCGGCCGTGCCGATCTCCGGCGTCTCATCAATCGCCACCTGCAGCAGCGTCCGCTTCTTCGGGTCCATCGTGGTCTCCTTCAGCTGCGACGGCAACATTTCGCCAAGGCCCTTGAAGCGGCTGACCTCGACCTTGCCCTTGCCTTTGAAGTCGCGCGCCATCAGCCGTTCGCGGTCCTTGTCATCCCGCGCATAGGCCACCTTGCCACCTTGGGCGAGACGGTAGAGCGGCGGCACGGCGAGGAAGAGGTGGCCTTGCCGGATGAGGTCGGTCATCTCCTGATAGAAGAAGGTGATGAGCAGCGAGGCGATGTGGGCGCCGTCGACGTCGGCGTCCGTCATGATGATCACGCGCTCATAGCGCAGGTCCTCTTCGCGGTAGCGCCCCTTGGTACCACAGCCAAGCGCCTGGATGAGGTCCGAAATCTGCTGGTTGGCCCCGAGCTTTTCGCGCCCGGCACTCGCGACATTCAGGATTTTGCCGCGCAGCGGCAGGATCGCCTGCCGCGCGCGGTCTCGCGCCTGCTTGGCCGAGCCGCCGGCGGAGTCACCCTCGACGATGAAGAGCTCGGCTCCAGCGGCGCCGCTCTGCGAGCAGTCCGCGAGCTTGCCCGGCAGACGCAGCTTGCGCGTCGCGCTCTTGCGGTTGACTTCCTTCTCCTGGCGCCGCCGCAGCCGCTCGTCGGCGCGGTCGACCACCCAGTCGATCAGCTTGGCGGCGTCCTGCGGGGAGGAGGCAAGCCAGATGTCAAAACTGTCGCGCAGGGCGTTCTCGACGATGCGCTGGGCCTCCGTTGTCGCCAACCGGTCCTTGGTCTGGCCGACAAATTCCGGCTCGCGAATAAACACCGACAGCATCGCGGACGCCGTGATCATCACGTCGTCGGCGGTAATCACCGAGGCCCGCTTGTTGCCGGAGACCTCGGCAAACGCCTTCAGGCCGCGCAGCAGCACCGCGCGCAGGCCCGCCTCGTGGGCGCCGCCCTCGGGCGTCGGAATGGTGTTGCAGTAGGAGCGAACAAACCCGTCGCCGCCGGTCCAACTCACCGCCCATTCGACAGCGCCATGACCGGAGAGCTTCGCGGTCCGTCCGGCAAAGCTCTGCGAGGTGATACGCTGTTCGTCGCCAAGCGAGCCCTCGAGATAGTCCTTCAGGCCGCCGGGGAAATGGAAGGTGGCGCGGGCAGGGGTCTTGCCGTCGGCGGGCAGCAGCGAGGCGTCACAGGACCAGCGGATCTCGACGCCGCCGAAAAGGTAGGCCTTCGAGCGCGCCATCGCGAACAGCCGCGCCGGGTCGAAGGCCGCCTTGGCGCCGAAGATCTGCGTGTCCGGCAGGAAGCGCACCTTGGTGCCTCGGCGGTTCTGGATTTCGCCGACCTCTTCCAGCTCGGTCACGGCGACGCCGCGCTCGTAGACCTGGCGGTAGAGCTTGCGGTTGCGGGCGACCTCCACCTCGAGGCGCGACGACAGCGCGTTGACCACCGAGACGCCGACGCCGTGCAGGCCGCCGGAGGTCTCGTAGACCTTGGAGTCGAACTTTCCGCCGGCATGGAGCGTGGTCATGATGACTTCGAGCGCCGAGCGGTTCTTGTATTTCGGGTGCGGATCGACAGGAATGCCGCGGCCATTGTCGGACACGGCGAGCATGCCGTCGGCCTCCAGCGCCACCTCGATGAAGTTCGCATGGCCGGCGACGGCCTCGTCCATCGAGTTGTCGATCACCTCGGCGAAGAGGTGATGCATCGCCTTCTCGTCGGTACCGCCGATGTACATGCCGGGACGGCGCCGGACCGGCTCCAGCCCTTCGAGCACCTCGATGTCGGCGGCGGTATAGTTCGATCCCGACGTATCGACGGCATCCGCAAAGGCCGCCCGCAAAGGGTCGACCGGCTTCGGCCGCGGCGCTGCCTTCGGCGCGCGGACCTTGGCGGCAGCGGCGCCGGAGAAGAGATCGTCGCTCATGGGGACCTGAAAGCCGCCTTGCGACGGACGTCGGGGGCGAAGGAGAATGCCATGCCTTGGAGCTACACTTTCACGAAATGTTCTTCAAGGCGATGCGGCCCACAAACGCCGAAAGAGCGGGGTTAACCAACAGGTTTTCGCCCTGGCGTGACTTGCAAAACACGCTGAACACGGCAAGGACGTTCACATGTCCGGACACGCCATCAGACGCTCCCTTCTCGCCGGCATGCTCGGTGGGCTCCTCGCCACCGCCGCGGCGGCAAGCCCTCCGCCGCTGGCGCCGTTCAAGGATGCGCTGTTCGCCTATCCGCCACTCACCGCCATCCTCGACGGCGGCGCCGAGATCGACGTCGACTATTCCGAGAAGCGCGATATCGACGAGCGCGACGAGATCCCGGAGCGGCGGGTGAAGCCGGCCTATGTCGATCTCGCGCCATTGCGAAGCCAGGCGGAGAGCGTGGTTCAGACGCCCGCCGGTCCGCTGAAGATCATGACGGTCGGCGACACCAAGGCGCCGACGACGATCGTTCTCTTCGTCCACGGCCGCAATGGCGACCGCCGCCTCGGCATGAACGACCGCAGCTTCGGCGGCAATTTCAACCGGCTGAAAAACCTGATGCAGCGCGCCGGCGGCCTCTACGTCACCGCCGATGCCGGCAGCTTCTTGGGCCATGACATGGCCCGGATCGGCGCGCTGGTCGAGGGGTTCGGCCGAGATCATCCGACCGCCACGATCGTCCTCGCCTGCGCCTCGATGGGCGCCGAGTTCTGCTGGGACCTTGCCAGCGACCCCGCCGTCATCGGCGTCGTCGACGGCCTCGTAATGCTCAGCGCCAACACCCCGCCGGCAAAGCTTGCCGCCATGCGCAAGGCCGCCGGTGCCCGCCGCGTGCCGCTGGTGCTGGCACACGGCACCCGCGACAAGGTGTTCGCCTGGGACAGCGCCAAAGGCGTCTACACGGCGCTGCGAGCGGAAAACTACCTCGTCCGGTTCGTGTCCTTCGACAGCGGCAACCACGGGACGCCGTTGCGGATGCTGGACTGGCGCGACACGCTGAACTGGCTCTTCCAGCGAATGGACTGACTCAGACGTTTGGCGTCGATCCCCAAGGGGACGGGAGTTCTGGACACGAGTATCTGCCTGCTGAGAGGCGCACAAACACCCAAAGTTCGTCATCCCGGACTTGATCCGGGATCCATGCCAAACCGTCGAACAAGGCCGGGACGGTCGACATTCCCTTCTGCAGCGGCCATCCGCCTCAGCGCGGAGGAATGGATCCCGGCTCAAGGCCGGGATGACGACCTGAGAGGTGGGCTCCAACGGCAGGCGTGGTCACGGCCATACAGAACCACGCCTTCTCGACACGACCGTCAGTCAAGTTTGGACCATAAAAAAGGCCTCCGCCGAAGCGGAGGCCCTCATCTTCGTCATTGCGAGCCGAAGCCTACAGCGAATAGTACATGTCGAACTCGACCGGGTGCGGGGTCATTTCGAAGCGCAGGACCTCGGCCATCTTCAGGTCGATGAAGGCGTCGATCTGGTCGTCGTCGAACACACCGCCGGCCTTCAGGAACTCGCGGTCGGAGTCGAGGTTTTCCATCGCTTCGCGGAGCGAGCGGCAGACCGTCGGGATCTGCTTCAGCTCTTCCGGCGGCAGGTCGTAGAGATCCTTGTCCATGGCTTCGCCCGGATGGATCTTGTTCTTGATGCCGTCGAGGCCAGCCATCAACATGGCGGAGAAGGCGAGGTACGGGTTCGCCATCGGGTCGGGGAAGCGGACCTCGACGCGCTTGGCCTTCGGCGACTGGCCGAAGGGGATGCGGCAGGAGGCCGAGCGGTTGCGCGCGGAATAGGCGAGCAGCACCGGCGCCTCGTAGCCCGGGACCAGCCGCTTGAACGAGTTGGTCGACGGGTTGGTGAAGGCGTTCAGCGCCTTCGCGTGCTTGATGATGCCGCCGATGTAGAACAGCGCCGATTCCGAGAGGCCGGCATATTCATTGCCGGCGAAGGCCGGCTTGCCGCCCTTCCAGATCGACTGGTGCACGTGCATGCCCGAGCCGTTGTCGCCGAAGATCGGCTTCGGCATGAAGGTCGCAGTCTTGCCGTAGGCATTGGCGACCTGGTGCGTCACGTATTTGAAGATCTGCATGTTGTCGGCGTTCTTCACGAGCGTGTCGAACTTGATGCCGAGCTCGTGCTGGGCAGCCGCCACCTCGTGGTGGTGCTTCTCGACCTTGACGCCCATCTCGGCCATCACGGTCAGCATTTCCGAGCGAATGTCCTGGCAGCTGTCGATCGGCGGAACCGGGAAGTAGCCACCCTTGACGCGCGGCCGGTGGCCGAGATTGCCGGTCTCGTATTCGGCGTCGTCGTTCGACGGCAGCTCGGTCGAGTCGAGCTTGAAGCCGGTGTTGTAGGGGTCGGCCTTGTAGCGCACGTCGTCGAAGATGAAGAACTCGGCCTCGGGGCCGAAATAGGCGGTGTCGCCGACGCCGGACTGCTTGAGATAGGCCTCGGCCTTCTTGGCGGTGCCGCGCGGATCGCGGTTGTAGGACTCGCCCGAGATCGGGTCGAGGATGTCGCAGAGGAGAACCATCGTCGACTGCGCGAAGAACGGGTCCATGTGCGCCGTCTCGGGATCGGGCATCAGCACCATGTCGGACTCGTTGATCGCCTTCCAGCCACCGATCGAGGAGCCGTCGAACATCGAGCCTTCCGAGAACATGTCCTCGTCGACGATGGTCTGGTCCATGGTGACGTGCTGGAGCTTGCCCTTCGGGTCGGTGAAGCGCAGGTCGACAAACTTTACGTCGTTGTCCTTGATCTGCTTCAGAATGTCATTGGCGGTCGTCATGGCGTTCCTTCCCTAGTGAACCACGATGTTTGGATGAGGTCAGATCGCGTCGTTGCCGGACTCGCCGGTGCGGATGCGGATCGCTTCCTCGATGTTGGAGACAAAGATCTTGCCATCGCCGATCCGGCCGGTCTGGGCGGCCTTGCGGATCGCCTCGACGGCAGCGGCCACGCCTTCGTCGGCCAGCACGATCTCGACCTTCACCTTCGGCAGGAAGTCGACGACGTATTCGGCGCCGCGGTAGAGCTCGGTATGGCCCTTCTGGCGGCCGAAACCCTTGGCCTCGGTCACGGTGATCCCCTGCAGGCCGACTTCCTGCAGCGCTTCCTTGACCTCATCGAGCTTGAACGGCTTGATGATCGCCTCGACTTTTTTCATCGACATTCCTTCTCGACGTTGCCCTGCAAGGCGGCCGAAGCCCGTCTTGCAGGGTGCAGGGGCCATGCCAGGCGGAATGGCGAGCGGACGGCGCGCTTGCGGCGCTTCCTCCGCATGGATAGGCGTTTAAGACACGGCGGGCAACCGAACCCTGGCGACATCGCACGCGTTCTCACCGATATGACGCCGATCCGCGCCCGCCGTGAAACCGCCGGACGCCAGGCCGTCGCGAACCCGCCTTCCGCTTCGGCAAACGAGAGTTCGCTTCATGACCATGCCCGTCCCCGTCGCAGCGCTCGCCCTCCTCGAACCGGCGGAGATGGCGGAAGCCGATCGCCTGACGCTCGCCGCCGAGGGCGACCATCCGCTGATGGAACGGGCAGGGGCGTTCGTCGCCGCAACGATTCGCGCCCATTTTCCAGCGGCCGCCCGGATCGCGGTACTGGCCGGGCCCGGTGCGAATGGCGGCGACGGGTTCGTCGCGGCCCGGTTGCTGGCGGAGGCAGGGCTGGAGGTCGCGCTGTTCCACCTTGCCGGCACAGCCGCGCCGGATGCCATGACGGCGGCGGCTGTCTCGGCCTTTTGCGGTCCGGTCCTGCCGCTCGACGCCTTCGCACCCGACGGGTTCGATCTCGTCGTCGATGGCCTGTTCGGCGCGGGCCTGTCGCGGCCGGTGTCGAACGCGGTCGGCGACGTGATCGACCGGGTGCGGGTAAGCGGCGTGCCGGTGGTCGCCATAGACCTTCCCTCGGGCGTCTCCGGCCTGTCCGGCGCGATCCTCGGGAAGGCGTTCGGCGCCGCGCTGACGGTCACCTTCTTCCGCCGCAAGCCCGGCCATCTGCTGTATCCGGGCCGGGGTCTCTGCGGCGCAGTCGTGGTCGGGGACATCGGCATTGAGACCGGCGTGCTCGACAGCATCCGTCCGGTGACCTTTGCCAACGGCCCGGCGCTTTGGCCGCGTCTGGCGCAGGGTCCGGCTGCGGAGGGCCACAAATACGACCGCGGCCATGCCGTCGTCTTCTCCGGCGGCGCCAGCAAGACGGGGGCCGCACGCCTGTCGGCGCTCTCGGCGCTGCGGGCAGGGGCGGGGCTGGTGACGGTGTTCTCGCCAGGCTCGGCGCTGCAGGTCAACGCCGCGCACCTCACCGCCATCATGCTGCGGCGCTGCAACGACAAGGCAGAGCTCGAGACGCATCTCGAGGATCGACGCCTTAGCGTCTTCGTGCTCGGTCCGGGCTTCGGTGTGGGTGAACTTGCCCGGAACTATGCAGACGCGGTCCTGTCGGCCGGGCGCAGCCTCGTCCTCGACGCCGACGGACTGACGTCCTTCGCCGATGATCCGTCGGAGTTGTTCGATGCGATCCACGCTGCGGGCAGCGCCGTAGTGCTGACCCCGCACAGCGGCGAGTTCGCAAAACTGTTTCCCGACATCGCCGCCGACGAGACGATGGCCAAGCCCGCCAAGGCGCGCGCTGCTTCCGCCCGGTCGGGGGCGACGGTCGTCCTGAAAGGGGCGGACACGGTCATCGCCGAGCCGGACGGACAAGCCGCGATTAGCGCGACGGGCACGCCCTGGCTGGCGACGGCGGGAAGCGGCGACGTGCTGGCCGGCATCACCGCCGGCCTTCTGGCACAGCATTTTCCGCCGTTCGAGGCCGCTGCGGCAGCGGTCTGGCTGCATGGCAAGGCGGCAGAAACCTTCGGCCCCGGCCTCATCGCCGAGGATCTGCCGGGCCTTCTGCCGCAGGTCTACGGGAACCTTGCCAACGCGAAGGGCTGAGGGAAGCGGACGGCTAGTCCGCGACCTTCGGCTGTGCCTCGGCCGGAACGCGCTCCTGGAACGCCATGGCCGCCTGCGGCGCCCGCACCTTGCCCTCGTGGATGAAGTAGACGAATACGTCGCGCTTCACCTTCTTCGGCGGATCATCCGGCGCGACCAGCGGCAGGTCGTCCGGCACGCCGCCGGCGGACCAGACCGCCGCACGCTTCGCCCAGGCGTCGAGGGCGTCTGCCGGGTACGCCGTCGGCTCGGTATCTACGCCCTTCTGGAGGCGGGAATAGACGAGGCTGCCGGTCACGTCGGCAATCTCCGGATAGGTCGCGTGCTCGGCATGGACGATCGCCACGCCATGCTTCCGCGCGAGGCTGACGAATTCCGGCACCGCGAAGGTCGGATGGCGCACTTCCAGCACATGATGAAGCTTCATTCCGCCTGCCTTCTCCGGGAGAAGCTTCAGGAAGGCGCCAAAATCCTCGGCGTCGAACTGCTTGGTATTGGCGAACTGCCAAAGCAACGGACCCAGCTTGTCGCCGAGCTCGGCAATGCCGGTATCGACGAATCGCTGGATCGACTCGCCGGCCTCGCCGAGGATCTTGCGGTTGGTCGCAAACCGCGGCGCCTTCAGCGCGAAGACAAAGCCATCCGGCACTTCACTCGCCCATTTGGCAAAGGTCGCCGGCGTCTGAGAACGGTAATAGGTGCCGTTCACCTCGATCGTCGCCAGCTGCCGCGAGGCGAAGCTGAGTTCCTTGGCGTGGGCGAGCTTCTCCGGAAAGAACGTCCCGCGCCAAGGCTCGAAGGTCCAGCCGCCGATCCCCGCCCTGATGATGCCGCTCGCCACCATGCCGCCCATTCCCTTACGCTGAAGACCCTGCGGCGGCCGCGGTTATTCCGCTGCCTGCTGCTTCTCGATGGAAGGGCGACGCTCCAGCAATTCCTTGAGGAACTGGCCGGTCCAGGAGCGCTCGACCTTGGCGATTTGCTCGGGCGTGCCGGTGGCCACGATCTCGCCGCCGCCATCGCCGCCCTCGGGGCCGATGTCGACGACCCAGTCGGCGGTCTTGATGACCTCAAGATTGTGCTCGATCACCACGACGCTGTTGCCTTGGTCGACCAGCTCGTGCAGCACCTCGAGCAGCTTGGCGACGTCGTGGAAGTGGAGGCCCGTCGTCGGTTCGTCGAGAATGTAGAGCGTCTTGCCCGTCGCCTTGCGCGACAGTTCCTTGGCGAGCTTCACCCGCTGCGCCTCGCCGCCGGAGAGCGTCGTCGCCTGCTGTCCGACCTTGATGTAGCCGAGGCCGACGTCGAGCAGCGAGCGCAGCTTGTCGCGCACGCCCGGCACGGCGGCGAAGAAGTCGACGCCTTCCTCGACGGTCATGTCGAGCACGTCGGCGATCGACTTCTCCTTGAAGGTGACGTCGAGCGTCTCGCGGTTGTAGCGCTTGCCGTGGCAGACGTCGCAGGTGACGTAGACGTCGGGCAGGAAGTGCATCTCGATCTTGATGACGCCGTCGCCCTGGCAGGCCTCGCAGCGGCCGCCCTTGACGTTGAAGGAGAAGCGTCCGGGCATGTAGCCGCGCGCCTTGGATTCCGGCAGGCCGGCGAACCAGTCGCGGATCGGGGTGAAGGCGCCGGTATAGGTGGCGGGGTTCGACCGCGGGGTGCGGCCAATCGGCGACTGGTCGATGTCGATGACCTTGTCGAGCAGCTCCAGCCCGTCGATACGCTCGTGCGGGGCCGGCACGTCGCGGGCATTGCCGATGCGCCGCGCCGCCGCCTTGAACAGTGTCTCGATGAGGAAGGTCGACTTACCGCCGCCGGACACGCCGGTGACCGCGGTGAACAGCCCGAGCGGCACCTCCGCCGTGACGTTCTTCAGATTGTTGCCGGTGGCGCCGACGACCTTCAGCCGCTTGCCCTTGACCGGCTTGCGCCGCTTGGCCGGCACGGCGACGCCGAGTTCGCCCGACAGGTACTTGCCGGTGGTCGAGCGCGGGTGCGCCTTGATGTCTTCGGGCGTGCCATAGGCAATGATCTCGCCGCCGTGGATGCCGGCAGCCGGGCCGATGTCGACAACGAAATCTGCCTGCAGGATCGCGTCCTCGTCGTGCTCGACGACGATGACGGTGTTGCCGATGTCCCGCAGGTGCTTCAGCGTGATCAGGAGCCGCGCATTGTCGCGCTGGTGGAGACCGATCGAGGGCTCGTCCAGCACGTAGAGCACGCCGGTAAGGCCGGACCCGATCTGCGAGGCCAAACGAATACGCTGGCTCTCGCCACCGGACAGCGTGCCGGACGAGCGCGACAGGGTGAGGTAGTCGAGGCCGACATCGTTCAGGAAGCGCAGCCGGTCGCGGATCTCCTTCAGGATGCGGACGGCGATCTCGTTCTGCTTTTCGTTGAGCTCGGCGGGCAGCGCCTCGAACCAGGTCAGCGCGTTGCGGATCGACAGTTCGGTGACCTCGCCAACATGCTTGCCGGCGATCTTTACCGCCAGCGCCTCGGGCTTCAGCCGGTAGCCCTTGCAGGCCGGGCAAGGCGTCGCCGACATGAAACGCTCGATCTCCTCGCGCATCCAGGCGGAGTCGGTTTCCTTCCACCGGCGCTCGAGGTTCGGGATCACGCCCTCGAAGGTCTTGGTGGTCTTGTAGGCGCGCAGGCCGTCGCTGTATTTGAACTCGATCTTGGTGTTGCCGGTGCCTTGCAGGATCGCATACTGCCCCTCGAAGGGAATGTCGGACCAGACGTCGGTGAGCTTGAACTTGAACTGCCGGCCGAGGCCTTCCAGCGTCTGCGCGTAGTAGGGCGAGGTGGACTTCGCCCACGGCGCAACGGCACCTTGCTTCAGCGTCAGGCCCTCGTGCGGCACGATGAGCTTGGGGTCGATCGAGTTCTGCGAGCCGAGGCCGTCGCATTTTGGGCAGGCGCCGAACGGGTTGTTGAACGAGAACAGCCGCGGCTCGATCTCGGAAATGGTGAAGCCCGAGACGGGACAAGCGAATTTCTCCGAGAAGAGCAGCTGCTTCGGCTTGCCGTTCTCGTCGAGGCCTTCGGCGAACTCGGCAACCGCGATGCCATCGGCAAGGCGCAGCGCCGTCTCTAGCGAATCCGCAAGGCGCGCGCCGATGTCGTTGCGGACCACAATGCGGTCGACCACGACGTCGATGTCGTGCTTGAACTTCTTGTCGAGCTCGGGCGCATCGGCGATGTCGTAGAACTCGCCATTGATGCGGACGCGCTGGAAACCCTTTTTCTGAAGCTCGATCAGCTCCTTCTTGAACTCGCCCTTCCGGCCGCGCACCATCGGCGCCAGCAGATAGAGGCGCGTGCCTTCCTCCTGGGCGAGGACCCGGTCGACCATCTGGCTGACCGTCTGGCTCTCGATCGGCAGACCGGTCGCAGGGGAGTAGGGCACGCCGACGCGGGCGAACAGGAGGCGGAGATAGTCGTAGATCTCGGTGACCGTGCCGACCGTCGAGCGCGGGTTCTTCGACGTCGTCTTCTGCTCGATCGAGATCGCCGGCGACAGGCCGTCGATCTGGTCGACGTCCGGCTTCTGCATCATCTCGAGGAACTGCCGGGCATAGGCCGACAGGCTCTCGACATAGCGACGCTGTCCCTCGGCATAGATCGTGTCGAAGGCGAGCGACGACTTTCCGGAGCCGGACAGGCCGGTCATCACGATCAGCTTGTCGCGGGGAATGTCGATGTCGACGTTCTTGAGATTGTGTTCGCGGGCACCGCGAATGGAGATCATTTTCAGTTCGGGCATCGTCCGCCGCTCGGTCTTTTGGAAAGGGCGGGCGTCTCTGCCGCACTGCGGCACGCCCAGAGCTTAGATAAAATTTATCTTCCCGATGTCGAGAAGCGGGTGAAAGGAATCGACGTGATCCTGGAAAAGCACCTTGTCACGAGAACATAGTACGAACATAAATCATAGGGGAAACCCGGACACGACGCCGGGCCTGTGGAAAGATGCCGCCGAGGCGGACGCAGCGCGGGCGAATGTTCTATCGTGCGCCCAAGCCGCGCACTGGCGGCAGACATTTAGACGGAGACGGTCATGGTGGGTAGCGTCAACAAGGTAATCCTGGTCGGCAATCTCGGGGCCGATCCGGAAATTCGGCGGCTGAACTCGGGCGATTCCGTCGTCAACATGCGCATTGCGACCTCGGAAACTTGGCGCGACAAGTCCTCGGGCGAGCGCAAGGAGAAGACGGAGTGGCACAACGTCGTGATCTTCAACGAGAATCTCGTGAAGGTCGCCGAGCAGTACCTGAAGAAGGGCTCGACCGTCTACATCGAGGGCCAGCTTCAGACCCGGTCGTGGGAAGACCAGGCTGGCGTGAAGAAGTTCACCACGGAAGTCGTCCTCCAGCGTTTTCGGGGCGAGCTGCAGATGCTCGGTGGCCGCGGCGACAATAGCGGCGGTGGTGGCGGCGGCGGCGGCGATGACTACGATCGCGGCGGCGGCGGTGGTGGCGGCGGTGGCCGAGGTTCATCGGGCCGTGGCGGCGGCGGCGGTTACGACCGCGGTGGGCAGGACGACCGTGGCGGTTCCGATCGCGGCGGCGGCGGCGGCGGCTCCTCGCGTGACCTCGACGACGAAATTCCGTTCTGACGCCTGTCGGCACAGCCATGCAGGGGAGGGAGCCGGCAGGCTCCCAACCCCTGTTTTGGCTCCTGCTCCGAAGGCACTATCCGGCTTCTACCACGCGACCGGGCGCGCCTGCGCTCCTCTGCCACAGGATGATCGCATTCGATCGCCACAGGCTTTAACCAACGGGTAACGGTGCCTTTGAGGGAGGGTCCGATCGTTCTCGCCTTCGTCGTCTGTCCTGGCAGGTGGTCGTGTCGCCCTGAAAGATCTTGCCCATGCAGCGTGCCGCTGAAACTCCGCCGATCCGTCGTCCCAGATTTCTGCTGATCGTCGGGCTTGCTCTTGTCGCGAGCTTCTCGAGTTGTGCGTCCCGCCCTTATGCGACCTTGCAGCCGGTGGCTGGGACGGTTCCGGGGGCCCATGTCGTCGACATGCTGGTGGCCACGACGCGCGCCCGCTCCGACGTGCCGGGCGTGGTGTTCTCCGGCGAGCGGGGCGCTGGCCTCACCATGGAGAACATCGTCGTCTCCATTCCGCCGGACAGCGTTCGCAAACCCGGCGCAGTGATTTATCCCAAACGCAATCCCGGCAACCCCGCCAACGAATTCGTGGCGTTGAAGGTCGAGCCGCTCGACAAGGCCGGGTCTGTCGACTGGTTTCGCCGCGTTGCCGGGCCGAAAGGCCGACTGCTGATCTTCGTGCACGGCTTCAACTCGACCTACGAGGAAGCGGTGATGCGCTTCGCCCAGATCAGTTACGACACCCGCGTGAACGCCGCGCCCTTGCTGTTCACCTGGCCGTCGAAGGGCAGCATTTTTGGCTACCTGTACGACCGCGAAAGCGCGAACTTCTCTCGCCGCGCCTTGGAATCACTAATCGAGCAAGCGGGCAAGGATCCGCGCGTCGGGGAAATTACCATCATGGCCCACTCGATGGGCAGCTGGCTGGCGATGGAAGCCTTGCAGCAAGTAGCGATCCGCCAAGGCAAGCTGCCGGAGAAACTGCGCAACATCGTTCTTGCCTCGCCCGATCTCGACGTCGACGTCTTCCGCGAGCAGCTCGACGAGATCGGCCCCGAGCAGGCGCGCATCACCATCTTCACCTCGCAGGACGACAGGGCGCTCCTCGTCTCGCGGCGGTTGGCGGGCGGCGTCCAGCGCCTGGGATCGGTGGACCTCACGCAGCCCGACGTTCAAGCGGCTTTCGACAAGCGCGGCATCGACGTGGTGGACCTCACGCAAGTGCGGGCCGGCGATAGCCTCAACCACACCAAATTTGCCGAGAGCGCCGATGTCGTGCAGGCCATCGGGGCGCGGCTGATCGCCGGCGACAAGGTGTCGGATACGCGCCTAAGCCTCGCTGACACGATCGGAGCCACCGCCATCGGTACGGCGCAGGGCGTCGGTTCCGCCATCGGCGCGGCCGTCAGCGTGCCCGGCGCGATCGTCAGCCGGGACGAGCGGGAGCGACTGGGGACACGTCTGGAGGATGTCGGACGCAATCTCGGCGGTTCGCTGCAGACCGCGACCGGCAACTGAGGGCTGGCCTATTAGCCAAGTCCCCGGCAGAGGGCGTCGACGACCGTTTCCAGCTGACGACCCAGCTGGGCGAGCGGGACCGAGACAACGGTTTCAAGCAGCCCGATCGAGACAATGCCGTGCACCATCGAGAACATCGACAGCGCGAGTTCGGCAATGGCGTCCTCGGACCAGGACGGCAGCAGGGCGCGGAGCGGAACGATGATGCGCGCGACGAGGGCAAGATGCTCGGCGCGGTGCCATTCGGGCGCCGCCTTGCCGGAAACCGCGGCCCGCTCGAACAGCGCGGCCCAGGCATGGCGGCGGGTGTGGGCGAAGTCGAGATAGCCGTGCGCCAGCGAGACGAGCACGGCCGTCGGGGCCGCCGCATCCAGCGACAGCGCGTTCTCGGCGAGATGGGCATCGAGTTCGGCGATGGTCAGCGAATTGACGGCGACCATCACGGCATCGATGTCCTCGAAGAACGTATAGACCTGCCCGAGCGAACAGCCGGCGACGCGCGCGACATCCTTCACGCGCAGCGAGGACATCCCGCCGTTTTCGACAGCCTGCACCGCCGCATCGATGAGCCTAACCCGCAGTGCTTCGCGCTTTTCCGCGACCGTCATGCCATACCCTAGTTTTTTGAACCACGTTCAATTTTGCACTTGCAGGCATCCCTGCTTCGTATAAATATGAGTGCTGTTCAATATTGAACCGTGCTCAAAGATGGATAGCACCCATGATCAGCGCCATCAAGTCTGCGCTTTCAGCCCAACCCTATGACGACCTCGCTTCGATCGAGGTGGCGGCGTCAGTGAATCAACCTGCCGTTCCCCAGCCGATACCGGGCTCGCTGCTCGGCTCGCGGCGTTTCCTGCCGCTTTTCGTCACGCAGTTGCTTTCGGCCTTCACCGACAACTTCCTGAAGAACGCCGTCGTCCTCTTGATCCTGTTCGGACTGGCGGGAGAGGGGGGTGCTGCGCTGGTGCCGTTGGCGGGCGCGGTGTTCATCCTGCCCTTCGTGCTGCTGTCGGCGCTGGGCGGGCAGATCGCTGACCGAAACGACAAGGCGCTGGTCGCACGCTACCTGAAGCTCGCCGAGATCGGGGCGGCGACCGTGGCTGTCGCGGGGCTCTATCTTGTCTCGCTGCCACTGATGTTCGGCGCGCTGTTCGCCTTCGGCGTCGTCTCGGCGATGTTCGGTCCCGTGAAATACGGCATCCTTCCCGATCACCTCAGTCCCGAGGACCTGCCCCGCGCCAATGCCTGGATCGAGGGCGCGACCTTCTTCGCGATTTTGACGGGCACAGTCGGCGCCGGTCTTCTCTCGGGAACCGAAGCGGCGCGCAGCCTCGTCGGGCCTGCCATCGGCGTCCTCGCCATCGCCTGCTGGGCCTGCAGCTTCGCCATCCCCCGGACCGGCACCGGCGACCTGACCGCGCGGCTAGACCCCAACATCTTCCGTTCGACCTGGCATGAGGTCGCGGCGCTCCGGCTCGACAACCGGCTCTTCACCGTCGCCGCGATGCAGGCCTGGTTCTGGACTATCGGCGCGGTCTGCCTCTCCATCCTTCCCGTGCTCGTCCGCGACTCTTTCGGCGGCGAGCAGAGCGCCGTCACGCTGTGCCTCGCGACCTTCGCCATCGCGGTCGCGGTCGGATCGGCGGTCGCTGCCGCCCTCGTCAAGGGGCGGGTGGTCCTCCTTCCCGTGCCGCTCGGCGCACTCCTGATGGCCGGTTTCTCGGCCGATCTCGCCTGTTCCACCTGGTTCATGGACGGCACGGCCGCCACGGCATTGCTGGCGGGCGCCGGCGGGATGCGTTCGCTCATCGATCTCGCTGGCATCGCCTTTTCCGGCTCGCTTGTGGCCGTGCCGTCGGCGGCCGCTCTCCAGGCCTGGTCGGACAGCCGTCGCCGCGCGCGTACGGTGGCGGGCTCCAACATCCTTTCCGCCATCGGCATGGCACTGGCCGGCATCGCCGTTGCGGCCGGACAAGCCGCGGGTCTGTCGGCCCCCGCCATCCTTGGCGTGCTCGCCGTTCTCAATCTGGTCGCGGCTGTGTTGATGTTCATTAAGCTGCCGACAAAGCCGCTCTATGATGTCGCCTCGATGTACTTCCGCGTCTTCCACCGCATGGAAGTGCGCGGCCTCGACAACGTCGCCAAGGCGGGCAGCCGCATGATCCTTGCGCCCAACCACACCTCGTTCCTCGACGGACCGCTGGCGCTCGCGCTGACCGATCTGAACCCGGTCTTCGCCGTCAACACCGAGATCGCCCAGCGCTGGTGGGCAAAGCCGTTCCTCAACGCCACCCGCGCCTTACCCATGGACCCGACGAAGCCAATGGGGACGCGCACCCTGGTGCGGACCATCCAGGGCGATGATCCGGTCGTGATCTTTCCCGAGGGACGGATCTCTGTGACCGGTAGCCTGATGAAGGTCTATGACGGCGCGGCGATGGTGGCCGACAAGACCGGCGCAAGCGTCGTCCCCGTGCGGATCGACGGGCTTGAGCGTTCGCCTTTCTCGCGGATGAAGGACACGCAGGTGCGGCGCCAGCTCTTCCCCAAGGTGGTCGTCACGGTCGGCGAGCCGCAGTCCATCAGCGTGGATCCGGCGCTGCGCGGTGCCCGCCGCCGCGCCAGTGCCGGCGCGGCACTCTACGAGCTGATGTCGAGGACGGTCGTCGACTCCTCCGACACCGACCGCACCGTGGCACGCGCCGTGGTAAACGCGGCGCAGAAGTTCGGCATGTCAACGAACGCCGCCGAGGATCCGCGGGCAGGGCGCATGTCCTACGGCAAGCTGTTGGTCTCTTCGGCCGTCCTCGCCCGCAAGCTCGATGCCCTGCTC
Source organism: Mesocryomonas lacus (assembly GCF_055730135.2). Taxonomy (NCBI): domain Bacteria; kingdom Pseudomonadati; phylum Pseudomonadota; class Alphaproteobacteria; order Hyphomicrobiales; family Aurantimonadaceae; genus Mesocryomonas; species Mesocryomonas lacus. Next base: position 255,656 of record NZ_JBUZWE020000005.1, on the reverse strand, counting down.
AAGAAACAGTCCACCGTCGGGCTGATGCTGCCGAGTTCGATCGGCGCACTCGTGACCTTCCTGGCGCTGACCCGCTCGGGCAAGGTGCCGGCGATGGTGAACTTCACTGCGGGCGCCGCGAACGTCGCGTCCGGCATGCGGGCGTGCAAGGCCGAGACCATCCTCACCTCGAAGGCCTTTGTCGAGCAAGGCAAGCTGCAGCCGCTGGTCGAGGCCCTGTCAGCGGAGTTCAAAATTGTCTGGCTCGAGGAAGTCCGGGAAAGCATCGGCTTCCTCGACAAGCTCTCCGGCTTCCTCGGCAGAAAACGGATCGCCAGCCGGGCGAAGGCCGACGACGGCGCCGTTGTCCTGTTCACGTCGGGATCGGAAGGCAAGCCAAAGGGCGTCGTCCTCAGTCACCGCAACATGCTGGCGAATGCCGCGCAGGCGGCGGCTCGGATCTCGTTCGACCGGTCCGACAAGGTGCTGAACATCCTGCCGATGTTCCACTCTTTCGGCCTCACCGCAGCGACCATCCTGCCGCTGACGCATGGCGTGCCTGTCTACTTCTACCCGTCGCCGCTGCACTACCGGATCGTGCCGGAAATCGCCTACAATTCGAACTCGACCATCATGTTCGGCACCGACACCTTCCTCGCCGGCTATGCCCGCACAGCCAACGCCTACGACTTCCGCTCGATGCGCTACGTCTTCTCGGGCGCCGAGCCGGTGAAGGACTCGACGCGCAAGGTCTGGTCCGAGAAGTTCGACGTCCGGCTGCTCGAGGGCTACGGCGTGACCGAGTGCTCGCCGGTGGTGGCGCTCAACACGCCGCTGTTCAACCGGCCCGGCACGGTCGGCCAGCTGATGCCGGGCATGGAGCATCGTCTCGAGGCCGTCGATGGCGTGGAGACGGGCGGCCGGCTGCACGTCCGCGGACCCAACGTCATGCTGGGCTATCTCCGCGAGGAAAATCCAGGGGTGCTGGAGGCCCTCGTCGACGGCTGGCACGATACCGGCGACGTCGTCGACATCGATGCCGAGGGTTTTGTGAAGATCCTCGGCCGCGCCAAGCGCTTCGCCAAGATCGGCGGCGAGATGGTTTCGCTGGCGGCCCTCGAGGCCCTCGCAGCGGAGTTCTGGCCCGGGGCCGCGTCTGCGGCCGCCGTGGTGAAGGACGCCAAGAAGGGCGAGGCGATCGTGCTTCTCACCGAGGCCGAGAATGCCGACCGTCTGGAGTTCGCCCGCTTCCTGAAGTCACGCAACGCCTCCGACCTGATGGCCCCTTCGAAGGTCGTCGTCGGCAAGATCCCGCTCCTCGGCACTGGCAAGATCGACTTCACCGAAGTGGGACGGCAGGTTCAGGCCTGATGCAGCTGAAGCGGTGAAGCCTTTAGGGGAAGGTGGGACGCGGGCGACGGTGACTGACGTTCCACCGACCCCGGCGGTGTCCGTGAGACAATGAAGTGCCTCCGGGCCGGAAATCGCGCCGGTACGCGAACGGCCTTTGCATCGTGGGCCATCGTGACGGACGATAGGGAGGCTGGATCGAAGAGGCCATGAGGGGTGGGGAGGGCCGCGATCGATGTCATGGACCTGTTATCTTTCGCTCGTATTGCTCCTTGGAATGGTTCGAAACCGATGCCGACAGCATTTCGGATCGAGCCTGCGACATCCCGTCGAACAGGAAACGCACCATGAGCAAGCCGACCGTGCAAGGCGCCGTCTTCCGGACCAGCCAGCTGGAAGCGGAAGAGGGCGAAGGCCACAATCCGACGTCGAACCGGACCATGGGTGAGATCATCGCGGTGCGCTTCTCGCGCCGCGACTTTCTGCGCGGTTCGCTGGCCGCCACCGCGATCGCCGCGACGGTGAGTCCGCTGGCGCTGGTCGCCGCCGACGACGCACGGGCCGAGGGGGCCGGGTCCCGCTTCACTTTCAAGGAAGTCGAGGCCGGGATCGACGCCCACCACCACGTCGCCGAGGGCTACGACGCGGATATCCTCCTGCGCTGGGGCGATGGCCTCTTCGCCGATTCGCCGGCCTTCGACCCGACGAAGCAGACGGCGGAATCCCAGGCCCGTCAGTTCGGCTACAACAACGACTATGTCGGCTACATCCCGATCGACGGCTCGTCCGAGCACGGCTACCTCGTGGTGAACCACGAATACACCAACGAGCATCTGATGTTCCCCGGGATCGTCAAGATCGTCCAGTCGCCGGACGAGAAGAACCCAGGCAAGACGCTTGCCAAGATCGAGATGTCCGATCCCGACCAGAACCGCGTCGACGTCGAGATGGCGGCGCATGGCGGCACGGTGGTCGAGATCCGCAAAGCCGACGGCAAATGGCAGGTCGTTCGGGATGGCGCCAACAACCGGCGCATCATGTCGACGACCGAGATGGCCCTCAGCGGCCCGGCCGCCGGCCATGACCGCCTGAAGACATCCGCCGATGCGACCGGCCGCAAGGTCTTCGGCACGATCAACAACTGCGCCGGCGGCGTGACGCCCTGGGGCACCTACATCATGGCCGAGGAGAACATCCACGGCTACTTCATGGGTGAGCTGCCGGCGGGACATCCCGAAGCCGCCAACTACAAGCGCCTTGGCATTCCCGAGGGCACCTATGCCTGGGGCAAGTTCCACGACCGTTTCGACGTCTCGAAGGAGCCGAACGAGCCGAACCGTTTCGGCTGGGTGGTAGAGGTCGACGTTAACGATCCCAACTCCATCCCGAAGAAGCGCACGGCGCTTGGCCGCTTCAAGCATGAAGGCGCCGACAACGTGGTCAGCCGCGACGGCCGCGTCGTCTTCTATCTCGGCGACGACGAGCGCTTCGACTACGTCTACAAGTTCGTCACCGCCGGAAAGTACAATCCGGATGATCGCGCGGCGAATATGGATCTCCTCGACGAGGGGACGCTGTACGTCGCGAAGTTTGAGGATGACGGCAAGATCGCCTGGCTATCCCTCGTCCACGGCGACGGTCCGCTGACGCCGGCGAACGGCTTCGCCAGCCAAGCCGACGTCCTGATCGAGACGCGCCGCGCCGCCGACCTTCTCGGCGCGACGCCGATGGACCGCCCGGAAGACATCGGCCCGGACGAGAAGACCGGCCGCGTCTACGTGATGCTGACGAACAATACCAAGCGCAAGGACGACCAGGTCGACGCCGCCAACCCCCGCGCCAAGAACGCGTTCGGCCACATCATCGAGATCGCCGAGGAGGGGGGCGACTTCGCCGCCACCACGGGCACGTGGGAAGTTCTGTTGAAGTGCGGCGATCCGTCGGTCGCGGCGGTCGGCGCCACCTTCTCCACCGAGACCACCAAGAACGGCTGGTTCGGCATGCCCGACAACTGCGCGATCGACACCGACGGGCGGCTGTGGGTCTCGACCGATGGCAACTCGCCGAAGGACACCGGTCGTGCGGACGGCCTCTGGGCCGTGGATACCGAGGGCGCTGCGCGTGGAACCTCGAAGCTGTTCTTCCGCGTGCCGGTGGGCGCGGAAATGTGCGGCCCGCTGCTCCTGCCCGACATGCAGACGGCTTTTGTCGCCGTCCAGCATCCCGGCGACGGCGGCGAGGACTGGGACGGCTTCGGCCGGCTCTCCTACTACGAAGACCTGTCCACCCGCTGGCCGGACTTCAAGGACGACATGCCGGTTCGGCCGTCGGTGCTCGCCATCACCCGGCAGGGCGGCGGCAAGATCGCCTGATCGTAACGCCCCAGGGCTTTTCAAGGCTTTCCGCAGAATTGAAAGGCGGCGCCTTCGGGCGCCGCCTTTCTGTGTCGGATCCTCTTAGGGGAAGCAGTCAGCGAAGCTTTCAGCGGCCGCAGATCATTCGAGCTGGATGGCGACGAGCTTGCCTTCGGTCGACAGCGGGACGTAGGCCACCTTGCTGGCGAAGTCGTAGGCGAGATCGGCAGCGCCCGGCGCAAAATCCATCAGCCTGTCGACCGCGCCGTTCTCGTAGATCCGGTAGAGCGGCCCCTTGACGATGTCGGTCGACAGGTAGGTTCCGTCGCCGACGATGGCGAGGCCATCGAGGAAGCCGACCGCCGTGCCGTCGCCGAGCGCATGCGGCTCCTTGTCGCTGAACGAAATCTCGACGAGATGGGTGGGCGCACCGGGCTTCCCATCCTTCGGCACCTGGCCAAGCCCCGCGACGAGAAGGCGGTCCACGTCGACGGCGATGCCCTCGGGTGCGTTCAGGACGTCGCTCTGCAGCCACGGCTTGAAGCTGCCCTTCTCCAGCAGCCAGATCGTGTTGGTGGCGGTATCGGAAACGAAAACACGTCCGTCGCGTGCCGTCGACACGTCGTGCAGGGCGACAGCGCCGGGCGCCGGGTAGCGCTGGGTGATCTTGCCGGTCTCGATCTCGACAGCCACCAGCTCGTCGATGTCGGCGACGTAGAGCGTTCCCTCGACCCGTCCGATACCCTTCGGCGCATTGAGACCGGACACCCATCCTTCCTCCAGCACCTTGCCGTCTGGCGAAACCTTGGAGATCGAGCCGAGGCCGTCCTTCGCCTGCCGGTCGCCGGCCATCTCGGTGACGTAGAGAATGCCCGCAGGAAGGTCCGGTTCTACCGCAGCGGGGTTCTTCAGCCCGTCGAGCGTCCAGATCGGCTCGGCCGTCGCCGTGCCCGACAGCGCGGTGCCGACCAGCGCGGCAAGAAGGACGGTCTTGAATAGGCTAGGCATCGACGAGCTCCAGTCGTTGGGGGTGAGACGTCCGGCACGTCCGGCTTGTCCTTCAGGCGATCTTCCGTCCAGTCCTCGGGTATCGGCCGATCCTTGCGCAAGGGGCAACCTGCACCGAAGCTCGGCGGAATTACGATAGGGTTCAAGATCCCGCCAAGACCTGCCGCAATGGTTTCACAGCGAAGATGGGCATCGCGTCTTTACTTGGACTGGAGAAGGACAGGGCGCTTTCTCGCGTGCGGAGGGATAGCCGTAGGCCATCGGCCGCGGGCTCTGAACGAGCGGCGGCAAATCCAGCCGGAAGAGGTAACCTTCAAGGGCGACCGAGCCTTCCTCTTGTGTGGTATTCTGGCAATTCAGGCCGGATGCCGCCTCAATATGGGCGCCACGGGGCTGCGGGGCGGGCAATACCGCCGATTCGACCGGCAAAATCACCGGATTCACAGGCGTTTACCGCGCTTGTCCGCAGGTTTCTTTGCCGGCTCAAGCAAGAGGTTGTAATCGCACGAGTATTAGCACCTTGCTGCGCCGCGGCAGATTTGCCCAATGGCCAGGGGAAGCGCTATAAACGGCAACAGATTCGAGCACACATCAGGATAAAATCTTGGCAGAAGACGAGATCGCAGCAGTCCCACCGGAACGCCCTCGCGGCATCGATACCATCTCCATCGTCGAGGAAATGCAGCGATCCTATCTCGATTACGCGATGAGCGTGATCGTCAGCCGCGCACTGCCGGACGTGCGCGACGGGTTGAAGCCGGTGCACCGCCGCGTGCTCTACGCCATGCACGAGATGGGCCTCGTCTGGAACCGGCCTTTCCGAAAGTCGGCCGGTGTTGTCGGTGAAGTGATGGGTAAGTTCCACCCGCACGGCGACGCCTCGATCTACGACGCCCTCGTGCGCATGGCGCAGGAGTGGTCGCTGCGGGCGCCGCTGATCAACGGGCAGGGCAATTTCGGCTCGATCGACGGCGATCCGCCGGCGGCGATGCGCTACACCGAGGCGCGGCTGCAGAAGGTGTCGGACGCGCTGCTCGCTGACATCGACAAAGAGACGGTCAACTTCCAGGAGAACTACGACGGCCGCGAGATGGAGCCGGTCGTTCTCCCCGCACGCTTCCCGAACCTCCTTGTCAACGGCTCCGGTGGCATCGCCGTCGGCATGGCGACGAACATCCCGCCGCACAATCTCGGCGAGATCATCGACGGCTGCATGGCGATGATCGACAATCCGGCGATCACCCTGGACGAGCTGATGGAGTTCATTCCGGGGCCGGACTTCCCGACGGGCGCGCTGGTGCTCGGCCGTGCCGGCATTATGTCGGCCTACTCCACCGGTCGCGGCTCGATCCTGATGCGCGGCAAGGTGCACATCGAGCAGATCCGTGGCGAGCGCGAGGCGATCATCGTCACCGAGGTGCCGTACCAGGTGAACAAGGCCTCGATGATCGAGAAGATGGCCGAACTGGTGCGCGAGAAGCGCATCGAGGGCATTTCCGACATCCGCGACGAGAGCGACCGCGACGGCTACCGCGTCGTCGTCGAGCTGAAGCGCGACGCTACCACCGACGTCGTCCTGAACCAGCTCTACCGTTTCACGCCGCTGCAGACCTCGTTCGGCGCCAACATGGTCGCCCTCAACGGCGGCAAGCCCGAGCAGATGACGCTGCCGGACATGCTGGCGGCCTTCATCGCCTTCCGCGAGGAAGTGGTGAACCGGCGCACCAAGTTCCTGCTGCGCAAGGCGCGCGAGCGGGCGCATGTCCTCGTCGGCCTCGCCATCGCCGTCGCCAACATCGACGAGATCATCAAGCTGATCCGCCAGGCGCCCGATCCGCAGACGGCACGCGAGCAGTTGATGGAGCGGCACTGGGAGGCGAAGGACGTCGCCCCGCTGATCCGGCTGATCGACGATCCGCGCCACCGCATCACGGAAGAGGGCACCTACCGCCTGTCAGAGACGCAGGCGCGCGCCATTCTCGACCTCCGCCTGCAGCGCCTCACCGCGCTCGGACGCGATGAAATCGCCGACGAACTGAACAAGATCGGCGAGGAGATCAAGGAGTACCTCCTGATCCTCTCGTCGCGCTCCCGCGTGCGCGAGATCATCAAGGAAGAGATGACCGAAGTGCGCAACGAGTTCGCGACGCCGCGGCGGACCGAGCTCACCGAGGGCGCCGCCGACATGGACGACGAGGACCTCATCCCGCGCGAGGAGATGGTCGTCACCGTCAGCCATGGCGGCTACATCAAGCGCGTGCCGCTCGCGACCTACCGGGCCCAGCGCCGCGGCGGCAAGGGCCGCTCAGGCATGTCGCTGAAGGGCGACGAGGATTCGGTGACGCGGCTGTTCGTCGCCAACACCCACACGCCGATCCTGTTCTTCTCCTCGCGCGGCATCGTCTACAAGGAGAAGGTCTGGCGCCTGCCGCTGACGACGCCGCAGTCGCGCGGCAAGGCGCTCGTCAACATGCTGCCGCTGGAGAAGGACGAGCGGATCACCTCGATCATGCCGCTGCCGAACGACGAGGCGCAGGCCGGCGAGCTGAACGTGATGTTCGCGACCACCAAGGGCACCGTCCGCCGCAACAAGCTGGCCGACTTTATCCAGGTCAACCGCAACGGCAAGATTGCCATGAAGCTCGAGGATGCCGGGGACGAGATCCTCGCCGTCGCGACCTGCTCGGAAGACGATGACGTGCTGCTGATGGCCTCGTCCGGCCTCTGCATCCGCTTCCCCGCCACGGACGTCCGCGTCTTCGCCGGGCGCAATTCGATCGGCGTGCGCGGCATGGCGCTCGCCGAAGGCGATACGCTGATCTCGATGGCGATCCTGCGCCATGTCGACGCGACCCCGGCCGAGCGGTCGATCTACCAGCGCATGCGGCGCGCGGTCGATCCGGACGAGGTGGCGGCCGACGAGGTGCCCGCGGACGAGGAAGCCAGTGCCGAAGACCAGACCGCCCAGGTCGGGCCGGAGCGCTACGCTTTCCTCAACGTGCAGGAGCAGTTCATCCTGACGCTCAGCGAGTTCGGCTTCGGCAAGCGTTCCTCGTCCTACGACTTCCGCACTAGCGGGCGTGGCGGTAAGGGCATCAGGGCGACCGATATTTCCCGCACGGGCGAAATTGGCAAGCTGGTGGCCGGCTTCCCGGTCGAGGCCGGCGATCAGGTGATGATGATCTCCGACCGGGGCCAGGCCATCCGCGTGCCGGTCGAGGGCATCCGCATGGCCAGCCGCGCCACCAAGGGCGTCACCATCTTCAAGACGGCGGACGGGGAGCGGATCGTTTCCGTCGAGCGCATCCCGGACCAGGGATCGGAGGTTGTCGACGAAGCTGATGCCGAGGCAGTTATCGCCGACGAGCCGCCGGCCCCGCCAACCCCGGACGTCCCGCCAGGTGACGAGCCGACAACTGAGTAACGCTAAAATCGAGGGATGATCATGGCCCGCGCTGTGCCGCGGGCCATTCCACAGCGCGAATAAAATCTGAAGGCGGTTAAGATGGTCACGAAAAAAGCCGCCCTTTCGAGCGGCTTCGACTGTCTTGGTCTACTTGTGCGGATACTGAGCCACCGTGCCCAGGGCCGCGGTCAATTCATCGGACGATGGCGCCGCGCGACCACCTTAACCCGCGAATTCTCTGCCTCGTTGTGCAGAGCGACGGCGGTGGCGGTGCAGAGGCCGGCGGCCATGGCGAGGGCAAGCGCAAAAACCAGCATGTTACTTCTCCGATTGTCCTGGAATTAACGAAGTCTTACGCTGATCGTTCCACGACCTAGAATTTAGTGCAGAACCGAGTGTTGGGCGCTGACCTTCCGCGCTTTCCTTGTAGCGGAAAAGGCATTGAGCCTTGGTTTCGCAACATGCTGAAGAAATTACAAAAATGAAGGATGTGGCCGTCCCGATGCCGTCCCGTACCGCGCTTTACCCCGGTTCTTTCGATCCGTTGACCTTGGGGCATCTCGACCTCATCCGGCAGTCGATACGGTTGTTCGACCGCCTCGTGGTGGCCATCGGCGTCCACCCCGGCAAGCAGCCTCTCTTCAGCTTCGAGGAGCGGGCAGACCTGATCCGGTCAGTGCTTGATGCCGATCCGAAGTCAGCCTGCACGGTGGACATCGTCTCCTTCGATGGCCTCGTCGTCGACCTTGCCAGCCGCGAGGCTGCGACGGCGCTGGTGCGCGGCGTGCGCGATGGGTCGGATCTCGACTACGAGATGCAGATGGCCGGCATGAACGACACGCTCGCGCCGGCGCTGGTGACGCTGTTCCTGCCGGCGCGCCCGGCATTCAGGCCCATAACCGCCACATTGGTCCGCCAGATCGCCGCCATGTCGGGCGACGTGTCGCCTTTCGTCCCGCCGGCGGTCGCCGCCGCGCTGAGGTTGAAGTTCGCCTGACGACGCTAGTTTCCACCCACCAGATCAATCATCCCGGGAAGACACCATGAAGCGCCTCGCCCAGTTCGGCCTCGCCGCCGCGATCACCCTCTCGAGCCTTGCCGGCGCGGTTTCCGCCGCCAGCGCCAAGGACACCTTGGTCATCACCACCAAGGATGGCGATATCGACATCGCACTGCGTCCGGACATCGCGCCGAACCACGTGAAGCAGATCGAGGCGCTCGCCAAGAAGGGCTTCTACGACGGCATCGTCTTCCACCGCGTCATCGACGGCTTCATGGCCCAGACCGGCGACCCGACCGGCACCGGCGCCGGCGGCTCGGACCTGCCGGACCTGAAGGCCGAGTTCAGCAAGGAAGAGTTCAAGCGCGGCGCAGTCGGCATGGCCCGCTCGTCCAGCCCGGACTCGGCGAACTCGCAGTTCTTCATCATGCTCGACGACGGCGACTTCCTGAACGGGCAGTACACCGTGGTCGGCAACGTCACCAAGGGCATGGACGTCGTCGACAAGATCAAGAAGGGCGATGCGGCCGACAATGGTTCGGTCAGCAATCCCGATAAGATGCTGAAGGTTACCGTCAGCGACAAGTAAGGCACGGATCGTGCCGCCGGGCTTGTTTCCGGGCGGCCGATCGTCCATTTGCTGACCATCGTAATGCCGGGCGGCGCCGAGAGGTGGGTCCGGCATGCCTTTTATCCCGGGCGGCAAAACGCCGCCGCACAGAAGGAGACAAACGTGGCCTACGAAAATCCGGAAGACACGCTCGTCCTCGAGACCACCAAGGGCAAGGTCGTCATCAAGCTTCGTCCCGACCTCGCACCGGGCCACGTTGCCCGGTACAAGGAGCTGGCGCGCGAGAAGTTCTACGACGGCGTGGTGTTCCACCGCGTCATCGATGGCTTCATGGCGCAGACCGGTGATCCGACCGGCACCGGCGCCGGCGGTTCCGACAAGCCAGACCTCAAAGCCGAGTTCTCGGCCGAGCCGCACAAGCGCGGCACCGTCTCGGCGGCGCGCACTGGCAACCCGAATTCGGCTAACTCGCAGTTCTTCGTCTGCTTCGAACGCGCCCCTTGGCTCGACAAGCAGTATTCGGTCTGGGGTGAGGTGATCGAAGGCATGGATGTCATCGACCAGATCAAGAAGGGCGAGCCCGTGCGCGATCCCGACTCGATCACCACCATGCGCGTCGCCGCCGACCTCTAAGGTCTGGGCAACTTGCACGCCGTACGGCGTGACGGGTATCTCCATCCGCTCGGCCGACAAGGCCGGGCGGTTTTTTCCTTTTCAGAAGAGGGCGCCATGCGCGTCGACGCGTTCGATTTCGATCTGCCGGAGACGAGCATCGCGCTCCGTCCAGCCGTGCCCCGCGCCGCTGCACGGCTTCTGTCGGTAGAGCCTGCCGGAACGCTGGCCGACCGGACCATCGCCGACCTGCCGCAGCTTTTGCGGCGCGGCGACGTCCTCGTCTTCAATGATACCCGCGTCATCCCCGCCCGACTGACGGGCCTGCGTCATCGCGGCGACACCGCCGCCAAGGTCGAGGCGACGCTGCACATGCGCATGGCGCCGGACCGCTGGCAGGCTTTCCTGAAGCCCGGCAAGCGCATAAACGCCGGTGAAACCCTGGTGTTCGACCCCGCACCCGGCGGCCTCTCCGCGCTTCTCGCGGAGAAAGGCGAGGGCGGCGAGGCTCTTCTCGTCTTCGACCGCGGCGGCCCGGCTCTCGATGCGGCGCTGGCCGAGACCGGCATCCTGCCGCTGCCACCCTACATCGCCTCCAAGCGACCGGTCGATGCGCAGGATACCGCCGATTACCAGACGATCTACGCCCGCGAGAACGGCGCGGTCGCCGCGCCGACGGCTGGCCTCCATTTCACGCCGGATCTCGTCGGCGCCCTGGACGCTGTCGGCGTCAGCCGCGAATACCTGACGCTGCATGTCGGGGCAGGGACGTTCCTGCCGGTGAAGGCCGACGACACCGAGGCGCACCGCATGCATGCCGAGATCGGCCGCATCGATGCCGAGACCGCCGCCCGCCTCAACGCCGCGCGGGCAAGCGGCGCACGCATCGTCGCAGTGGGCACGACGTCGCTGCGCCTTCTTGAAAGCGCGGCGACGGAGGACGGCGAGATCAGGCCCTTCGACGGCCCGACCTCGATCTTCATCACGCCGGGCTACCGGTTCCGCGCGGTCGACGTGCTCCTCACCAATTTCCATCTGCCGCGCTCGACGCTGTTCATGCTGGTATCGGCCTTCTCCGGCCTCGACACCATGCGGGCGGCCTATGCGCATGCGATTTCCAGCGGCTATCGCTTCTATTCCTATGGCGATGCCTGCCTGCTCGAACGAAGGACCGACCGGTGAGCGACAGCTTCCAGTTCCGCCTGCTGGCCACCGACGGTCTCGCCCGCCGCGGCGAGATCACCATGCCCCGTGGCACCGTCCGCACTCCGGCCTTCATGCCGGTCGGCACCGGCGGCACGGTCAAGGCGATGTATCTCGACCAGGTGCGCGATCTGGGCTCCGACATCATTCTCGGCAACGTCTACCACCTGATGCTGCGTCCCGGCGCCGAGCGCGTGGCGCGGCAAGGCGGCCTGCACGAGTTCGCGCGCTGGCCGCACCCGATCCTCACAGACTCCGGCGGCTTCCAGGTGATGTCGCTCGCGAACCTTCGAAAGCTCGACGAGACCGGCGTCACCTTCCGCTCGCACATCGACGGCTCGGCGCATGCGCTGACGCCGGAGCGTTCGATCGAGATCCAGAACCTCCTCGATTCCGACATCCAGATGCAGCTTGACGAATGCGTTCGGCTGCCCGCCGAGCGCGCCGAGATCGAGCGGGCGATGGAGATGTCGCTGCGCTGGGCCGAGCGGTCCGCCAAGGCCTTCGGCACGCAGCCGGGCAAGGCAATGTTCGGCATCGTCCAGGGCGGAGACATCCCGGACCTCCGCCTGCGCTCCGCCCAGCGCCTCGCCGCCATGGACCTCAAGGGCTATGCGATGGGCGGACTGGCGGTCGGAGAGCCGCAGCATGTGATGCTGAAGACGCTCGACGAGACGCTGCCAGCCTTGCCGCACGAGAAGCCGCGCTACCTCATGGGCGTCGGGACACCCGACGACATCGTCCAGTCCGTCGCCCGCGGCATCGACATGTTCGACTGCGTGATGCCGACCCGGGCCGGGCGCCACGGCCTCGCCTTTACCCGCTTCGGCAAGGTGAACCTCAAGAACGCTCGCCATGCCGACGACCACCGGCCGCTCGACGCGGCGTCGAACTGCCCCGCGAGCCGAGACTACAGCCGCGCTTACCTCCACCACCTCGTCAAATCCGACGAGGCGCTGGGGGCGATGCTGCTCACCTGGAACAACCTCGCGTATTACCAAAGCTTGATGGACGGCCTTCGCACGGCGATCTCAGCCGGAGGCTTCTCGGATCATGTCGCTGCGGTCAGAGAGGGCTGGGTCCGCGGCGATCTCGAGAAGCTTTAGCCTTTCCGTCAGGCCGATACGTCGTTGCCCTTGCGAATGGCGCAGCCGGTGATCTTCAGCGAGCCATCCGGCTGACGCTCGAGCGTGTAGCTCGCGACATAGCTCTGGCCGGAACTGTCGGTGAGATAGACTTCCTGCCGAAAACCCTTGCCCTCGGCGGTCATCGTGCCGAAGACGGCATTGCTGGAGCGGAACACCGGGGCGTAGCCGCCCTCGACCATCGCCATGAAGGCCGACTCGCTCGGGAACATCTGCTTGATGTTGGGCGCCGCGTAGGAGTAAGCCGCGCCGCCATCGCCAGCTTTGAAAGCCTGCAATTGACCTGAAATGACGGACTTGATGTCGCCGGCATCGTCCGCCCGCGCGGCCAGCGATTGGGCCGGCAGAAGCAGCGCGGCTAGGGCGAGGGCATAAAGGGTCCGGCGCATATGGCCTCCTTCCGGTCGATGGGACAGCGTCCGACGAAAGTGCTTGGCTGGCCATCCCCGGCCCATCAACTTGACGTGACGCCGCGGCCGAACAACCGCCAGCCGACCGATGGTCGGTGCGCGGTCCCGTCTCAAGAGGAGTTCAACGCCGCGCATAGGAAAATGCTCAGCATGCACTAGCTAGGTTCAAGACCGAATTCCCGGTGCAGGTGCTTTCCCATGAAGTCGACGATCCTCCTTCTCAGCCTCGGGCTCTGCTCGCTGGCGCTCTCCGGTTGCGAAACCAACAACCGTGGTGGCGCCTACGACCGCGCCATCAACGAGGGCCCGGTCGGGCGCGGCCCCGTCATCGTCGACAACCGCCAGCCCGACTACCGCGACGATCGCGGTCCGCGCGGACGCTATGACGGCCGCGACGACCGCCGCGATGGCCGGAGCGACCGCTACGATCGCCGGGACGACTGCCGCAACGGACCGAACGACGATCCGCGCTACAGCCGCTGCAACCGCTAGGCCAGCCAGCACAAACCGGTGTCATCACCGGCTTGTGCGTCGCATCGCCGAGGCGATCGTGCTCAGTCGAAGTCCTCCCCAACAAAGCGAGTGGAAGACCATGTTCACTACACAGATGCGGCCGCTACGCCGCCTGCTGGCGGCTTCGGCCGTCGCCACCCTCGTCGTCGCCACCGTCGCCCCGGCCTTCGCCCAGGCGCCGCCGGCGAACGCCGTCCGTGTCCGCGGCACGATCGTTTCCCTCGACGGATCGGTCCTCAACGTAAAGTCGCGCGACGGCACGGACGTCAAGGTCATGCTAAAGGATGGCTGGAGGGTCGGGACCGTGACGAAGGCTTCGCTCGCCGAGATCAAGGCCGGCGACTTCGTCGGCGTCGCAGCGGCACCCAAGGCTGACGGCTCGTCCGGCGCGCTGGAAGTCCTGGTATTCCCCGCGGGAATGGCGGGGACGGGCGAGGGGCACTATCCTTGGGATCTCCAGCCCAACAGCACGATGACCAATGCAACGGTCACCAATGCCGTCAGCGCGGTCGACGGCCGCAACCTGACGCTGACCTATAGTGGCGGCAATGAGAAGGCCGTGTCGGTCCCGGAGAACACACCGGTGGTGACATTCGCACCGGCCGAAAAGGCGGATCTCGTCGCGGGCGCTACCGTCTTCATTCCGACCCAGAAGCAGGCCGACGATTCGCTTCAGGCTGCGTTCGTTGTCGTCGGCAAGAACGGTGTCGTTCCGCCGATGTAAGACTGCGACGGGAAGGCGGGCGGCAGCGATGTATTCCCGCGATCCTGAGGGAAGCACTGGCGGCACCCAAACCCCGCCGGCCTTCCCTCAGCTTTCCTCGTCGTTGAGGAACCAGTCGTCCCAGGTGGTGATGACGACCAGACGGACGCACCGGTCCTGCAGCCATTCCGGTACGAAGATGGGCGCCTGTGCCAAGGTATGAGCGTCCAGCATCACGCAGTCGATGTGTCGCGGGTATTCAAAGGCCGCGAGCATGGCCGCAATATCCTTTACTGTGGCGATCACGTCCCCACCTGAAATTGTGACATCTCTAGCCATGCGGCTGGCCGTGTCGGCGTTACCTTCGACGATGAGAACGCGTTTGTTGCTGAGTTCCACCGAAGCAAGCCTGAACATAGCTTTATCGCTCCCGCCCCATGACGGGACGTCGGCAACCGGCGGGTCTGACGCAAGGACACCTCGACCGTCCCAGCTTTGTCCGTATCCAATCGACATGACGCAAGAAGCCACCTTTACCGCCTCACCGTCATCACCGACGACACGAAGGACCGTTTGAAGACTATATTTGCCATCACATCTATAAATTACGATTTGTCCAGTGCGGATTCATCAGATTTTATAATGAGACAAACTTTTTAAAGCTTAACAAAACTGAGAGTGATCACCGGAGATGTGGTTGGAAACGAATGCTATGGTAGCAATTAATGATGATCAATAAAGCGAAGGGTTCGGCCCGGCGCGGGACCTACGTTTTCTTGCTCAGGCACCTCTTGAATCTAGAGGCCTGCCGAAACCGCAAGGCAAGCCTTTGTCACCGCTCAGGTGAGCAGGCCGGGTTGCCGGCACGCGGGGGGTGGGGTACTCGACCGGCCTGCCTTACGGCCGATCACCCCTGCGCCGGTCCGCGCGAAGCAGGATGGCATGATGAAGCGACTGGATCTCATCGATGGGCTGCGGGGCTATTTCCTCGTCTTCATGCTCATCAACCACTTGGCCTTCGACGGGGGCTACTGGCTGGTCGAAATTAACCATCGCCAGCTGGCCTTTGTCGAGGACGCGCAGGGCTTCGTCTTCCTCTCGGGCCTCCTCGTCGGCATGGTCTATGCCGGCCGGATGGAGCGCAAGGGCTTCCTGACGGCGGCGCGCGGCGTCTGGTCGAGGGCAGGGGACCTCTACCGCCAGACCCTTTTTCTCCTGGCCTTTGCGATGACGATGGCGCTGCTGATCCCGGCGGCCAAGCTCGGCTGGGTTGACTGGATGGCCGACCTCGACTGGCGCAACCCTTTCCGCGCGGTGAGCGCCGCCTTGCTGCTGTTCCAGCCGACCTACATGGACATCCTGCCGCAATACATCGTCTACATGCTGATCTCGCCCTTCCTGATCCTCGCCTGCCTGAGGGGGCAGTGGCACCAGGTCCTGATCGGCTCCTTCCTGCTGTGGCTGGCGGCGCAGTTCGGGGTCCAGCGGCCGCTGACGGCCCCGCTCAACACCTGGCTGGCCGGGGACACCGGACATGGCCTGCGGGTCAACTTCAACCTGATGGCCTGGCAGATCGTGTTCGTCTTCGGCCTCGTCTTCGGTGTGCTGACCGCCATGAACCGCGTCGACTGGCAAAAGGTTTTTAGGCCTGGCGACACCCTGCTGCCGATGACCGCTTTGTCGATCTGCCTGTTTTTCCTGCCGTTCCGCTTCGCGACGGCCCACGACTATATGCCGATCGACATTCTCGGCACCTTCCAAAGCTACGAGAACCGCTCCGAGTTCGGCCTCGTCTATCTCCTGAACTTCACGGCGGTAGCGTCGGGCCTGGCTTGGCTGCTGGTGGCGGGCCCGGAACATGCTTCCACGCGCATTCGCCGGTTCGCGGGCTTCCTGTCCTGGCTGTTCCGGCTGCCGTTCCTGCGTCTCCTCGGCCGGCACTCGCTCCAGGTCTACGTCTGGCACGTCGTCATCGTCTATCTCGTCCGCTTCGTGGACTTCGAGACCCCGCGGTTCAGCCAGTTGCTGAAAACGACGATCGCCTTCGGCTGCATCGCCCTTCTCTCGCTGCCGGCCGTCTACCGGGAACGCGCCCGCCTCTTCGGACGGGTGGAAGGAACAGCCGCATGATCCGGGCTCGATCCCGCAAAGCCCGGCAGCGTTGCGCATGAAATGGCTGCAGCGCTTCGTCGTCTCCCGCGAGACGATCCTCGCAAGCCGCTGGATGAGCCCGTTCGCCCATCGGCTGGCGCATCCCTCCTTGTGGCACTTCAACCGGCGGTCCGTCTCCCGCGGCGTGGCGCTCGGGCTTGTCGCCGGCTTCATGATCCCGGTGGGTCAGATCATCGTCGCGGCGGTCCTGGCGCTGAGCGTTCGGGCCAACATCATCGTCGCGGCGAGCTTTACCTTCGTCACGAACCCGCTGACCTTTCCGGCGATTTATTACGCCGCCTACCGCGTCGGCAACTTTCTCCTCGGTTCGGGCGCCGGCGGCGAACTGACCGAGGATCAGGTGATGGCCATGGCGGATGATGTGGCCTTGGACGAGACAAGCTGGAGCTTTGGCGGCTTCCTGTTGCCACTGGCGATCGGGCTGTCGGTCTTTGCCGCGGTCTCCAGCATCGCGGGCTTCTTCCTTGCCCGCTTCTACTGGACCGTCCGCGTCCGCCGCCGATGGCGGCACCGGGCCCTGGTCCGCGCAGCCCGGTAAACTCGAAGGTCGGTCCAGTAAAACGGGGTGAGGGCACTCGCCTCGCCCTCGGACCGAATCGATCGGGCGCGACGCCATAAAAAAGGGCCGCGGCGAACCGCGACCCCCTTTGCAATCTCATGAAGAAGCGTAGCGCTCAGGCTGCCTTCTTGGACGCCTTCGGCTTCGCCGGGGCCGAACCGCTGGCGATCTTCGTCAGCAACTCGTCCGCCTTCTTTTCCTCCTGCAGCGTTTCGTCGAAGAGCGCGGCTGCCTCGTCATAGCCGAGCTTGGTGGCCCAGGCCTTCAGCAGGCCGTAGCGCGCGATCTCGTAGTGCTCGATGGCCTGCGCGCACCCGATCAGCACGTCATCCGACGCCTCGGTCCCACCGAAATCCTCGAGGTCCGATTCCATCTCGCTGGTGATACCGACCATCGCTTCGCAGGTCTTGGCACGCGCCGGCTTGCCGATGATCTCGAAAGCCTGCGTCAGCCGCTCGACCTGGGCTGCCGACTCCTCGGCATGGTCGAGAAACGCCTGCTTCAACTCCGGCGACTGCGCCGCCTTCGCCGACTTCTTCAGCGCCTTCACCGACTGCTTCTCGGCGAAGTACACATCCTTCAGCGTCTCGTAGAAGGCGTCTTCGAGCGTCTTTTCCTGGGTCATAGTCTTCTCCGATAATTGCCGCGTTCTGGCGGTCGCGGAGTTGAACCTGCGGCCTGTGCAACCGTTCCGGCGTTTGGCTGACCGCGCTAAAGCGTACGCAGACGCAAGCTCATCACCGACCACATGCCGGGGCACCGAGCCCATGAGACGCAGATATGAAACTGGTTTCGGGAAATCAGAGCTGATTGGTGAGCGCGCCGGGGCTCGAACCCGGGACCTACAGATTAAAAGTCCGTTGCTCTACCAACTGAGCTACGCGCTCGTCCGTCGATGGCCGAGGCCGATCGCTGAATCGCGCGGAACATAGAAAGCAGAGATCGAGCGGTCAACCGCTAAAGGCGTCGGCCCCCAGCCTTTTGACGAGATCACGCAGGGATGTCCCAGTTCGGTTTGCCGCTCGCGCTTTCGCCCGCTAGGAGACGGGGACGGGGGCCGACGTCCTCCCGAAAGGAACCTGCGTGATCGACGATCTGTCCTATCCGACCGCTGTCCTCGCCGGCGCCCTGTCCTTTCTGTCGCCCTGCGTGCTGCCGCTGGTGCCGCCCTATCTCTGCTACATGGCCGGCGTCTCCCTCGAGGACCTGAAGGCCGGGCCGCAGATGAAGGCGACCGGCCGCGGCTATGTCCGGGTGCTGGCAACGGCCTTGGTGTTCGTGCTCGGCTTCTCCACCGTCTTCATCCTGCTCGGCGCCGGCGCGAGTTCGGTCGGGCGTCTGCTCCGGCAGAACCTCGACTGGCTCGGCATCGTCGCGGGCATCGCAATCATCGTCATGGGCCTCAACTTCCTCGGCGTGTTCCGCATCGCCTTTCTCTCGGGCGAGAAGCGCTTCCGCTCGCCGGACAAGCCGCGCAGCGTTCTCGGCGCCTATCTGATGGGGCTTGCCTTCGCCTTCGGCTGGACGCCCTGCATCGGACCGGTGCTCGGCGCCATCCTCGGGCTTGCCGGTGCGCGCAGCACGGTGGCCGAGGGCGCGACCATGCTCGCGTTCTATTCCGCCGGCCTTGGCATTCCCTTCCTTCTGGCCGCGGCCTTTTCCGGCGTCTTTCTGCGGTGGATGGGGCGCTTCCGGCAGCATTTCAGCAAGGTCGAGAAGGTGATGGGCGGGCTCCTGGTGATCACCGGCATCCTCTTCCTGACCGGCGGCATGCAGGCGGTCTCGTTCTGGCTGCTCGACACGTTTCCGGCCCTGATGGACGTCGAACGCCTGGCGACGTGAGGCAAGCCGACCTCGCGCAGCCGCCGCGGCGCGGCATTCACCGCTTGCTCAGGAACGCCTGCTAAGGCAGGTGATCCAGGCCTCAACACCGGAAGCCCGCCATGTCCCGTTCCTGCCTCTCGATCATCCTCGCCGCCGGCGAGGGCACGCGGATGAAATCGGCGATGTCGAAGGTCCTGCACCCCGTCGCCGGTCTGCCGATGGTCTGCCATGCCGCGCTCACCGCCGCGGCGGCCGGCTCCGACCGCACGGCGCTGGTGGTCGGACGCGGCGCCGAGGTGGTGCAGGCGACCGTCGCCGCAGCGCTGGCCGGGACGATCGGCCATGTCAGCGCCCACCTCCAGACCGAGCGCCTCGGCACCGGCCATGCGGTGCTCGCCGCCCGCGCCGCCATCGAGGAGGGGTATGACGACATCCTCATCCTCTTCGGCGACACGCCGCTGGTGCGGCCGGAGACCTTGTCGCTGGCCCGCGAGGCGCTGGCCGCCGGCGCCAGCGTCTGCGTCGTCGGCTTCCGGACGCCGAACCCGACCGGCTACGGCCGTCTGATCGAGGCGGGCGGCGAGCTGCTGGCGATCCGCGAGGAACGCGATGCGAGCGAGGCCGAGCGGCGGATCGACTTCTGCAATGGCGGCGTGATGGCGATCGCCGGCGAGCACGCCTTGGCGCTGCTCGGCCAGATCGGCAACGCCAATGCCAAGGGCGAATACTACCTCACTGACGTCGTCGAGATCGCCCGCGCGGAAGGGCGGAGCGTGCGGGCGATCGAGGCGGAGGCGTCGGAGGTGCTGGGCGTCAACACTCGCGTCGAGCTCGCCGCGGTCGAGACGCTCTGGCAGCAGCGCCGGCGCCACGAGATGATGCTCTCCGGTGTCAGCCTGATCGCGCCGGAAACCGTCTTCCTCGCTTTCGACACAAAGCTTGCCGCCGACGTCCTGATCGAGCCGAACGTCGTCTTCGGCCCCGGCGTCTCCGTCGGCGCCGGCAGCGTTATCCACGCCTTCTCGCATATCGAGGGCGCCGAGATCGCCGAGAATGTCGCGATCGGCCCGTTCGCGCGGCTCCGGCCAGGGACGGAACTCGACGACGGCGCCAAGGTCGGCAATTTCTGCGAGACCAAGAACGCCAAGCTCGGCCAGGGCGCGAAGCTCAACCATCTCAGCTACATCGGCGATGCCGCGATCGGCGCGAATGCCAATATCGGCGCCGGGACGATCACCTGCAATTACGACGGCGCGCTGAAGCATCATACCGAGATCGGCGCGGACGCCTTTGTCGGCTCGAACTCGGCGCTGGTGGCTCCGGTGCGGATCGGCGAGGGTGCCTATATCGGCAGCGGCAGTGTCGTAACCGATGACGTTCCGGACGGGGCGCTCGCCATCGCCCGCGGGCGCCAGGTCACGATGCCCGACCGCGGCCGGCAGATCGCCGCCCGCAATGCCGCGGCGAAGGCCGCAAAGCTCGCCAAGGCGAAGACGCCGCACTGAGCCTGTTGCCGGCGGCAATCAAACTTGTGTCGACGGCGGCGGGGCGGAAACGCTACCTCCGGTGCCAGCGGCTTTCGGCCGCAACCATTTTGCTCTTCAGGAGATGCGCTGCATGTGTGGCATCATCGGTATCGTCAGCCGTCAGCCCGTGGCCGGGCGTCTCGTCGACTCGCTGAAGCGGCTGGAATACCGCGGCTATGATTCCGCGGGCATCGCGACGCTGTCCGCCGACGGGCTCGACCGGCGGCGCGCCGAGGGCAAGCTCGCCAACCTCGAAGCGCACCTCAAGCAGAACCCGCTCGCCGGCACGATCGGCATCGGCCACACCCGCTGGGCGACGCACGGCGCTCCGACCGTGCGCAACGCCCACCCGCATGCGACGAAGACACTCGCCGTCGTCCACAACGGCATCATCGAGAATTTCCGCGAGCTGCGCGCCGATCTGGAAGCCGACGGCTACATCTTCGAGAGCGAGACCGACACCGAGACGGTCGCCATTCTCGTCACCCGCGCCATGGACCGCGGCGCCGCCCCGCGCGAGGCCGTGAAGGCCTCGCTGCTGCAGCTGGAAGGCGCCTTCGCGCTGGCCTTCATCTTCACCGGCGAGGAGAGCCTCCTCATTGGCGCCCGCCGCGGCTCGCCGCTGGCCGTGGGCGTCGGGGAGGGCGAGATGTTCCTCGGCTCCGACGCGATCGCGCTGTCGCCTTTCACCGACAGCGTGCGCTATCTCGAGGATGGCGACTTCGTCGTGCTCGACCATGCCGGCGCCGAAATCTTCGACGTCGACGGCACGGCGGTGACGCGTCCGATCCGCCGCTCGGTTGGCAAGGCCTTCTACGTCGACAAGGGCAATCACCGCCATTTCATGCAGAAGGAGATCTACGAGCAGCCGGAGGTCATCGGCCACACGCTCGGCGCCTTCGTCGACATGACCACCGGCCGCACCCGGATCCCCGGCAGCCAGGCGCTCGATTTCGCGAATGTCCAACGCATGGCGATCTCGGCCTGCGGCACCGGCTATCTCGCCGGCCTCACCGGCCGCTATTATTTCGAGCGGCACGCACGCATCGCCTGCGACATCGACGTCGCCTCGGAGTTCCGCTACCGCGAGAGCCCGCTCGGCGACGTCGACCTCGCGCTCTTCGTCTCGCAGTCCGGCGAGACCGCCGACACGCTGGCCTCGCTGCGCTACGCCAAGCAGATGGGGCTGAAGACGGCAGCGGTCGTCAACGTTCAGGAATCCACCATCGCCCGCGAATCCGACATCGTCCTGCCGACGCTCGCCGGCCCCGAGATCGGCGTCGCCTCGACGAAGGCCTTCACCTGCCAGCTGATGGCGATGGCCGCTCTGTCGATCCGCGCCGGCGTCGACCGTGGCGTCATCTCGCCGGACGAGGAACTGGCGATGACCCGGGCGCTCGCCGAGGCGCCGCGCCTTGTGAACGAGGCGTTCAAGCTGGAGAGCCAGATCGAGGCGATCGCCCGCGAACTGTCGACGCACAAGCACGCGCTCTATCTCGGTCGCGGCTTCAGCTATCCGCTGGCGCTGGAGGGAGCGCTGAAACTTAAGGAAATCAGCTACATCCACGCGGAAGGTTATGCAGCGGGCGAACTGAAGCATGGGCCCATCGCGCTGGTCGACGAGACAATGCCGGTGATCGTCATCGCGCCGCACGACCGCGCCTTCGAGAAGACCGTTTCGAACATGCAGGAGGTCGCCGCGCGCGGCGGTCGCATCATCCTCATCACCGACGAGAAGGGCGCTGCGGCTGGCGCCATGCCGTCGGCCGAGGTCATCGTCCTGCCCGACATGCCGGAAATCCTGACGCCGATCGTCTACGCCGTTCCCCTTCAGATGCTCGCCTACCACACGGCAGTGCACATGGGCACGGACGTCGACCAGCCCCGGAACCTCGCCAAATCCGTCACAGTTGAGTAGAGGACGCGGCACCTTCGCTGCGTTGCAAAAAACTCTCGGCCGTCGCGCCGTCAGCGTCGAAGCCGAGGTTTTGCCATGCTAGGCTTGGCGACGGCCGGCGATCGGCGCGACCGGTTCGCGGCGATCGCCCGCGAACGATGGAACCGATGATGACCCGCATCCGCAATTATTTCCTCACCGGGTTCATCATCTGCGCCCCGCTGGCGATCACCGCCTGGCTGACCTGGTCCTTCGTGCGCTGGGTGGACGGCTGGGTGAAACCCTACATTCCCGGCCGTTACAATCCCGACAACTACCTCGTCTTCAGCGTTCCGGGCTTCGGCCTCGTCGTCGCACTGGTCTTGATCACCCTCGTCGGCTTCCTCACCGCCAGCTTCGTCGGCAAGACGATCGTCGGCTGGGGCGAGCGCCTGCTGGGCCGCACGCCGCTGGTGCGCACGCTCTACACCGCGCTGAAGCAGATTTTCGAGACGGTGTTCGCCAACCATTCCTCCTCGTTCAAGACGGCGGCGTTGATCGAATATCCGCGCCGCGGCATCTGGTCGATCGTGCTCATCGCCACCGAAGCGCGCGGCGAGATCGCCTCGACCCTTGCCCCCGACGGCAAGGAGATGCTCGCCGTTTTCCTGCCGCCGACGCCCAATCCCACCTCCGGCTTCCTCCTTTACGTGCCGCGCGAGGACGTGCGGATCCTCGACATGAAGGTCGAGGACGCCATGAAGCTCGTCATCTCCGCGGGCATCGTCGGGCCGGACAGCGAGCGGCCGTTGACGCAAGGCGAGGCGGCGAAACTGGCAGCGGCGAAGGCGTAGGGAGCGGCGTTGTAAGCACCCGCGTGGTTCAGAGGGCGCGACGCCGCAGCCGCCTTCTTCTCCCCTCCGGGGAGAAGGTCGCGGCAGCGGGATGAGGGGAGCGCCGACGGGAAAGGCCGATGATGACTCGCGTGGTCGATCATTCGTCGCCGGCGCTCCCCCCTCATCGGCCTGCCGGCCACTTCTCCCCAGAGGGGCGAAGAACGCAGCGGCGCCGTCGCATCTCCTCCGAAGCTACCCCGCCCGCAGCAGCCTGATCGCGTCTTCCCGGCCGAACAGGTAGAGCAGCGTGCGCAGCGCTTCGCCGCGCGGCGTCTCGAGGCCGGGATCGCGCGTCAGGACCAACCGCGCATCGTCGCGGGCGGTCTCCAAGAGGTCGGCATGCACCTCCATGCGGGCGACACGGAAGCCCGGCAGGCCGGATTGCTTGGTACCGAGCAGGTCGCCTTCGCCGCGCAGCTTCAGATCTTCCTCGGCAATGCGAAAACCGTCCTCGGTCTCGCGCATCACCGCGAGCCGCGCCTTGGCCACTTCGCCGAGCGGCGCGCGGTAGAGGAGGACGCAGGCTGACGCCTTCGAGCCGCGGCCGACCCGGCCGCGCAACTGGTGCAGCTGGGAGAGGCCGAAGCGCTCGGCATGCTCAATGACGATGATCGAGGCGTCCGGCACGTCGACGCCGACCTCGATCACGGTGGTGGCGACGATCAGCCGGGTTTCGCCGGACTTGAAGGCCGCCATCGCCGCATCCTTCTCCTCGCCGTTCATCCGGCCGTGGACGAGGCCGACCTTGTCGCCGAACACCTGCTGAAGCTGGGCATGCCGCTCCTCGGCCGCCATCAGGTCGCTTTTCTCGGACTCTTCCACCAGCGGGCAGACCCAGTAGATCTTGTCGCCCTCAGCGATCGCCTTACCGGCGCGCTCGACGATCTCGTTCAGCCTGTCCATCGGCACGGCGACGGTGGCGATCGGCTTGCGCCCCGCGGGCTTTCCCTCCAGCCGCGAGACGTCCATGTCGCCGAAGGCGGCGAGCACCAGCGTGCGCGGGATCGGGGTCGCCGTCATCACCAGGAGATCGGGCGCTTCGCCCTTGCTGGTGAGGCTGAGACGCTGGTGCACGCCGAAGCGGTGCTGCTCGTCGACCACCACAAGGCCGAGATCGTGGTAGGCGACTTTATCCTGGAACAGCGCATGCGTGCCGACGACGATGTCGCACCGACCCTCGGCGATATCTGCGAGCTTCTCTGTCCGGGTGCGGCCAGTGTCGCGCCCGGTGAGCAGCACCATCTTCAGCCCCGCCGCCTTGCAATAGGGCTGCAGGCCCATGGCGTGCTGGCGGGCGAGGATTTCGGTCGGCGCAAGGAAGGCCGACTGCGCGCCGGCCTCGGTCGCCGCCGCCATCGCCATCAGCGCCACCACGGTTTTGCCGGAGCCGACATCGCCTTGCAGCAGCCGCAGCATGCGGTCGTGCTCGCCCATGTCGGACCAGATCTCGTCGATCGCCTTGCGCTGGCCGGATGTCAGCGTGAACGGCAGGGCGGCGAGCACCTTGTCGCTGCGGCTGCCGTCGCCGCGCAAGGGACGCCCTTCCGCCTTCTTTATCTTCTGCCGCGACAGCGCCAGCGCCAGCTGGCCGGCGAGGAACTCGTCATAGGCAAGCCGTCGCCAGGCCGCACCCAGCGGATCGAGATCGAGCGCGTCGGCGGGATGATGCACCCGCTTCAGCGAGTCCGCGAAGGGCTTGAACGAGTGCTTTGACACGACTGTCGGCTCGATCCACTCGGCCAGCACCGGCAGTTCCTCGAGCCCCGCGGCAATCGACTTCTGCAACACCTTGGCCGACAGTCCGGCGGTCAGCGGATAGACCGGCTCGACCAGCGGCAGGTTCTCGGCATCGGCGATCCGGCAGACGAAGTCGGGATGCACCATCGACGGGCGGCCGTTGAACCAGTCGACCTTGCCCGAGACCAGCATGGTCTCGCCGACCGGCAGGAGGTTCTCCATCCAGTTGGACTGGCCGCGGAAATAGGTGAGGGCGATCTCGCCGGTCTCGTCGGTGGCGAACACCCGGTACGGCATCGAGCGGGCATCGCGCGGTGGCGCCAAGTGCCGGTCGATCCGCACCGTCAAGGTGACGATCACGCCTTCTGGCGCAGTCGCAATCTCGCCGCGCTGGCGCCGGTCGACGAGGCCGCTCGGCAGGTGGAACAGGAGGTCGCGTACCCTCAGCGCCACGTCCGATCCGGAGGCGAGCAGCAGCGTCTTCAGCATGCCGGCGACTTTCGGCCCGACGCCGTCGAGGGTGGTAACCGGAGCGAAGAGGGGATCGAGCAAGGACGGGCGCATGGCAGCGAGGTTTATAGGGTCCGGCGGCGCTGACAAGCCGCCTGCTGCGCTATATACGGAGCACATTCTGTGAACACCGAGAACACCATGACAGGCACCAGCCGCTCCTCGATCGATCTCGACATCCGCCGCCGCAAGGCGCTGTTCCGCTCGTGGCACCGTGGCACGCGGGAGATGGACCTGGTGCTGGGCCGTTTCGCGGACGCTGAGATCGACCTCCTCGACGAGACCGAGATGGACGATTTCGAGGTGCTGATGGAGGCGATCGACCGCGACCTGTTCCAATGGCTCACCGGCGAGCAGCCGGTCCCGGCGAACTACGACACCGCCATCTTCCGGCGTATCAAGGCCTTCTACGAGATCCCGGTCGAGGATCGGCCCGGCGTCGACGGTCCCCGGACCCGCCCGTCGTGAAGGCCGAGGACCGCCTCAAGAAGGCGCTGAAGGGCCGCGACGGCCTGTCGATCGGCAACGTTATCGACGGCTACGAGCCGTTCCTCCTTGCCGAGATCGCGCGCGAGCGGGCAGGCAAGGCGCCGCTCGTTTTCGTCATGCGCAACGGCAACCGGATGGGTGAGCTGGAGGACGCGCTGCGCTTCGTCGCGCCCGACCTGCCGATTCTGTCGCTGCCGGCCTGGGACTGCCTGCCCTATGACCGCGTCGGCCCGTCCAGCGAGGCCGCGGCCATGCGCCTCTCGGCGATGACCGCGCTCGGCAACCTGCGCAAGGAGCCGCACCGCGCTCTTGTCCTGACTACTGCCAACGCGCTGCTGCAGAAGATGCCGCCGGCGCAGATCCTGGCGGACGAGACGATCTCGGCCCGCGCCAGCGGCCGCATCTCGATGGACCACATCGTCCGGGTCCTGCAGCGCGGCGGCTTCGAGCGCGTGGCGACGGTCCGCGAGCGCGGCGAGTTCGCGGTGCGCGGCGGCATTCTCGACCTCTTCGCGCCCGGCGACGACGAGCCGATCCGCCTCGACTTCTTCGGCGACACGCTGGAATCCATCCGCGCCTTCGATCCCGCCACCCAGCGCACCACCGCCCAGCGCAAGAGCTTCGAGCTCGCGCCGGTCAGCGAGGTGACGCTGAAGGACGAGACGATCAGCCGCTTCCGCACGAGCTATCTCAAGCGCTTCGGCGCGCCGTCGCGCAATGACGGACTCTATGCCGCGATCAGCGAGGGCCGCCGCTTTTCCGGCATGGAGCATTGGCTGCCGCTGTTCTACGAGAAGCTCGACACGCTGTTCGACTACACCGCCGGCTTCCCGATGGTGCTCGATCACCTCGTGTTGGAGGCGATCGGCGAGCGTCGCACGACGATCCAGGATCATTACGAGAGCCGCCGCCGCGGGGCGGGCGAGGGGACGGCGGACGCCGTGCCGTACCATCCGGTCGAGCCGGACGATCTCTACCTCTCCGAAGACGAGCTGATGGGCGGCATTGCCAGCGCCGATCCCATCCGCCTGTCCTCCTATGCGCTGAGCGACGCGACCGGCCGGACCATCGTCAACCTCGACATCACGCGCGGCCGCAACTTTGCCGCCGAGCGGGCGGCCGGCGACGTCAACGTCTTCGAGCGGGCCGTCGAGCACATCTCAAACCTTAGGGCCTCTGGCAAGAAGGTGATCCTTGCCGCCTGGAGCGAGGGCTCGCGCGAGCGCCTGGTGCAGGTCGTCGAGGAGCAAGGCCTCGGCGGGCTGAAATTCGTCGAGACCTACGTCAAGGCGCTGGAGATCCCGAAGAACCTCGTCGCCTCGGCCGTGCTCGGCATTGAGGCCGGCTTCGAGACGGACCGCATCGCCGTCATCGGCGAGCAGGACATCCTCGGCGACCGGCTGGTCCGCCGCGCCCGGCGCAAGAAGCGCGGCGCCGACTTCATCGCCGAGGTCTCCGGCCTCGACGAGGGCGACATCGTCGTCCACGTCGATCACGGCATCGGCCGCTTCGTCGGCCTGCGCTCGATCGAGGCGGCCGGCGCGCCGCACGATTGCCTGGAGATCATGTATGCCGGCGCCGACCGGCTGTTTCTGCCGGTGGAGAACATCGAGCTCCTGTCGCGCTATGGCGGCGAGGGGTCGGAAGGCGTGCTGGACAAGCTCGGCGGCGGCGCCTGGCAGGCGCGCAAGGCCAAGCTGAAGAAACGGCTGCTCGACATGGCGGGCGGCCTGATCCGCATCGCCGCCGAACGCCAGACCCGCGGCGCGCCGAAGCTTTTGCCACCGGACGGGCTCTGGGGCGAGTTCGCCGCGCGCTTCCCCTACGAGGAGACCGAGGACCAGCAGAGCGCCATCGACGCGGTCGCCGACGATCTGGCCGCCGGACGCCCGATGGACCGGCTGATCTGCGGTGACGTCGGTTTCGGCAAGACCGAGGTAGCGTTGCGCGCCGCCTTCATCGCCGCGATGAACGGGCTTCAGGTCGCCGTCGTGGTGCCGACGACGCTGCTCGCCCGCCAGCATTTCAAGACCTTCTCCGAGCGCTTCCACGGCCTGCCGCTGAATATCGGCCAGGCCTCGCGCCTCGTCACCGCCAAGGATCTCGCGACCACCAAGAAGGGGCTGATCGAGGGCACGCTCGACATCGTCGTCGGCACGCACGCGCTGCTCGGCAAGGCCGTTACCTTCAAGAACCTCGGGCTCCTCATCATCGACGAGGAGCAGCACTTCGGCGTCAAGCACAAGGAGCGGCTGAAGGAGCTGAAGAGCGACGTCCACGTGCTGACGCTGTCCGCCACCCCGATCCCGCGCACGCTCCAGCTGGCGCTCACCGGCGTGCGCGAGCTCTCGCTGATCACCACCGCCCCGGTCGACCGCATGGCGGTGCGCACCTTCATCACCCCGTTCGACCCGCTTGTGGTGCGCGAGACGCTCTTGCGCGAGCGCTACCGCGGCGGCCAGAGTTTCTACGTCGCGCCGCGCCTGTCGGATCTGCGGGGCATCCACGATTTCCTCTCCGAGCAGGTGCCGGAGCTGAAGGTCGCGATCGCCCACGGCCAGATGGGCGCCGGCGAGCTCGAGGACATCATGAACGCCTTCTACGAGGGCCAGTACGACGTGCTGCTCTCGACGACCATCGTGGAATCCGGGCTCGACATCCCGTCGGCGAATACAATGATTGTACACAGGGCCGACATGTTCGGCCTCGCCCAGCTCTACCAGCTGCGCGGCCGCGTCGGGCGCTCCAAGGTCCGGGCCTACGCGCTGATGACCATCCCCGCCAACAAGACGCCGACGGCGCAGGCCGACCGGCGCCTGAAGGTTCTACAATCATTGGATACACTGGGCGCCGGCTTCCAGCTCGCCAGACACGACCTCGACCAGCGCGGCGCCGGCAACCTCCTCGGCGACGAGCAGAGCGGCCACGTCAAGGAGGTCGGTTTCGAGCTCTACCAGCAGATGCTGGAAGAGGCGGTCGCCGAGATGAAGGGCGAGCCGGACGCGGGCGACGGCCAGTGGTCGCCGCAGATCACGCTCGGCACCGCGGTGATGATCCCAGAAGGCTACGTGCCCGATCTGCAGCTCCGCATGAGCCTCTATCGCCGCCTTGCCGACCTCGCCGACGCCCGCGAGATCGACGCTTTCGGAGCCGAGATGATCGACCGTTTTGGCCCCTTGCCGGACGAGGTGGAGCATCTCCTGAAGGTGGTGTTCATCAAGTCGCTCTGCCGCCGCGCCAACATCGCCAAGCTCGATGCCGGACCAAAAGGCCTTGTCATCCAGTTCCGCGACAAGAGCTTCTCCAATCCGGGGGCCTTGGTGCGCTACATCGGCGAGCAGGGATCGGCCGCGAAGATCCGGCCGGACCAGTCGATCGTCCTCATCCGCGACTGGCCGACGCCCGACAAGCGCCTCAACGGCGCCGCCACCATCGCCACCCAGCTGGCGCGGTTTGCAGACGAAGCGCAGAAGAAGGCGGCGTAGCGAGGTCAGAAGGTATGAAGATGTTTTGCATCAGGGACTTGAGATAGGCTGTTGAACTGATTGCGTAGCAGAGGGGAGCGCATGAAGACGCCAAAATCGGTCCAGTCGCTGACGGATTTTGGTCGCACGCGGCTGTCCCAGTCGTTTTTCATGCGCGACTTTCTCTACTCCGAGATCGCCGCCCTGCACGGGATCTGCAACGTGCCGGACGACCCGGAACTCGCGATCGCGGCCGGCACACGTCTCTGCGAGGATTTGCTGGAGCCGCTGCAGGATCAGTTTGGCCGGCTGGCCATCCGGTCCTCGTTCCTGTCAGCGGACATCAACGACGTCGGCTGCCGCCTCCAGGCTGCCGGGAGGCCGGGATACAACTGCTCGGCCAATCCTAAGAATTTCGCTGGCCACATCTGGGACCGGCGCGATGCCGAGGGCTGCATGGGCGCTACCGCCTGTATCGTCGTTCCCCGCTTCTGGGACCGGTTCCAGGCGGAAGGCGACTGGCAAAAGCTCGCCTGGTGGATCCACGACCATCTGCCGTATTCGACGATGGAGTTCTTCCCGAGATATTGGGCGTTCAACCTCGGCTGGCACGAGCGGCCGGTCCGCCGGATCGACAGCTACGTCGCCCCGAGAGGCTGCCTGACCAAGCCCGGCATGCCGAACTTCGCCGGCAGCCATGCCGACGCATGGCAGGCGATCGTCTAGCGACCGGGACGCTTCCTACTTGCCCGGTTCGCGCCAGAAGCTCGGGAGGTAGTATCCGGTCAGCGGCGTCACGGCGGGGTGCTGGATGAAGGCCCAGCGGCCAAGCCACTGCTCGGCGACGTAGAACAGCGGCACCACATATTGTCCGGAGATCAGCACCCGGTCGTAGGCTCGGACGGCGGCGACGAACTCTTCCCGGGTGCGCGCCTTGGTCATCGCCTCGATCAGCGCGTCGATGGCGGGATCGGCGGTGCCGGCGAAATTGAACGAGCCACTGGCATCGCGCGACGCCGATCCCCAGCGCTGACGTTGCTCGGCGCCCGGCGACAGCGACGAGGTGAACGAGGAGATCAGGACGTCGTAGTCGAAGCGCTGCTTGCGGAGCTGGTACTGGGCGTCGTCGACGAGGCGCATGTCGGCCTCGACGCCGATCCGCGACAGCGTGCGGGCATAGCCCTGCGCGATCCGCCCCTGATCGGCGTTCTGGACCAGGATCTCGAAGGTGAGCGGCTTGCCAGCCTTGTCCACCATCCGCCCGCCGGCGAAGGTGAAGCCAGCCACTTTCAGCGCATCGACGGCCTGCTTCAGCAGCTTGCGGTCGCTGCCGGAGGCATCGCTGACCGCGGGCCGCCAGGTGCCGGCCATGACCTCGGGCGTCACGGCCTGCGGGAACGGCGCCAGCAGCGCTTTCTCGAGGTCGCTGGCGGGATGCCCGACGCTCGACAGTTCCGAGTTCTCGAAGAAGCTCGTCGTCCGGCGATAGGCGCCGTAATAGAGGTTGGCGTTCGCCCATTCGAAGTCGAACAACAGTCCGAGGGCTGACCGCACCGCACGGTCCTCGAACAGCGGACGGCGGGTGTTGAAGAAGAAGCCGTAGGTGCCCGCCGGCTTGCCGTTGACGAATTCGTCGCGCTTCACCCGCCCATCACGCACGGCCGGGAAGTCGTAGGCCGTGCGCCAGTGCAGCGGGCTGCCTTCCGGGAAGACGTAGAAAAGACCCTTCTGGAAGGCCTCGAACTGCGCGTTCGCGTCGCGGAAATACTCGATGACCACCTGGTCGTAATTGTCGATCCCGCGCTTGATCGGCAGGTCCTTGGCCCAATAGTCGGGATTGCGCCGGTAGGTGATGCGCTGGCCGGGCTCGACCCTCTCGATCACATAGGGGCCCGAACCGATCACCGGCTTCAGCGTCGTCTGCTCGAAGGTGGCGCGGTCAAAACCGTGGGCCGGCAGCACCGGCAGGCCCGCCAGCAGCAGCGGCAGTTCGCGGTCGGCCTTCTCGTTGAAGGTGAAGCGCACGCCGCGCTCGCCGACCTTTTCGATCTTCGCCACGCGCTGGAGCCAGGCCGTGTACTGCGGGCGGACGACGCCGATCTGCTGCATCATCTCCGTGGTGAAGAGCACGTCCTCGACCGTGACCGGGGTGCCGTCGGAGAACTTCGCCTTCGGGTTCAAGGTGAACTCGACGAAGGTGCGGGCATCGTCCGTCTCGACGCTCTCCGCCAGCAGCCCGTAGAGCGTGAACGGCTCGTCGGGCGAACGCTGCATCAGCGGCTCGAAGACGAAGTTGCCGTATTCCTGGTCGGCCCAGATGCCGCGGGCCGTCGTGGTCGAGCCGCGCACGATGATCGGGTTGAGGTTGTCGAAGGTGCCGAAGACGCCGTAGCGCATCACGCCGCCTTTCGGCGCGTCGGCGTTGACGAAGGGCAGATGGGTGAAACCGGCGGCCAGCGCCGGCTCGCCTTGCATCGCGATCCCGTGGCGGGGCTCGGCGAGGGCGGGCAAGGCGGCCACCGTCGAGAGCAAAAGGATCAGCAGTGCTTTCGCGGCAGCCGGCGCAAGCGTCCGAAAGGGCATGATGGGCAATCTCTCCGGCAGGGTTGGCGGATTCTTATCCGCTCCGGTCTGATTTGCCTATCGGCGGAATGGGATTCCTCGCCGAAGCCCTTTCGGCAAGGGTCTTTAAACGGCCTCATTTGCGCACGAGCAGCAACCCGGTTAAGGGAAGCCTTACGCCGAATGATCGACGCCGAGAGGATGCAAGGCCCGTGAAGAACCGTTTGCTGAATGTCACTGTCAACGCGCTGGCCGCAGGTGTGATCGGCATCACCACGCTGGGCATGATGGCCGGCTCCGCCGCGGCGCAGGCCGCTCCGGCTGCCCCCGCCGCCGGCAAGCCGGTCGAGACGCAGTGGTTCAAGGTCTGCTCCAAGCAAGGCGAAAACGACATCTGCAACACGCAGTTCACGCTCGTTGCCGATACCCGCCAGCTGGTCACCGCCATCAACCTGATCGACGTCAAGGGCAAGGTCACCCAGCGCGTGCTGCAGGCGGTCGTGCCGACCGGCCGCGTCATTCCGGCGGGCGTCCAGCTGCAGATCGACAAGGCCGCGCCGCAGGCGATGGGCTATTCCGTCTGCTTCCCCGACCGCTGCATCGCCGAGGCCCAGCTGACCGACGCGGTCATCGCCTCGCTGAAGAAGGGCACGACGCTGACCGTCACCTCGGTCAATTTCCAGCGTCAGCCGAACCCGATCAAGATCACGCTGTCAGGCTTCTCCAAGGCCTATGACGGCGCACCGGTCGCCCAGCCCGAGCTCGCCCAGCGCCAGCAGGAGCTGAACGACGCGCTGAAGAAGCAGGCCGATGCCCGCCGCAAGAAGTTCGAGGACGCCCAGTCCGCCGCTAAGACCGGCGGTGCCGCTCCGGCGCAGTAAGCCGCAGGCCAGAATGCAAAACGGCGGCCTCGGGCCGCCGTTTTCGTCTGCTGGATCTGGTTCGGCGTCGGCTCAGTTGCGGTGGTTGCCGCGGATCCTGTAGGCGCCGTCCACTTGCCCGTCGAACACCTCGGCCACCTGCGGATGGCGCACCGGATCGCCGGTCTCGTCCGGGACGAGGTTCTGCTCCGAAACATAGGCGACGTATTCGGTTTCGGCGTTCTCGGCGAACAGGTGGTAGAAGGGCTGGTTCTTGCGCGGGCGAACCTCTTCCGGGATCGCTTGGTACCATTCCTCGGTGTTGTCGAACTCCGGGTCGACGTCAAAGATCACGCCGCGGAACGGAAACAAGCGGTGGCGCACGACCTGGCCGATGAAAAAGCGGGCTGTCTGCATGGCGGCTTTCCCGGAAGTCTCTCAGAACCACTGAAGCGGTGCGACCAGGGGCTGGTCCGCGCCGCGTTGGCGACAGGATGCCGGATAATCATAAACGGGACCATCATGCAAATCCGGAGGACCGCCCGGGGCGGTCCCTCAACCGGCCTCCGGCCGAGCTGATCCGTCCATGCTCGCCATTATCGGGCTGATCTTTCCGTTCTTCGCGCTGATCGGGCTCGGCTTCGGTACCGGGCGCATCGTCAAGCGACCGCTCGAGGGACTGGCCTGGCTCAACGTCTTTATCGTGTACCTCGCGCTGCCCGCGCTTTTCTTCCAGCTTCTGTCGAAAACGCCGGTCGAACAGCTCGCCAATCCCGGCTTCGTCGGCGCGACGACGCTCGCGACCTTCGTGTCGTTTCTGGCCGTGTTCACCGCCGGCTATCTCAGAACCCGCGGCGACATTCCGGCCTCGACGATCCAGGGACTTGCCGGCGCCTACGGCAATATCGGCTACATGGCACCGGGGCTCGCGCTCGTCGCTTTCGGCCCCGCCGCAACCGTCCCGGTGGCGCTGGTGTTCTGCTTCGACAACACCTTGCACTTCGTGATGGCGCCGCTCTGCATGGCGCTCGGCGGCGACTCCGACCGTCCAGCGCGCACGGTGGTCCTCGATGTCCTGACGAAGATCTTTACCCACCCCTTCATCATCGCGACGCTGGTTGGCGTTGGCGGCGCCATCCTCGGCGTCTCGCTGCCAGGGCCTCTCGACCGCCTGCTGTCGCTTCTTGCGGGGGCAGCGGCGCCCTGCGCGCTATTCGCGATGGGCATTACGCTGGCGCTGCGGCCACTGAAGCGCGTGCCGCCCGAGCTCGGCTACATCCTGCCGGCCAAGCTGATCCTGCACCCGCTGCTGGTCTACGCACTGCTCGCACTGGCCGGCGAGCGCGATCCGGTCTGGGTGCACACGGCGATGCTACTCGCCTGCCTGCCGACGGCGACAAACGTCTTCGTCATCGCGCAGCAATACGGCATTTGGACCGAGCGCGCCTCGGCGGCCATTCTGGCAACGACGGTTGCCTCCGTCCTCACCGTGACCGTCGCGCTCTATGCGATCTCAACCGGTTGGTTTCCCGCCAATCCCTTCGGTTACTGATCTCGGCATCCCGAACAGGCCGGCGCCGGGTGAGACGCCCTCGCGCATCAGGAAGCGTCGCAGCAACGGGACCGCCGCCATGGCGGACAGGCCGAGCGTCCGGGCCGCCTGCGCCGGAAGATATCCGGCCAGCAAAGACCGGTTCAGAAGATCCACGCCGAAGGTGCGCGACGCGACGTCCCCCCGGCGCGCTGCGCTATAGCGCGCCAACGCGCCGGCGGCGCCGGGATCATCGCGGCTGCCGGAGGCCGCGGCGACGATGGCGGCGGCATCGCGGAGGCCAAGGTTCAGCCCTTGCGCGCCAATCGGCGGGAACACGTGCGCAGCCTCGCCCACCAGCGCGACCCGCTTGGCGGTCATCTGAAGCGCCGTCGCGCCGCTCAGTGGGAAACGCTGGGCCGAGCCGTCCACGGTAACCGCGCCGAGGATCGAATGCAGACGCGTCTCGATCATCTGCTGCAGCCGCTCTGGCTTCAGGTCGACGATGAGATCGGCGGCGTCAGGCGTCTCCACCCAGACGAGGGAGGACTTCCGGCCGGGCAGGGGCACCTGCGTGAACGGGCCGGTCGCGGTGTGGAACTCCGTGGAGATCCCCCCATGCGGGCGCTCATGCGCAAAGTTCAGGACGATGGCGCTCTGCGGATAGGACCAGTCGCGCAAGGCGATGCCGGCCTGCTCGCGGACCATGGATTTCCGGCCATCGGCGCCGATGACGAGGCAAGCGACGACCGTCGTTCCATCGTCGAGCGTCAGGGTCGCGCGGTCGTCGCCCGCCTCAAGCCGGCGCGCGCCGCCATCCACCAGCGTCAGCCGGTCCGCCAGTTCCTCGGCGCGGGCATGCAGGATCGCCAGCAGATCGGCGTTGAGGATGTTGTAGCCGAAGGCGTCGAGACCGATCTCCGCGGACTCGAAGGTCAACGTCGGCGCGCGCAGCAGGCGACCGGTATCGTCGACGATGCGCATCGTCGACATCGGCTCGCCCTTGGCGCGGACCGCTTCGAGCGCACCAAGCCGCTCGAGGAAGGCGATCGACGGACCGATCAGCGCGGTCGAGCGACCATCGGGGCGCGACGGCGTCGGGGCGACGAGCACCGTGTCGATGCCCTCGGCGGCAAGGCCAATGGCCGTCGCATAGCCCGCCAGTCCGCCACCCACCACGGCAATATCGCGTTTCAGCTGCGTCAACTGTCCGTCTTTCCTGTTGCCGGGGCAGAAAACCGAGTGCCTGTCCGCCGCGTGAGCCTTGGATTCTAGAGATACGGACGATAGAGCTTATAGCAATGGGGGGAGGCGTACGCACTGGACCCTGCGACGATGGGTTTCAGGTCAGCATGGCGGCACCGGTATCAAAGTTCGAGGAGTGGCGCGGCTTTGCCGTCCACCTGCTGACGGCGAGCGGCGCCTTCTGGGCCTTTCTCTCGATCATCGCCGCGGCGGATCACCGCTGGGTCGCGATGTTCGGGTGGCTGGGGCTCGCGCTGTTCGTCGATGCGATCGACGGCCCGATGGCCCGTAAGGTCGAGATCCAGCGCGTGCTGCCGAACTGGTCCGGCGAGGTGCTCGACCAGATCATCGACTATGCGACCTACGTCATCATTCCCGCCTTCGCCCTCTATGAATCAGGCATGATCGGCGGCCTCCTGTCCTTCCTGGCAGCAGCGATGATCGTGATCTCGAGCGCGATCTACTACGCCGACACGCGGATGAAGACGACGGACTACTTCTTCCGCGGCTTTCCCGTCGCCTGGAACATGGTGGTCTTCACCTTCTTCGCGATCCAGCCGAACGAGATCACCGCCTTCGCCTTCGTCGCCTTCTGCTCGGTCGCGACCTTCCTGCCGATCAAGTTCCTGCACCCCGTCCGGGTCAAGCGCTTGCGGCCGCTGAATCTTGCCGTCTGCGCCGCCTGGGCCGGCTTCGGCTTGGCCGCGCTGTATCAGAACTTCGACCTGTCGCCCTTCGTCAAGTTCGGCGTGGTGGCGACCGGGATCTACCTCTTCTCGATCGGTGCCGTGCTGCAGGTCGTCGACATGGTCCGTCGCAGCAACCCCTGACGTTACCCGCAGACAAGGGAATATCGCATGAGCAAGGCAATGGTCGTTCGCGCCGTCGGCGGTCCCGAGGTCATGTCCTGGGAGGACCGAGACCTCGGTGCGCCCGGTCCCGGCCAGATCCTGGTGAAACAGGCGGCGGCGGGCGTGAATTTCATCGACGTCTATTTCCGGACCGGCCTCTACAAGGCTCCAACCATGCCCTTCGTGCCGGGCAAGGAAGGCGCTGGCATGGTCGTGGCGGTCGGCGAAGGGGTGACCCGTTTCGCCCCGGGCGATCGCGTGGCGTATAATGATGCCGCCGGCAGCTATGCCGAGGAAGTGCTGGTGAAGGCCGACTCCGCGGTGACCTTGCCGGACGCGATCGACTTCGAGACGGCCGCGGCAGTGATGCTGAAAGGCATGACGGCCGAGTACCTTCTGCGCCGGACCTTCGAGGTCGGCCCCGGCACGGTGATGCTCTTCCACGCGGCAGCCGGCGGTGTCGGCTTGATCGCCGGGCAATGGGCGAGACATCTCGGCGCAACGGTGATCGGCACCGCAGGCTCAGCCGAGAAATGCGCGCTGGCGCTGGAGCACGGCTACCACCACGTGATCAACTACCGCGAGGAGGATTTCGTCGCGCGCGTGCTCGAGTTGACGGACGGCGCCAAATGCGACGTCGTCTACGACTCGGTCGGCAAGGACACGTTTCCCGCGAGCCTCGATTGCATCAAGCGGCAAGGGCTGTGGGTGACGTTCGGCCAGTCCTCCGGCAAGCTGCCGGATGTCGACATGGCGCTTCTGAACCAGAAGGGATCGCTGTTTGTGACCCGGCCGAGCCTCTTCGGCTACACCGCGACCCGCGCAGAACTGGAACAGTCGTCCGCGGCGCTTTTCGAGGTCATCGCTTCCGGTGCCGTGAAGGTGCGGATCGACCAGACATATGCGCTTAAAGATGCCGCAGCGGCCCACCGTGCGCTCGAGGCGCGCACCACGACCGGCGCCACTGTGCTGACGATCTGAACGCTGCCGCATCGGCTCTGCACCAGAAACCAAAAAACCCGCCGGTTCGAAACGAACGGCGGGTTTGCGGCGTTTAAGGGACTGAAGTTCTAGAGCTGAAGGCGACCGCGACGCACCACGAGATCGATGTCCTGGCTGGCGATGCCGATGTCGGACAGTTCGTGGCGGTCCATGCGGGCGAGGTGGCTGACGGCGATCCGGCGTTCGCGGTAGCTGCGAATGCGGTTGGCGAGAGAGGCGAACATGAGAATTCCAATGGGCAATTGCTTCTAGCCCTAGGTATGCGCTGGGACTGCCTACCGTTAGTGCACTTCGTGCACACTTGTTATGCACGCAGTGCATCTCATGTTCACACGTTTTTAACCAAACGCGGACAGCGTTGCGGCTTACCCGACGATCCTCGGTGTGTCGCAGACCACGGCGTCCACCCGCACATCGAGTTCGCCGAGGCTGATGCCGGCGGTCGCCAGCGCCGACTTGATGAGGTTGTCCAGCGGCATCGTCAGGCCCGCCAACAGGTCGCTGACCGAGGAGAGAAGCGGCGAAACCGGCAGGCCAATTAGGCCGACATTGACGGTGATGTTGGCCTCCTTCATCAGGGTCGACACCAGGCTGCTGGCGATCGTGTCGGTCTTGGCCGTCTTGACCGTGCCGTTTCCAATTTCAGATCCCTTGAAGACCAGAACTCTCGGTACGGTCTGTTGGATCGAGGCATAGCTGTCCCCCTTTACAGAGACGAGGGTCACCTGAACCAGCTCCGCCGGAGACAACCGGTCATGGGTGTTGGCCGCGCTCAGCGGGCCCGAGAACTGCCCGAGCGCGAGCTTGGCGACTCCCGGCATGGCCTGGACAGTCACTTGGCGCTGCGCCGGGTCGCTGGAGCATTTGACGTCGGTTACCTTCGCCGTCCCGCCGGCGATCACGAGTTCGATCGGAACGTTCAGACTGATATTGACGAGATCGAGATAGCCTGGCGTCTTCACCTCGGCCCGCATCCGAAACTGGTCGGTCTGGATTTCCGCCGAGGTCTCGCCGATCGAGGCAGACTGAGCATTCTGACTGGCCTCGCCAACCATCATCTTGACGGTGGCGCTGGGAAGGCCAGGAAATGTCAGGCCGGTCGAGATGGTATTGCCGATCGTGTCCGAACCGATCGCCGCATTCAGCATGCCAAGAACGCCGATGTTGGCATCCAGCGCTTTGTTCGGATAGTCCAGCGCCAACTTCTGGAAGTCTTGGTCGAGCTTCAGGAATTCATCGAGCGCGACGTCGATGTTCGAGGCGCCGATCTGCTGCGAGGCCTTTCGCAGAACCGATCCGCCAACGAGGTCTCCCGTGCCGTCGAGACACGTCGACAGGATCTGCAGGAGGCGCGTCAGCTTGATCGGCCTGGAGACGACATCCCTGACCAGCGTCCCGGAAATCTGACGCCCTAGCCCATCGACCGCCAGCGCCTTCAGGAGCGTCCCGAGGTTGAGCTTAGACTGGACGAGACCCTTGTAGTCCGTCGTCGACAGCTTGAGATCGAGGCCGGTCATCGGCTTGAGAAAGGCGTTCAGCATCAGCGGGTCGGTGGCGGCGAGACGGCTGCCGGCGGCGATCGTGACGATCGGGATCACCGCGGCTTCCGAACGCGCGGAGAGATCGAGGTCCTTGATGTTGAAGATGCGGCCGAAATAGACGGGCGCCTTGATCTTGACATCAACCCGAACGGCATTTCCGGCGGGGTTCGCGACAAAACGGTTGTCGCGATCGAGCGTCGTGCCGACGTAATTGCCGATGGTGAGCACAAAGGTCGCATCCTTGTTGCCTGAGGCATCAAGCATGGCGCGGGCAACCTGGCTCGCGCTTTCGGGTCGGCTGGCGGCGGCTAGCGCTGCCGAATCGGCTGCCGTCTGCAGCGAACGGCGCTGGAGGTAAGCTAGGCCCATGTCGGTGGCGAAAGCGCCGGCCCCAAGCAGCACGGGGATCGTCACCGCGAAAAGCAGCGCGACGGAGGCCGAGCGATCTTTTTGGAAAGCGCTAAGGAGTTTGGCACGCGGGGCTGGCTGGGTCATGGAATGAACACCGTCGCGGAGCGGAGGATGGTCGTTGGGGGGGCCACGATATTGGTGAGGATCGTCGGCGGCTGGGGCAGGTAGGTGATGTCGTAGGAGACACTCACCATCAGCGTCGTACCGTCCTCGACCGTCTGATAGGTCAGACGCGCTGGGACGATCAGCGGATAGTTGCCGGCGGTATTGGTGATCCAGCGACCGACTAGTTCGTTGCGTTCGGCCGCGTTCTTGCCGACCATGGCATAGCGCCCGGTATCGGCGGATATCTGCTGCAGGGAATTGGCGATGCCAAGGTAGACGCCGTAAAACAGGATGACCAGCATCATCAGGCAGATGACCGGGGCGATAATGGCGAACTCGACGGCGTTGCTGCCACGCCGATCTAACCAGAACGAATCCCGGGCTGCACGGCGATCCGCTGCTTTGCCCTCCATCTTTTCCGGACCCGCGACGACCATTTTCCCCGCCATGATTAGCTTACTAACTACTCGACTATTACACGTTTAGGGCGAGGAGTCGTTACGGCATGCTCGGGCGGTTCGAGTACCAAAATATATGGTTTAGAGATGGTTTAGCCCACAAACAGACGTTCATGCCCCGTTGTGATCTCGTCAGGATTCCAAACGTTTACGGCGAGGAAACTTCAGTTCATGACGGTTTGACGCGATGAAGCAGAGTCGAGTTCCCCAGCAAATGCCTTGCTGCCGGCAGAGCCATTTCTAAATCGGGAAAATCTGGGAGAGAATTCGCTGACTGGCGCGCTTGCATGTGGAAATACAGGGCTTTCGGCGCCAGGCGTGCCCCTTGATCCTGCAACCAGCAGCCGCAAGCCGGCTGCGAAACTGCTAGTCCCAGTCGATGTGGTGCAGGTCTTCCGCACCTTCGTAGTCCTGATCCTGCTCGTATTCCCAGCCGTCAGCCGTCCGCCGGCGCCAGTTCTGGCCTCGACCGACGCGGCTCCAGCTTCCATCGCGCAACAGGACGGCATTACCGGGATTCCATTTGTGCCAGCCACCCAGACGAGCGGCGTTGGGCTTCCCGCTGATCCAACCGACCAGCGATTGCTTGACCTTGTCTAGCATGGCCGTCCGCGCACACTGCGTATGTTGCACTGCAAAAAGGCAGAATGTTTCATGCCTTTTTGTCGAGCAGGCTCTCGATTATGTCAAGCGAAGGCGGAATCTATGGCGGTCAGGCGAAGCCGAAGGCGCGGCGCGCCATCAGACAATCGTCGTCGCCGGGCATGCAGGCGCGGCAGACGTCCGGTCGGATCGGGTAGATCGTGCAGGCGGTCGCGGTTCCCACAATACCGCCCAGCGCCGAGCAGCGGACACCGTCGCAGCGCATGCCGCTGAGGTCGGCAGCGACCAGCGCTTCGGGGATCTGATCCAGCTGCCAGTCCTCTTCGAGCGAAAAGCGCGGCCAGTCCGCCGAAAACGAACAGCAGGCACCGCAGCTTTGGCAGTCGAGAAGGGTATCGGAAGAGGTCATGTCCTTGCTTAGCGCTCCGCGGACAAGCCTTCCAGCAGAAAGGCAAGGGACTGAAGACCGACGGCGAGCCCTGCAGCCCGCAGCGGTCCTCAAGCTTCCGGCGGCGCGAGGGGGTTGGTGAGGCCGAGATGGTGGCGCAGCTGATCTGCTGTTCCGGAGAAGGTCGCGCCGCGCTGCTCGGCCCGAAAGCACTTCCAGAGTCCCGTCTTCTTGTCGCGTTTCCAGCCCTTCGTCGCCACGGCCGCCTCAGCGGCGGCCTCGGCTTTGGTCTTGAATGCCATTCCCTGTCCTCCAAACGTCGCGCGCACGGCCCGCCTGTGCCGCGAGTCTCGAACGGCGGGTGCCCGGCCTCTTCAAAGACCGAACACCGATCCCGCTGCTTCGCACGTCACTATCATGAGAGCCAGCGTTTGGATGAGCACGTCATCCAGCCTTTCGTGTCGCGCGGAACAGGCGCAAACCCCTCACGCGGAGCAGCGGGGAACGAACCGAGACGACGCCCCGCGGTCGAAGGCGATGGCTTTCAGCCGGCGATGATGGGCCTTGTTCCCGTACGGGATATGCTACATCACCACGCGGTGTCTTCGCACCATAGGGTCCGCTCCCCAAACGACAGGCGGTCCGGAGTTCAAGGCGGGTACAGTTTTCGATGACGAATGCCACCGATCGCATTTCCTCGGGCAATGACGGGCTCGACACCATCCTCAACGGCGGCCTGCCCGCGAACAGGCTCTACCTTCTCGAGGGCGCGCCAGGGGCTGGCAAGACGACGATGGCGCTGAACTTCCTGTTCGAGGGCGTGCGACGCGGGGAAACGGGGCTCTATGTCACCTTGTCGGAAACTGCCGAAGAGCTCGGCGCGGTCGCCAAATCGCACGGCTGGGACCTCGATCAGCTCGACCTCTTCGAGCTCTCCTCTGCCAATTCGGTGCTGGGCGAAGGCCATACGCAGTCCATCCTGCACCCTTGGGAAATGGAGCTCGGCGGTACGATCCGCCTGATCCAGGATGAGGTAGAGAAGGTTCGGCCGAGCCGCATCGTCTTCGACAGTCTCTCCGAGATGCGCCTCCTTGCGCAGGACCCACTCCGCTACCGGCGGCAGGTCCTGGCGCTCAAGCAGTTCTTCGCCGGCCGTAAGGTGACGGTGATGCTGGTCGATGATCTCACCGGCTCGAACGGCGAGCGTGACACCCAGCTGCACAGCCTCTGCCACGGCGTCGTGACGCTGGAGCGACAGACGCTCGAATTCGGTGCGGCCCGTCGCCGCCTGCAGGTCCAGAAGCTGCGCGGCGTCGATTTTGCCGCCGGCTATCATGACTTCGTCATCCGGCCCGGCGGCATCACGGTGTTTCCGCGGCTGATCGCACCGCACCACCAGAACGCCGAGATCGGAGGCCCCGCGTCAAGTGGCGTTGCCGAACTCGACGCCTTGCTGGGCGGCGGGCCGCGTTATGGCACGAGCGTTCTGATCTCGGGACCGGCAGGGGCGGGCAAGACCAACATCGCCCTGCAATATGTCGCTGCCGCTTGTGAACGTGGCGAGCCCGCGACCATCTACCAGTTCGACGAACGGGTCGGCACGCTCCTTGCCCGCAGCGCGCAGCTCGGCCTGAAGCTGCAGACCTATATCGACGACGGCCTGCTGGTGATCAAACAGGTCAACCCGGCGGAACTGTCGCCCGGAGAGTTCGCCTGGCTGGTGCGCAGCGAGGTGGAGGAGCGCGGCAGCCGCATGCTGGTGATCGACAGCCTCAACGGCTATCTCGCCTCGATGCCGCAGGAGAAGCAGCTACTGCTGCAGATGCACGAGATGCTGTCCTACCTGAACCAGCAGGGCGTGGTGACCTTCCTGATCAATCCGCAGCACGGCTTGCTCGGAACCATGTCGACCGGAACCCTCAACGTCTCCTACATCGCCGATACGATCGTCCTCGTCCGATTCTTCGAGGCTGGCGGGCGCATTCGCAAGGCGATCTCGGTGCTTAAAAACCGCAGCGGTGCACACGAGGATACCATCCGGGAGTTGCGGATCGACGTCCGCGGTGTGCGCGTCGGCGAGCCGTTGGTGGAGTTCTCCGGCGTCCTGACAGGCACGCCCCAGTATATCGGTGCCGTGAACCCGCTGCTGGAAGACCGCGACATTGGGCTTTAGGACTGCCGCCGAAGGCCATCGGGTACTGATCACGGCGCCGTACGGACGCGATGCGGAAAGCGTCGCGGCGTTGCTGCGCGACGAAGGCTACGAGGCGCAGGTCAAGGGGACCTTGCAGGACGTTGCGGCCGCGCTCGACGAGCACACCGGCGTCGTGCTCCTGACCGAGGAGGCCTTGCAGGCCGACCTTGCGCCTCTGAAGGCCATCCTCGAAGCGCAGCCTGAATGGTCAGACGTTCCTTTTGTCCTGCTTGCGGCCCGGCAGGGCGGACGGGTCCGCACAGCCGAGACACTGCGCCTGCGCCTGCCCGAGGTCGCGACCAACGTCATGGTCCTCGAACGGCCGCTCGGTTCGATCTCGCTCCTCAGCGCGGTCGCCTCCGCTATGCGCTCGCGGCAGAAGCAGTTCGAGATGCGGGACCGGATCCATGATCTGGCGGAAGAGCGGGCCCGGCTCTCGGCCTTGCTCGACAACCTGCCGGTCGGCGTGAACTTCGCCGATCCGAGCGGCCGGACCGTCCTGTCGAACCCGTCCTACCGGCGCTTCCTTCCCAACGGCTCGCCGAAGCCCGGCGATATCGGCGACACCCCGGAATGGCAGAGCTTCGACGTCGACGGGCGGCGCCGGACGCCGGCGGATTTCGCCGGTACCCGTGCGCTGCGCGGCGAGCGGGTGGAGGGCGTCGAGGCCCTCTACCGGCTGGAAAACGACCAGGAAGTCTGGACGCGGGTCAGCGGCGTGCCGCTGCGCGACGCCAACGGCAAGATTTTCGCCGCGCTGACCGTGATCGTCGACGTCGACACGCAGAAGCGGGCACAGGAGGCGCTGCAGCGCTCGAGCGAGCAGCTGGAGGCGCAGATCCTCGAACGGACCGCCGATCTCGAGGAAGCCCTCGATCATCTCCGGGCCGAAAGCGAGGACCGCGAACGGGCTGAGACGGCCTTGCGGCAGAGCCAGAAGATGGAAGCCGTCGGCCAGCTCACCGGCGGCATCGCCCACGACTTCAACAATATGCTGGCCGGCATCGTCGGTTCGCTAGACCTGATGAAGCGGCGGCTCAGCACCGGAGAACTCGAGCGAATCCCGAAATATATTGATGCGGCGATGACATCGGCCCAGCGCGCCGCGGCGTTGACGGCACGGCTGCTCGCTTTCGGGCGACGCCAGTCGCTGGATCTGGGGCCCGTCGATGTCAACGCGGTCGTCGGCAGTCTTGACGACCTCCTGCGGCGGACACTCGGGGAGGGGATCCAGATCTCGCTCGCCTTGTCCCCCGATCTCTGGATCAGCCGGACTGACACGAACCAGCTGGAAAACGCCCTGCTGAACCTTGCGATCAATGCCCGCGACGCCATGCCGGAAGGCGGCACGCTGACCATCGAGACCGCGAATGTCGTGCTCGACGCCAAGGCAGCGCGCCAGCACGAGGGACTGTCGCCCGGACGGTACATCGTCATCCGGGTCCGCGACACCGGCACCGGCATGTCGGAGGGGACGCTGAAGAAGGTGTTTGAGCCCTTCTTCACCACCAAGCCGATCGGGCAAGGCACCGGCCTTGGCCTCTCGATGATCTACGGCTTCGTGAA
Source organism: Mesocryomonas lacus (assembly GCF_055730135.2). NCBI lineage: Bacteria > Pseudomonadati > Pseudomonadota > Alphaproteobacteria > Hyphomicrobiales > Aurantimonadaceae > Mesocryomonas > Mesocryomonas lacus. Next base: position 211,032 of record NZ_JBUZWE020000005.1, on the reverse strand, counting down.
GCAGTCGGAGGGACATGTCGACATCGCCAGCGTCGAGGGTCAGGGCACGACGATCCGGCTCTTCCTGCCGACCCAATCGACGAACGAGGTCGAGGAAGCCGACCAGACGCCGATCGCCCCGGACGGCAGGGGCGAGACCGTGCTTGTCGTCGAAGACGAGCCGCTCGTCCGCATGCTGATCGTCGACGTCCTGGAAGAGCTGAACTATACGGCGCTCGAAGCGCCGAGCGGCGATGAGGCCTTGCCGATCCTGCAATCTGACCAGCGGATCGACCTGCTCGTCACCGATGTCGGCTTGCCCGGCATGAACGGACGGCAACTGGCTGAACTCGGACGCGGCCTGCGGCCGAAACTGAAGATCCTGTTCGTCACCGGCTATGCCGAGAAGGCGGCGGTGCGCAGCGAGTTCCTCGGCGAGAACATGGAGATCGTGACGAAACCCTTCGCCATGGAGGCCCTTGCCACGAAGATCCGCGAGATGATCGAACGCTGAAGCGTCACGCGCGGGGCCAAAGAACGGAGGCACGGTCTCTATCCTCCGCTTAGCGGCACACCCGAAACCAAGCGAGCTTACCGTTGCTGGACCAATAGCGGCGAGTCCGGCCCCTTACGGGGGCCATCAGCGCTTGTTCTCTTCTAAGAAACGCTCTCCTCGATCGGCGCCGACACGATCACCCTGAGACCCGGCTCATTGTCGGCATAGTCGATCGTGCCTTGCAGCCGGTCGACCATCGCCTGCATCATCCGCGTGCCAAAACCCTTCTCGGTCCGCGTTAGGCCGCTTCCCTGGTCCGCGACGATCAGGAGAAAGCGGTTTCGATACTGTTCGAGCGTGATGGCAATCTGGCCTGCACCGCCGCCATAGGCATATTTGTTGGCGTTGATCACGAGTTCCGTCAGGATCAGGCCCACGCTCACTGCGCGGTCCGAGGCGATGAGGATCGGCGCGAGATCGAAGGCCAGCTGGTCGCCGCCATCCCCGCCCATCGATAGCCGCGTGTCGACGCAAAGTTCCTCGAGATAGCGCGACAGATCGACCGTCTCGACATTGTCGTCGCGGTACAGCCGCTTGTGAACCAGCGAGACCGCGGAAAGACGCCGCTGCGCCTCGTCGAGATGGCCGGTGAGAACCGGGTCCTTGATCGAGCGCGACTGCAGGCTGAGGAAGGCGGAGACCAGCTGCAGGCTGTTCTGGACGCGGTGATTGACCTCCTTGACCAGAAAATCCTTCTGCTGAAGCAGCCGCTCCTTCTCCGCCAGCGTCGCCGTCAGCTGGGTGTTCAGCTCCTGCAGGCGCCTGTTCTGGCGCGACTCGGCGACCGTCCCCTTAATGCGCTGCGCCGCCTCGACCTCGCCGAGGGTCCACGGACGGGCCAGTCCGCGCACCGTCTCGCTCCAGGCGTCGAAGGAGGCCCGCGGGTTGAGCGCTTGCCCCGGCACCTGGTCGACGGCCTTGTGCGGATTGCCGGCCCAGTTGATCACCTCGACCTGCTCGGCCCGAAACCACATGAAGACGATCGGCGTATCGCTCGACAAGGTGACCGTCAGCAACCCGCTCGCCGCTTCCCGGTAGGCAGCGGCCCGGGGAAAGATGCGCGACAGCTGGTGGGTGGCGAAAGGCTCGACGCGGGTTTCCGCCCCCAGCCATTGCGCGAGCTCGCGCACGTCCTCGGCCGGCGGACATGACCCGTAAAGATCGACTTTCGCGCCTTGCACGAGCGCGAAACCATCCGCCCCCAACATGCGCTGGATATCGCCCTGCGCGCCGGTGATGGCGTGATCGATGGCCGTCATGCGGGCGAGTCGCAGGGTAATCACGTCCTCGGCCGACCGCAGCCGGAGCCGCTCGCGATACGCCTCGGCCTCTTCCTTGGCGCGAACCTGCCGGGCCAGGCTGCCGGCGAGCATCCGGCAAGCGGTGCGGACATCGCAGGTGAGGTTCTTCGGCGTCTCGTTGTGGCAAGCGACGAGCCCCCACAGGAAGCCATCCTTGACGATCGACACCGAGGCGGAAGCCCCGACGCCCATGTTCTTCAAATACTGGACATGGATCGGCGAGACACTGCGGACCGAGACGTCGCTCATGTCGAGAGGGCCGCCGATCATCGTCGGGCGCAGCGGCGCCGGCTGGTAGCCGACGTCCGGGATCACCCGCACATGGTTTCGTACGTAGAGCGCGCGCGCCTGCTTGGGGATGTCGGAGGCAGGAAAGTGGTGGTTGAGGAAGGAATGCCGATGGGGATCGCGCGACTCGGCGACGACAACGCCGGCATCGTCGTCGAGAAAGCGGTAGATCATTACCCGGTCAAAACCGGTGAGCTGGCGGAACAGGATGGCCGCCTGGTCGCAGAGCGCGATGAGGTCAGGCGCCCGACCGAGACGGGCGCCGGCATTGTCGAGGAGCATCAGCACTGACGTCGCCGAGGGTGGCCTGGCGGGCGCCGGTTCCAGCTCGATCAGAATGCGCGCCCCGACGCGGTGGATCGTGCCGTCGAAGGTTTCGCGGCGACCTTCGACCAGGCCGTCGACGACTTGGCCGCCGGGTGCGGAAGAGACGGATGGCAAGTGGGCCGAGATATCACGGCCCATCAGAGCCTCCAGCCGTTTGCCGCGCCAGTCGGGCACGAGCCGGCCCTCGATGTCGCCGGCGCCATGGGTCACCACAAGGCTTGTGGCATCGACGACGAGGAGCAGGCCATGGGGCTGGATGGAGCCGGGGATATGGATGGGCTCGCGGTCGCAGATGCTGAGATCGGGTCCGAGATCGGAGGGATCGCTCGAGCTCTGGAGGCTCGCCGTCAGGTCAGTCAATCGATACCTCGTATCCCGGAATCACCGCATGTCAGGGTTGATACGCGCCCGACCCAGCCGACATCGCCGCTCTGTTTGCCAACTAAGGCGATTTTTGGATCGTAAGTCGCTATAACGCCTCGATTGACCTCACGCCATCAGATTCCATTGCGGATCAATGCCTTCTAGGCTGCATGACGCGGTATTCGGACGCCGCGGGGCGACACGGGCACCGTCAGCGAGGGTGGGCTGCCGGACGGGTAGAGGAATGACTGCGGCGGCCGCTGCCTTCAATAAACCGCCTGTCCCGACGCCAAGGCACTCGACAGCGGCACCCCACCCGCAGTATTCAAAACCCGACCACCGACCGGCGCGAACTGTCCGCCGCTCGAACGAGGTCCGTTTGCCGCCCCAACTCGGCGAACGCGGTCGTAGGCTCTGCCCGCCGATCGAGATGCCGGCTTAGCTCAGTTGGTAGAGCACCTGATTTGTAATCAGGGGGTCGCGGGTTCGAGCCCTGCAGCCGGCACCACTTAAACTCCTGCGCAGTAAGGCTTTTGGAGTATATCGGGAGGTGTCATGCCAGCCGCCATTTTGCACCCGTTCCCCCTCGTGACCCTTTGCATGCGACACGGCTCGAAGCTCCTTGGTAATGTAGCGAGGCCAAGAACCCCGAATCGATAGACGTTTATGTCTAACTCGGATTCTTAAGAAGTATAACTCTATGCCGGCAAACGCCTTGCCTTGAGCAGGGGGGCGAGGCGGGTGTTTGAAGCCGCTCGATCTTCCGTTGCGGCCTCAGAACGCTTCCAGAAAATCCCGTGTTGGGTGGGAAGTTGTCTCCGTCCTACTCCAGCTTTTGGCAAAGCCGATGCGTAGGAGGCAAAATCATTAATTGAATTGCGGTCTTCCGCCTGTTCGGCACGGAAGGTCTCCGCAATCGTCCCGAAGTTTGTTTCCGGGACCGCGCAGCGTACGAACCGCGGTAGTTCCAGGCGGTCCCCCTCGACGCTGAAGCTGCATGTCGTGTCCAAGAGTTGGGTTAGGCGATAAGACCAGCCGACCTCGATGTCAGTTTTTGTCTCGCGAGCGGCGTCGACAACGCGGCGTCTCCGCACAGCGGATGCGATATCGTCGAGGTGTGCGTTCATTCACTTTGTCTTGGCGCGGAAGAGTTGGTCGATCTGGCCCATATGGTGATCACGGCGGTTGATCTCATGGGCAGGTTGGCCAGCAGCAGGCGCCAGAAAAGCCCGGGGTCTCCCAGAGAAGTCACAAGCATTGTGAGGAGCAATGGAACAGGCAGTCAATCAAAAATGATAGCAGGATTTAGTTAGCGTGCTACTGATCTTGGTATCGCTCTTGGTTAATTCTCTACCTCGTCATCTAAGAGTTGCATAGGCCGGACTGAACCTTCACTTGACACTTCCGCACACCAAGCAAATGATAAAGAGGTAATCCTCATTTGCCGGTGCCAATATGCCCGTCTCTATATTGATTGTTGACGATCATCCGGCCTTACGAACTGGCCTGGTAATATTACTGTCTGGCGTGCATGATTATTCTGTTGTCGCCAGTGGTGGAAGCGTGCGGGAGTTGATCGAGCTTTATTCAACCCACGCTCCGCAATTGGTAATTGTCGATATCTATATGCCCGGCGATGTTTTTGGCGCTATTTCACAGTTGAGAATGCAAAATCAGTCGCTAAAAATATTGGTTTTTACCGCATCTGATCGCGTGGACCATGCCATCAATGCGTTAGAGTCGGGCGCGAACGGATATCTCCTCAAGGGAAGTACATTGGAGGAGTTGATCGGCGCGGTATCGACTGTGCTCAAGGGGGAGACATTCGTGACCCCCAGCCTATCAGGCAAAATCATTTCGTCCCTCAGCAGCAAAAAACCGGAGGCAGAACAGGTTAAACTCAGCTCGCGCGAGGAGCAGATCATCAGGCTTTTGATGCGCGGTCTAACGAATAAGGAGATCGCCTTGATCTTGGCGATCGGCGAGAAGACCGTGAAGCATTATATGACGATATTAATGCAGAAAATGAATGCGAGAAATCGAGTAGAGGTTGTCATCGCTGCTCAGCAAATAGGTGAATACAGAAATAGCAAATCCCTGCAGGTAAACTGAATGGTGGTAGCGCTTATTTCAATGTAAAAAATTAAGTTGGCAACATAGCAGTAATTGATATTAAGCAAGGCTACTGGTCGGGAATGCGACGATCAGGCTGGATTTCCCCCCTTTTCGGCTGTCGAATTCAACGGTTCCGCCAAAAGTTTGTGCTCGTTGGCGGGCGGACAGCAGTCCAAGCCGCGGTCGGTTTAAGTCCGTCGGCGGTCCGGTGTCATCTGGCGCCGCATTTTCGACGATAAAGCGGAGTCGCTGGTCCGTCATCCGCGCGGTGACAGCTTGCTCCCTTCCTTTGGCGTGCGTCGCGGAATTGTTCAGGGCTTCCTGCAAGATCCGGTAGATGCAAGCCCTGAGCTCGAGGGATGTCTCGGGCATTGGGTCAAGTTCCAGTTGCACTGCCGTCCCTGTCCTGCGTTCGTGCCGGCTAACGACGAGGTAGATGGTTTCCTCGAGGTTGAGCTCTGCAAGTTCTGGCAGAATGAGCCCCGCCGACATGGAGCGGAGTTCCGTGATCGCCTCCGCAATGAGATTGGCCGGCATCGACGCGCCGGACGTCATGTCGGACTGTTGCCCGGATGCCCCCACCTGCAGCATCGCGAGCGCTAGGACCTGAATTGGGCCGTCATGAATATCGCCGCCGATCCGGCTCAGCAGCAACTCCGTCGCCTGTGCGGCGTGGCGCCGCGACTGGTCTGCGAGAGACTGTAGCATCCTGACCTCGTGGCGATAGCGAAGGGTGGTGCGCGCATGCTGGCGAATGGCCAGCCGCTGCCGTTTGATGGTTTTTGAAGCTTGGTTCACCAGGCCGAACAGAACGAGGATGGCGAGCAGGCTGAACAGAATGCCGATGGTCCAGCTGCCGACCAGGGTCTTGGCCAGACGGTCGCGGAAAACCGACAGAGATTGGTAGAACTCCCCGACCATCACGACACGGCCGTCGAGATTGCGAAGGGGAATATAGATTTCTACGATTTCCTCATTGTCGATCCCGAGAGACCTGTTGTGCGTATCGGGTTTGATAAAGTCTTGGGCCAGCATCCCGGAGGCTGCCTTGGTGACCTCTTCCGAAGCAAAACGGCGTCCGATCAGACCCTGATAGGTGCTGAACACGACCGTGCCGTCCGGTCGCCATAGCGTGACCGCGCGGATGCCTGACTTCGACATCAAGGCCGTCACGTCCAGCTTTAGCGCCTCCTCCTCCACCTCGGTCAGGCCGGCGTCCGAGCTGGCCCGGACATGCGGTTGGATCACCGCCTCCATGTACAGCGAGGCCATCTCGGCGTTCGCTTCGAAGAGCGTCTTCGTGACCCACCAAGACTGGGTCACGCCCGCCAGGGACAGGATCGCGATCATCAAGGCGACCGATGCGACCATGAATTGTGCGGAGAGGCTGAGCCGCGCCCAGAGGCGCCGTGGCGCATAAAGCAATCTCATTTATTGGACCTTGGTCGGATCATCTTTTCGACCTTTGTATTGAGCGCGTCGGGACCAAGGCCCCGAAAATTCGTCCGACCTTAAGTCCTTCCGCAGCTCTGACAAAGCGTAAAGAATGTAATTCTGATTTTTCAGTATCGTTTCGCATTCTTGCGCGGGGCTGTGACGTCGATGGAACGGCGCATCTACTTCGCGCATGGCCTTTATATTTGGTAAGGCTGCCTGCGATCGTGCTGCACTGCAATTATTCATTCTGAGGGAGTTAAAGCGATGGCCGTCAAGCTGAACACAGCAGACCTTCAATTTATCCTGAGGCAGATCAAGATCGCAGAGGCGAATTCGAGCGGCATTCCGTTGATCGAGCTTCGAACGGGTCCGGACGGAAGCCTTCTGACGGACCGCAACCTCTACGATGCCACGAGCGGCGTCTGGCTGGGCGATCCCGCGGCACCGAAAGCGATCTCCGATCCGCACCTGCCCTACGGCCTTCGCACTGTCGATGGTTCCGACAACAACCTCGTCCCGGGAAGGGGCACTTGGGGTTCCGCCGGCCAGCCGATGCCGCAATTGTTGGAGCCTCGCTTTCTGGACGATGACGACGGCGACGAGATTTCATTCGGCCCCGACCAGCCGCCGATAAGCGGCGGCAACTACGGCGATCCGGGCAATATCGTCGACAGCGATCCGCGCACCATTTCCAACCTTATCGTCGACGTCACCCTCAACAATCCGGCCGCCATTGCCGCGGCCTTGCAGCTCAGCGGATCGACGAATGTGATCGCCGATCAGCAGGCGATCACCGCGGCCTTCGAAGCGCTGAAGGCGGCCCGTGCGTCCGACCCTGACGGTACTCATGCGGCGCTGGAGAACGCACTGGATGCGTTGGTCGAGGCAAAGGGCCTCGTCGTCACCAACGGTTCGATCAATATCCTCAACGTTGCGCCGGACGACGGGCTGTCAAAACCCTTCAACGCTTGGATGACCTTCTTCGGTCAGTTCTTCGACCACGGTCTCGATTTGATCTCGAAGGGCGGCAACGGCACTGTCTATGTGCCGCTCAATGCCGACGATCCGCTTATTGCCGGCAAGGACGGCGCTCTCGGCACCGCCGACGACCTGCCCGAACACCTGCGCTTCATGACCTTGACGCGGGCGACGCCTGTCGACGGCTCGCAGCGCAACGTGACGACCCCCTTCATCGACCAGAACCAGACCTACACCTCCAACCCCTCGCATCAGGTGTTCCTGCGCGAATACGTTCTCGTCAACGGACAGCCGCAGGCCACGGGCCGGCTGCTCGGCGGCGCGGATGACGGCCTTGCCACCTGGGCCGATGTAAAGAACCAGGCGAAGACGATGCTCGGCATCGACCTGCAGGACTCCGACGTCGGTTCCGTGCCGATGCTGCTGACGGACGCCTATGGCGCTTTCGTTCGTGGCGCGAACGGGCTGCCGCAGGTGATGGTCGGCATCTCGCCAACAGGTGAGGCGGTCTATGCCACCGGGAGCCTGGAGGCCGGGCAGGCGTTGAAACTCTCCGCCATCCAGCTGGCGGTCGGCACGCTGCTCGCCGGCCCCGGCAACACCGTCAACACGATCGAGGCGGGCGAGACCGTTGGTGCGGCCCGGACGCTGAACGCCTTCCTCGACGATATCGCGCATACCGCCGTCCCTGTTCTCGCCGGCGGCGTGCTGCAAAAAGACCTAGACGATAGTGCCGGCAATGAGGTGGCGGTTAATTCGACCGGGCGCAATACCGAGTACGACGACGAGCTTCTCGACCGGCACTACGCGACCGGCGACGGACGCGGCAATGAGAACATCGGTCTCACCGCTGTTCACCACCTGTTCCATTCCGAGCACAACCGTCAGGTTGCCGCACACAAGATGACCATCCTGCAGTCGGGGGACCTTGCCTTCGTCAAAGAGTGGGTCACGAGCCCGATGAGCCAGGCGACGCTCGACGCGATCAACAGCGGACTATCCGCGGCCACGAACAAGGCCGCATTCTTCGCGCTTCTCGAGGACGACGACATCGCATCCGGCGTCGCCGGCGTGAAGCTTGCCTGGGATGGCGAGCGACTGTTCCAGGCCGGCCGCTTCGCAACGGAAATGCAGTACCAGCATCTGGTTTTCGAGGAGTTCGCCCGCAAGGTTCAACCGCTGATCGATCCCTTCGTCTTCAACCCGGTGACCGACATCAATCCGGCGATCTTTGCCGAGTTCGCCAACACGGTCTACCGTTTCGGCCACTCCATGCTGACGGAGAGCATGCCGCGGATCGGGCCGGACGGCGAAACCGTTATTCACGTCGATGCCGAGGGGAACGAGCTGACCGGCGAGCTCGGTCTGATCGAAGCCTTCCTCAACCCCATCGCCTTCGACAATAACGGTCAGCTTTCGCCCGACGAGAGCGCCGCCGCCATCATTCGCGGCATGACGATCGAACGGGGCTCGGAGATCGACGAGTTCGTCGTCGACGCGCTGCGCAACAACCTTCTAGGCTTGCCCCTCGACCTCCCGGCGCTGAACATCGCCCGCGGCCGCGACACCGGCACGCCATCGCTGAACGACGCGCGGGCGCAGCTCTATGCCGCGACGCAGTCCTCCTTCCTCACGCCCTACAAGAGCTGGGTCGAGATGGCGGGCAACCTCAAGAACCCGATGTCCATCGTCAACTTCATCGCCGCCTACGGCACCCATTCCACGATTGAAGCCGCCACGACGCTTGAGGCCAAGCGTGACGCCGCCATGGCTCTCGTCTTCGGCGACGACGATTCCCTGGACCCGAACGAACGGCTCGACTTTTTGAACGCACGCGGCGACTGGGCCAGTAAGGAGACCGGCCTCAATCTGGTCGACCTCTGGGTCGGCGGCCTCGCCGAGAAGCAAATGCCGTTCGGCGGCATGCTGGGCTCGACGTTCAACGCCATCTTCGAGGCACAGCTCGAGAACCTCCAGGATGCCGACCGCTTCTACTATCTCAGCCGCACCCAAGGTCAGAACTTCCTGAACGAACTCGAGCAGAACTCCTTCTCGAAGCTGATGCTGGCCAATACAACCCTGGCCGATCCCGGCGCCGACGGCATTCGTGGCACGGAGGACGACATCGTCACGCGCCACATCGGCATTGATGCCTTTGCCGACTACGACTACGAGTTCGAGGTGAACGTCGCCAACCAGCTCGACCAGAACGGTGCGGAGGACGGCAAGGACCCGACGGACATCGACCCGCTTCTCAAGGCGATGGGCCTCAGCAAGGTCCAGCGTGACGATCCGCGGACCATCAGCATCGACGAAAGCGATCCCGATACGAGCGCCGGCCAGTCCGGCGCGACCGGCCACTACCTGAAGTTCACCGGCGGCGAGCACGTCCTCGTCGGCGGCACGGCCGGCGATGACACGATCATCACCGACTTTGGCGACGACGCGGTCTGGGGGGATGCAGGCGACGACCGGATCGAGTCCGGGGCGGGCGTCGATCTGGTGAACGGCGGTGGCGGCGACGACATCATCACCGACAGCGGCGACAGTGGCGACTTCCTCAAGGGTGAGGAGGGCAACGACGTGATCGCCAACTCCAACGGCATCGACATCCTGATGGGCGGTCGCGGCAAGGACGTGATCTTCGTCGGTGTCGACGATACAGAGGTGTTCGGCGGCGAGGGCGACGACTTCATCCTGGGCGGCGACGGCGTGAACCTGCTCATGGGCAACGAGGGCAACGACTGGATGGAGGCTGGCGGCGCCTTCGACACCACGGCCGGCGACAATTCCGAACTCTTCTTCAACTCCAAAGTCGTCGGCCACGACGTCATGTTTGCCGGTAACGACGAGCACGACTTCGACGCGGAGTCCGGTGACGACATCATGGTGCAAGGCGAGAGCGTCATGCGCAGCGAGGGCATGTTCGGCTTCGACTGGGCGATCTTCAAGGGCAATGCTCGCGACGCCTACGCCGACATGCGCATCCCAATCTTCACGACCGAGGAAGCCGACATCCTGCGCAACCGCTTCGACAAGGTCGAGGCCCTGTCGGGCTGGGAGAACGATGACACGCTGATCGGCGACGACCGCACTTCTGAAGCTCTTGCGGGGGCTGAGGAGCCAGGCGCGCCGACCGTCGGCGCCAACGAGAATGTCTTCTTCGGGGACGGTCTGGACCAGGCCGGCATCGACCGGATCGACGGGTTGGACGAGATCGTCTCGGTCTCGGGCAGCGGCTTCTTCGACGCCGGCAATATTATTCTCGGGGGCGCTGGCAGTGATCTCCTGACTGGCAATGGCGGCGACGACATCCTCGATGGCGACCGCTGGCTCAACGTGCGCATCCGCATCACCAAGGCCGACAATCCTGCGACCGGGGGCGTCAATGAAGCGACCGTCGACAGCGCCGAAAACGAACTGACCAGCGTCGACAGCCTCAAGCACATCTTCACGGCGACGCAGGTCTCGAGCGAAGAACTGCCCTCCGACTGGGCTGGAAAGTCGCTGTTCGAGCTCATGATCTCGCGCGAGATCCGGCCAGAGCAGATGCACATCGTTCGTGAGATCAAGATGAGCGGCCCGTCGAACACGGACGTCGACACCGCCGTCTTCTCTGACGTGCAGGCCAACTACACGCTGTCTCGCCGCGCCGACGGCTCGGTCGTCGTCACCCACAGCACTCTCACAAACGGCCTTCCCGACGACGGGACGGACACCTTGCGCAACATCGAAAAGCTGCAGTTCGCGGATGGCAGCGTCGACGTCGCCATGGTGCTCGACCAGCCGTTCGAACGGCTTAACATCACGGCACCGAACGGGGACGTCGGCACGCTTGAAGCCGTCTTCACTGATCTTGATGCGACCCGGCCCGTCACGCTGCAATGGCAGGTCCTCGGCGCCAACGGCAGCTGGCGCGATGTCGGAGCCGGCGACGGCGCCGTGGCGGGCGCCCGCTTCACCCCGACCGCCGCCCTTGCCGGCAGCGAGATCAGGGTCGTCGCGAACTGGACGGGCACGCTTGCCGGCTCCGGTGCACAGCGGACGGTCTCGGTCGAGACCGGCATCGTCGGTACCGCGGCCGACGAGGATCTGGCGGGCTCTACGGCGCCCCACGTCATTCTCGGGCTCGCCGGCGATGACGATATCGAGGGCGACGCCGCAAACGACGTGATCGATGGCGGTGACGGTGATGACCGGCTCGACGGCGGCGACGGCGACGACACGCTTCGCGGCAATGACGGCGCGGATGTTCTGGTCGGGCGCACCGGCAACAACCGGCTCGACGGTGGCGCCGATGACGACGCGCTGTCCGGCGGGCACGGCAACGACACCATCGATGGCGGCACCGGCACCGACACGGTGGCCGTCAGCGGCCCCGTGGAGGCCTACTCCTTCGAGCGCAGCGGCGCGGCGATCATCGTGCGCGACAATCTCGGGCTCGAGGGCGACGGCGTGGACTCGCTGGTGAATGTCGAACTCCTTCAGGTCGGCGACATCGACGTCTACACGCTCGGCGCGGACGGGTCCGCGGCTGCCGACATCGTGGTCGGCACGGGTGGCGGCAACACGCTTTCCGGCAACGCCGGCAACGACCGGATCTTCGCCGGGGCTGGCGACGACACCATCGTCCATCGTTCCGGCGACGGTCGGGACTTCATCGACGGCGGCGCCGGCGTCGACACCTTCCAGTTCGACGGCACCGCTGCAGCGGAGACGTTCCGCGTCTACACCCGCCTCGCTTGGCAGCAGGCCGGCAACAGCCTTCTCGGGCTCAGCGAGGAGACGGAGATCGTCGTCACCCGCAATGGCACGAATGATGCAAGCGTCGTTGCCGAACTTGCCGGTATCGAGGAGATCCACATCAATGCCGCGCCTGTCGGCGCGGCCGGCGGCGCCGTCGGCGGAGATGCCGTTCTCGTCATCGGCGACTTTACGCCGACGAGTTTGCTCCTCAACACGATCACCATCGACGGCGCAGCCGGCGACGACACCATCGACATCTCCGCGCTCGGCTCCGCGCATCGGATCGTCTTTCGGTCGCATGGCGGCAACGACACGATCGTCGGCAATCTCAGGCCGCAGGACGTAGTCCAGCTCCCGGCGGGACAGTCGCTGGCGTCCTTCAGCCTCCAGTCCAATCCCAACGGTACGAACACCTTCTCGAACGGCTCTCACTCGATCACCTTCACCGGGGCAGTGCTTCCCCAGTTCCAGGAGACCGCGCCCGGGCAGAACGGTGGCGCCGACGGGGGAGAAGACGAAGGCGAGGGCATCACCGGCGCTTTCAGCTACACGGCGCTGGATATCGATGGCCTCGAGGCCTTGGTGAAAGGCCAGCGGCCGGCAGCCGCCGGCGATGACGACGTGCCGGTCGGCCCGCGCAATCTCAGCGGTTTCGGCAACAATGTCGACCATCCGACCTGGGGCAGCGCCGAGCAGCCCTTCCTTCGTCTGACCGAGGCCCATTATGGCGAAGCGGACGCCTTGGGAAATCGGGCGATCAACCCGCTCTTCGAGGGGCTCGACGCCCGCGAAATCTCCGACATCCTCGGCGTTCAGGAAGCCGGACTGCCGCTGGCGGGCAACGATGCAAACATCTTTTTCATGGCCATGGGGCAATACATCGACCATGGGCTCGACTTCCTGCCGAAAGGCGGCAACGGCACGATTGCCATTGGCGCCCCCGGCGGTGGTGGTGCTCCAGGCACTGCCAACCCCGCCGACCTGACCCGCGGCACGGTGCTGGCCACCGACGCGGACGGCATTCCGCAGCACGAGAACCAGACCTCTCCCTTCATCGACCAGAACCAGGCCTACGGGTCGAACGCGCTGGTGGGCCAGTTCCTGCGCGAAAGCGACGGCGCCCAAGGCCACGGCATGCGGCTCCTGGCCGGCGTTGCGGATCCCTCGAACCCCGATTTCAAGCTGCTGCCAACCTTGCGGGAACTGATCCAGCACCACTGGAACGCCAACACCGTCTTTACCGCACCGGGTCTTCCCGGCGGCTCGATCAGCTTCCGCGACTACTATACGAACTTCACTGTGGCGCAGGGCGTGACGGGCACGCTTTTTGACAGCGCCACCGGCACTTACAATAAAGGTGTCCTGGACAGCGTGGTCTCGAACTTCATGGGGTCCGGGTATCCCCTGCTGATCGATACCAATCCCTTCGTCAACGTGCTCGACCACTTCGTGGCGGGTGACGGACGTGTCAACGAGAACTTCGCGCTGACCTCGATCCATACGATCTGGGCACGAAACCACAATTTCCACGTCGAAACACTTTTGGCCTCCGGCTTCCAGGGCACCGCCGAGGAGGTGTTCCAGGCCGCCAAGATGGTCAACGAGGCCGAATATCAGCGGGTCGTCTTCGACGAATATCTCGACACGCTGATCGGTGGGATAAGATCGCCGGGGACCCATGGCTTCGAGGAATACAATCCTAACGTCGACTCCGGTATCAGTCACGAGTTCGCCGCCGCCGTGTTCCGTTTTGGCCACTCGCTGATCGGCCAGACGATGGAGGTCCGCGGCGCCGACGGCAGTACGACGAGTGTCAATCTCTTCGACGCCTTCCTGAACCCGACCAACGCCCCCGGCGTCTTCAACGGTCCGCTCCCTCCAGGCTACGTTCCCCAGCCGGGCTATGCCCAGCATGGCGTCGGCAACATCATTGCCGGAACCGTCGGACAGCCGGCGGAGGACGTCGACTTCAACATCGTCGATGCCGTGCGCAACGATCTCGTCCGCATTCGGGCCGATCTCTTCGCCTTCAACGTCGCCCGCGGCTGGGATGTGGGTCTCGGAACGCTTAACCAAGTCCGCATGGACCTCGCCAAATCCACCAATCCCTATATCCGGGACGCGGTGGGCTTCGCCGGCGGCGATCTGTCAGCCTACGTCTCTTGGGAGGATTTTCAGGCCCGCAACGGTCTCAGCGACACGGTCATCGCGCAGTTCAAGGAGGCCTATCCGGACCTCGTGCTGAGCGCAGCCGACATCGCGGACTTTCGCGCCATCAATCCGGACATCACCATCGCGATGCAGGCGGACGGCACCGGCATCGTCAAGGGGATCGACCGCGTCGATCTGTGGGTCGGCGGCCTGGCCGAGGCGCACATTAACGAGGGCATCGTCGGGCAGACCTTCTGGGTCGTCCTGCACGAGCAGTTCGATCGCCTGCAGGACGGCGATCGTTTCTACTATCTCTCTCGCTTCGAGAACTTCGACTTCTACGAGAACTTCATCGACGGCCAGCAATTTGCCGACATCATCGCCCGCAATACCGGTCTCGAGAACCTCCCCGAGCGTGTCTTCGAGACCAATGAAGGGGTTGGTGCGCCCGCTGGCGGACAGGACGAGGATGAAGACGATGACGACGACGACGATGACGCCGGAGGTGGACAGGGCGACGGTGACGAGCCCGTCGGCTCGGGTGACGACGATGACGATGACGATGACAACGATGGCGAAGGTGACGGCGACGAGCCCGTTGGCTCCGGCGACGACGACGACGACGACGAAGACGGGGAAGGCGATGGCGACGAGCCCGTCGGCTCAGGCGACGATGACGATGACGATGACGACGATGGCGACGATGAGGGAGACCCCGATGGCGACGATGAGGGCTCCGGCGACGAGGATGATGATGGCGAAGTCGACCCGGGCAATGGGGACGGCGACGACGACGGATCGGACGACGAGGGCGACGATGATGGCGGAACCGTCGTGGTTCCTCCCCCGGTGGTCGTACCGGCCGGACAACCGCTCATGGGGACGGCAAGCGGCGACACGCTGAGCACGGGAGACGGCGACGACGCCATCATGGCGCTGGACGGCGACGACATCGTGATCAGCGCCGGCGGTGCTGATGTCGTAACGGCAGGTGCCGGGGGCGACCTCGTCAAGCTCGGAAGCGGCGCCGATGTCGGCTTCGGCGGTACCGGCAACGACCAGATCTTCGGCGGCGAGGGGGCGGACCTTCTCTTCGGCGAGGCGGGGGACGATACGCTGTTCGGCGAAGCCGGCGACGATGCCATCGAAGGCGGCAGCGGCAGCGACGACGTCTTCGCCGGTGCAGGCGACGATCTAGTGCTGGCGACACGAACGGATGGCGACGACACCTACTGGGGCGAGGCGGGCACGGATACGCTCGATTACTCTGCGATCTCGGCGAATATTACCGTCGAGCTCGGGTCGGGAGCGCTCAACCGGGGCTCGGTCACGAGTGCCCAGAGTGGCGAAGACGTCGTCTACAGCTTCGAGAACTTCCTCGGCGGCTCCGGTGCCGACCGGATCGTTGCCAACACGCACGTCAATGTCATGGACGGTGGTGCCGGTAACGACACCTTCGTCTTCCAGACGGCGGACGCGGCGGACGGGGACGTGATCACCGGCTTCCAGCCCGGCGACAAGATCGATCTGTCACCGCTGAACGGCGGCCAGCCTCTATCGCTCATCACAGGCTCCGCCTTCACCGCAACAGGCCAGGTCATGGTGACCCACGAGACGCGTGCGGACGGAGACCACACCCTTGTCCTCGGCAATCTCACGTCGGACGCGGGCTCCGAGTTCACCATCGACATTCAGGGGCGTCACAACCTCGGGGTGAACGACTTCCAGGGCGTCGCCTGAGGACCAGGCTTGGCCGGCAGGCCGATGTTCAGCCTGCCGGCCAAAGACAGACGGGGATGGCAGACGCAGGGGTGCAAGGCGCGGGACGCTTTAGAGGGGCAATCGGATGACACATCAGCGCAAGAGTGGCGCCGCGAACGGGCAGAGGTTCAAACGCGTCGAAGGATACAAAGGGGTCGTCCTGTTTCTGTTCGGGCTGTCGGGCATCATCAACCTGCTGGCGCTGACCGGATCTTTCTACATGCTGCAAATCTACGATCGGGCGCTGACAAGCGGCAGTGTCCCGACGCTGCTCGCCCTTTCAGCGCTGGCGATTGGCCTCTATTTGTTTCAAGGCTGCTTCGACGTCCTGCGGTCGCAGATTCTGGTCCGCGTCGGGTCGCGCATCGACACCCGCCTCGCGCCTCTCGCACACCAGGTGGCGATCGAAATGCCGCGCTATGGGTATTCGACCGCCGACGCGCTGGAGCGCGGCCGCGACGTCGACGTCGTCCGCGGCTTCGTCGCCAGCCAGGCACCGATCGCCTTCTTCGACTTGCCTTGGATGCCGCTCTTCCTCACCTTCATCTACCTACTGCATCCAATGCTCGGCCATCTGACGGTCGCGGGGGCGATCGTGCTGATTGCCTTGACGGTCCTGACCGAACTGATGACCCGCCGCTCCAGCGTCGAGATGTACCGGGCCGCCTCGATCCGGGCCAATCTCGCCGACTCCCATGCCCGCAATGCCGACATTCTACGCGCCATGGGGTTCGGCGGTCGGGCCGTCGAGCGCTTCACCAAGGCGAACAAACGGCATGCGGCGCTGCAGACCCGGACGAGCGATATCGGCGGATCGCTGAGCGGCGTCTCCAAGGTGGTGCGCATGCTGCTTCAGTCCGCGCTGCTCGGCCTCGGTGCGTATCTCACGATCGGCGGCGAAATTTCAGCCGGTTCGATCATCGCCTGTTCCGTCGCCTCGGCACGGGCGCTGGCCCCGATCGATCTTGCCATCGGCAACTGGAAGAACTTCACCGCCGCGCGCCGTTCCTTCCGCCGGCTGAAGGAGACCTTGGCGGCGATGGACGACGACACGGCCCTGCTGGATCTCCCGGCGCCCACGCAATCGCTGAAGGTCGAGGGCATGACCGTCGTGGCGCCCAATAGCGGCACCGTTTTGGTCTCCGACGTGTCGTTCGAACTCCGGAGCGGGCAGGCGCTCGGGCTGATCGGCCCGAGCGGCGGCGGCAAGACGAGCCTTGCCAAAGGCATTGTCGGGGTCTGGCCATTGTTGCGCGGCAGCGTGCGGCTCGACGACGCCGAGCTCAGCCAGTGGCGAACCGCCGAGCTCGGGGCGAGCCTTGGCTATCTTCCGCAGGATGTCTCCCTTCTCGACGGGTCGATCGCTGATAACATCGCGCGGTTCGATCCGGACAGGAAGGTGCGCGGGATCGTCGGTGCCGCCAAGGCCGCTGGTATCCACGAGATGATCGTGCGGCTGGAGACCGGCTACCAGACCGAACTTGGTTTTGGTGGAACGGCTCTGTCCGCTGGCCAGCGCCAACGGATAGGTCTTGCACGCGCCCTCTATGGAAATCCGTTCCTGGTGGTTCTCGACGAGCCCAACTCGAACCTCGATGTCGAGGGCGAAGCAGCGCTGACGGAGGCGCTCTGCAAGATCCGTCAGCGCGGTGGCATCGCTATCGTCATCGCGCATCGCCCGAGCGCGCTGGCGGCCTGCGACATGGTCGGCGTCGTGCAGAACGGCAAGCTCGTCGCCTTTGGGCCGAAAGAGGAGATCATTCGCCAGCCCGGGCGCGCCGCCAATACCGCCGCCGCCTCCGTCGCCTTTGGCGGGGCGTCACCGCCCCGGTCCACGGCCACCGCGTCGCCGGTCCTGTGAGGAGACGAAGATGGAAGAGCGTCTCGCCCTCGGACTGCCCAACGCCAAGGAAGCCGACGCCCCCCGACGGAAATTCGCGGTCGAGGAGAAGGGCACGCAGCTGAATGGTTTTGCGGTCTTTCCGCTCTTTGTTGCGTCGCTTTTGGCTGCATTGCGGCAGTTCTTCTCGGAGGACGAGCCTCGCGATAGGCCGCCTGGCTCGCCGTTCCCCGACCATGGCATGCCGCCGCCCGTTCCGGAGGCGGGCGCAACGGACCCATCCATCGCCCGGACATTCGCCTCCGACGATCAAATCATGGCGTTTCCGTCGGGTCTCGATGCCTCGCCGCTGCAGCGGCTTGAGTTTGATCGACTGTCTTTCCAGCGGTCGAGAAGCGATGACGGCACCCCGCAGTCCCATCGGCAGAGTGCCGGGACGGCGAACGACAATCATGGTCAGCCAGACATTGGAAGCCTCGATGGGGGGCCGCCGGCCGCCGGTGAAGCAGGGGCACTGCACCCGGTCGAGCGGTCTCGGGGTTCGAACCCGGCTCCTTCGTCATCTCCGCCGGAACCTTCCATTCCCTGGCCCTCCGCCGATGGACTGGGCCCGGCCAACGCGATTCCCCACGTGAACGGGCCGGGCGCACCCTCCGGGCAGGCCGGGACTGATGGGCCCGCCGGACCCGGAGGCGACGACGACGGCAACGATGGCTCGGGTGGTGGCCAGCCCGGCGACGACGACGGGGACACCGGCGGGAATGGCGGTGTCGCGCCGCCCTCGGCTGGCGGCAAGCAGAACCGTCGGCCGGTTCTATCCGGTCCCGTTCAACTCAATGACGGCACGATGGGCATTGCGGTCATCATCAGCATGTCCGAGCTGCTCGCCGGGGCCAGCGATCCGGACGGTGACCGTCTGATCGTCCGTCTGTTGCAGGTGAGTTCGGGCGAATTGCAGCGCATCGGACTTGAGCAGTGGCTCTATACGCCGGCCGTCGGGGATACCGGCGAGGTCACGTTCACCTACCAGGTCTCCGACACCCAGGAGGTGGTGGCCCAGACCGCTTCGATGCTGCTGAAGACGGCGCATGGCGCATCGATAGAAGGAACCCAAGGCGACGATCTCCTCATCGGCACGCCGCTGGACGACGCGATTGATGCCGCCGACGGAAACGACATCGTCTACGGCCGCGAGAGCGATGACGGGATCAAGGGGGGCAAAGGCGACGACCGTCTCATCGGCGGGGAGGGCGATGACGTGCTTTGGGGGAGCGAGGGCAATGATGTGCTCTTCGGTGGCGACGGTAACGATACGCTCTTCGGCGAAGAAGGCCGCGACATTCTCTATGGGGATGACGGCGACGACATTCTCCTCGGTGGGAGCGAGGATGATTTCCTCTACGGCGGTGTCGGTGCCGACAACTTGGACGGTGGTTCCGGCCGGGACGCCTTATTTGGTGAGACAGGCGTCGACATTCTCGATGGCGGTTCCGACGCAGACACGATCGACGGCGGGCTCGGCGCCGACACGATCTTCGGTGGGGACGGGCAGGACTCCATCCTGGGCGGCGAGGGTGCCGACGTCATCAGGGGCGGCAGCGGCGACGACGTCGTCGACGGCGGGCCTGGCTCGGACCTGCTCTATGGAGACGAAGGCGGCGACGTTCTCAGGGGCGGCGCCGGGGCTGACACGATCTCCGGCGGGGATGGCCGGGACACGCTGAACGGCGGCGAAGGCGTCGATCTCTTCTCCGGCGGCAACGGAGACGACGACCTCGCGGGAGGTGCGGACGCGGACACGCTGCAGGGCGGCGACGGCGCGGACACGCTCGATGGCGCCGCCGACAACGATACCCTTTACGGCAATACCGGCGACGATCTCCTGGCGGGCGGGTCGGGGGACGACCTCGTCTATGGCGGGGACGGTGCCGACTTTGCCGACGGCGGCGAGGGAAACGATGCCGTCCAAGGCGGCGATGGCGCGGATACGCTGCAGGGCGGTGCTGGCGCCGACCAACTCTCCGGAGAAGCGGGCGACGACACGCTGGCCGGCGGTGCCGGCGACGACACCCTCTACGGCAATGCCGGCGACGATCTCATGGCGGGCGGGGCCGGCGACGACCTGGTCTATGGCGGAGACGGTGCTGACCTTGTCGACGGCGGCGAGGGCGACGATGTCCTGCACGGCGGCGAAGGCGCAGACGGCCTGCAAGGTGGGAGCGGCGCCGACGAGATTTCCGGCGGCGCGGGCAGCGATACGCTGACCGGCGGCGATGGCGCCGACACCCTCTACGGCAATGCCGGCGAGGATCTCCTGGCGGGCGGGTCGGGGGACGACCTGGTCTATGGCGGAGACGGTGCTGACCTCGCCGACGGCGGCGAGGGCGACGATGTCCTGGACGGCGGCGAAGGCGCAGACGGACTGCAAGGTGGGAGCGGCGCCGACGAGATTTCCGGGGGCGCGGGCAGTGATACGCTGACCGGCGGCGATGGCGCCGACACGCTCGATGGCGGTTCGGGGGGCGACGTCCTCGTTGTCGACGCTGACGGGAGCGTCGACACGATTTATGGGAGGGACGGAGACGACACCGTCGATCTCTCCGACATTGTCTTCGACGCCGATGTCGATCTGCCCGATGGCTGGGTGTTCATCGGCAACCAACGCGAGGCCCGGCTCTTCGAAATCGAGAACGTTCACGGCGGAAGGGGCAATGACCGGCTGGTTGCCAATGATGAGGTGAACATCCTCTATGGCGAGGGCGGCAACGACACCTTCCTCTTCCGCTCCCTCGATGCCCTTCAGAACAAGGGCGGTCCACGCGACCACATCATGGACTTTCAGCCCGGCGATCGGATCGATCTCTCCCAGATCGCCGGGGAAGGCGAGTTTAGCGCCCAGAAACTGTTCTTTGCCGGTGCGGCCACGGCAAACATCGCGCAACTCGGCGCGATGACCTTCGAGCACCGCATGGTGCAGGATGCCGAGATCACGGTTCTACAAGGCCAGCTCGACAACGATGACGTCAGCGATTTCGAGATTGTCATCGATGGCCATCACGAATTGACCCGTCAGGACTTCATTCTGGCGGGCCGCGATCTCGACCAGACGACGTGAACAGGCCGGTTCCTTCGATACGAAGGGGAAGCAGATGGGATGGGGAAGACGATGAATGATGCTGGCGAACGACCCAAAGCTTCCTCTGAGCCTTCTTCGGGCATCGGCTCGCGGGTGGCCGTGGCCAGCCTTCTTGGCGCGGCCCTCATTCTGGGCTGCGGGGGCTGGGCGGCACAGGCCGAGCTTTCCGGTGCGGTCATCGCTCAGGGAAAGGTCGCCATCCGCTCGCAGGTCAAACTGATCCAGCACCGAGACGGCGGCATCGTCGGCGATATCCGCGTGTCCAATGGCGATCGCGTGGCGGCGGGAGCGGTTCTCATCCGCCTCGACGAGACGCAGACCAAAGCCGAGCTCGGCGTGGTCCGCACGCAGCTGGCGGAGCTGGAGGGGCGCCGTGCCCGGCTCCAGGCCGAGCGCGACGGGCTGGACAGCGTCACCTTCTCCCGGCGTTTTACGGAAGCCACGGAGACCTCGGCCATTGCGGCCGGTGAGACCCGCCTGTTCGAAAACAACAGGGCGACGCGAAACGCGCAGCGGGCCCAGCTTGCCCAGCAGATCGATCAGTATGGCGAGCAGGTCCGCGGGCTCGAGGCGCAGAAAACCGCCAATAGCGCGGAGCGCAAGATGGTCGCGCACGATCTCGAAAAGCTGCGCCCGCTCGTCAAGGTCCGGCTTGTGGAGGAAACCAAGACGCGTCTGATGGAGCGTGATCTCATCACGATCGACGGCCTCAGCGGCGAAATTCTCGCCAACATCGCGCGGGTGAACAGCCAGATCAGCGAGGCGCGGCTGAAGATCATAGAGCTCGACCAGCAGGTGCGCACCGATGCCCAGCGCGAACTCCGCGACCTCGATGGCCGCTTCGCAGAGCTCGAGCAGCGGCTCCTCGCCGTGGAAGATCGTTCCAAGCGGATGGAACTGCGCGCGCCGATGGCCGGGATCGTCAACGATCTGTCCGTTCACACCGTCAACGGGGTGATCGAACCCGGACAGACGATGATGTCGATCGTGCCCGACGGCGAAGACCTGGTCGTCGAGGCCCGCTTCATGCCAGGCGATGTGGATCAACTGATGAGCGGACAGCCTGTCCGTCTTCGTTTCTCGGCCTTCAATCAGCGAACGACCCCGGAAGTGCCCGGACGCGTTGATGTTCTGGCGGCAGCGCCGACCATGGATCCGGCCACCGGGCAACCCTATTTCCTGTCGACCGTCACCATCGAAGGCGGGGCGCACGCGGTCGCCGGCAAGTCACTTGTTCCCGGCATGCCGGTCGAGGTCTTCGCATCGACCGGTGATCGGACTGCCTTGTCCTATCTGTTGAAGCCATTTTCCGATCAGATGATGCGATCCCTCCGGGAGGAATAATCCATCCAGCTTCGATGCGCGGCAGCAGACAGTATCTTCGCCGTTCGTGGCCATGGCACGTGCGTCCGGGTGGTCAGCGAGATTTGACGGTCGGGTGCGGTCTCTTTCTGACGCGCCATTGTTCGCATGTCGCGCATTGGGTGGCAGAGCGCCTCGATCCGCTCGTTCAAACGCCTCTTGCGGATCTCGGCAACGTCCGTCTCCTGCCGATCGACGGAGTCCAGCTTGTCGAGGTAGCACTCGATGCTCGACTTGCGCCCAGAGGAGGCGGATCGAACCCGGCGTGTAGTTCTTGTCTGGCGTGTTTACGGCCCTGAACCAACTGCCCTAAACCGCCACAGTGCCGCCCGCGATCAGCCCGATCCGACGGCACAGAATGACGAACTGTTTGCACGTGGCACGAACCTCTCCGCCGTTGTCACGTCAAAAGTTTACGATCGTCTCAAAGTCGAGGCGCAAGCTTGACCGTCAGCCAAATGCTGCCGGATGACAGATTGGTCCTTAAAGCTCTGACCCTTTATCCTAAGAATGACTTTATTCCTTAAATGATATAGAAGTTAATCTATATCACCGGATTATATAATTCGGCAGCAAAGGCGGTAAAGTAAAAGCAAAAAGCATGAGGCCCAAGCGAACCTGGTCAGCATCGTAGCTCCAACTTATTTTGGAACTTACGCTGGTGGGCGCATCGGCCTCATTGCCGGCCATGATTTTACTGATCGTCTAGGGTGGCAGGATGGCTGACACCTCGGACGCACGCCGATCCACCGGATAAGTCTCTCAGCCGACATGCGATGGCGTCGATAGTTGCAAGATCGCTAGGCATGGCGGACGACACGCAGCAACGGAACCGGAGTGCTGGCCAAAACTTTCTCCATCACCAACAGGAGAAAGTTCCAATGTCCGAGATCAGCAAGACGACCAAGGATGCTGAGTACCGCGAGGACGGCTCGAAGGTCGCCACCGAGGACAGCCCGCACGGCGAGACTGAAACCGAACATGTCCAGCGCCAGCAGAGCAAGCTGCCCAACGGCGGACGATCGCCCGATTACGACGAATCCGATGCGGACGACATCGTAGCGCCGTCCCCTCCAACCGGAGCGTAATCTCTCCAGTTCAAACTAAAACCCAACAGGGCCCCGGCGAGAGATCGTCCGGGGCTCTCCTGAAAGAGACACCACTTCACAAGGTCATTGGTGCGCCTGTAGGCGCCACACTCGAATGCGATGCTGCTTTGACCGACGAAGCCTATCGCGTCGTTCTCGGAGGGCACGAAACGCCACGGGCATTCCGCTGCCGTATACGGCCGGAACGATTGGTAGAACGCGCCACTGTCGCTCCCGCTTGATTCACTAGCCGGCAAATGCAGAGTGCAGGGTGCGATCCCAGCCGAGGGCGACTTGCGCCGGACGGAGCTGCGGACATTGGCGGGACGGGAAGGGCAGATGCGTGCTTTACCAGGATGGCCACTGGCCGGGATGGCTGTCGCAGCGCTTGTCTTGTCAGTCGCGACGTCCGCCGCCGCCGTTCTGCCGGCGTGTGAGGGCGCGAACCGGCCCGGACGCAGCGGTACCTGCATCTATGACGGCGACACCGGCTGGCAGGATGGCCGCAAGTGGCGGTTGAAGAACGTTGACGCGCCAGAACTCAGCGGGCGCGTCGCCGCCTGCCGGGCCGAGCAGATCATGGCGATCCGTGCCCGCGACCGGCTGCGGCTGTGGCTGGCACGCGGCTTCACCATCCTGCCGACCGGGCAGAGCGACAGCGACGGTACCGCCCTCGTCGCCATCGAGCTCGCCGATGGCCGCGACGCCGGGATGCAGCTTCTCAGCGAAAATCTCGTCCAGGCCTTGCCGAACACAGGCAATCCCTGGTGCGCCCCGCGCTGAAGCCTGCTGCGAAGAGTTGATATCTGCTCACCCAAGCCGCAATTCTTCCGAAGTGTGAGGCCTGTGAATTCGTGCGCGCCGGCGGTCCCACCCGGCGTCAGAGCAAGCGTTCCGAATGCCGGCCGACGACTCGGCGGCACATAGGACTTGCGATTCCTCTGCCGGCCTCGAAGCGATTCCTTGGTTGGAAAACGTAGGGACCCGTCGGTAATGTCGGAGGCCCGCCCGAGCGGCACTTCAACTATTCGCGCCATATAATACGTATCAATTATCATAATCTAACTATATTGCATACATAAAGAATCTATAGTATTTCTAGATATTTTTAATAGCAGGTTTACGAATTTCTTATAATGATAGTTTAGCTGAAGTCGAGAACCTATCTTCTTGTATTCTGCTAGAATTTGCCCTCAGATATATGGTTCGAGGCCGCGCTATGTTTCATTCGCCGTTCCACAGCAAGCTGACGTCGCATAAGATCGCGGCGATCGAAGCCTTGCGCACCAACATCATGCTGGCAGACAAGGATCTGCGGATCACCTACATCAACCCGTCGCTGCATGAGATGCTGAAGTCGTCTGAAAGCGAGATCAGGACGGACCTGCCTAAATTCAGCGTCGCCACCCTGATCGGCAGCAATATCGACGTCTTCCACAAAAATCCCGGCCATCAACGCAATATGTTGGCTACGCTCGAAAAGCCGCACAATGCCACCATCAGGGTCGGCGGCCATGTGTTCGACCTCCTCGTCGCGCCCTTGCGTGAGGGTGGCAAGACCGCCGGCTTCGTTGTCGAATGGGCGGATGCGAAGGAGCGCCTCCTCAACCTCGACTTTTCCGGACAGATCCAGGCGATGTCGCGGTCGCAGGCGGTGATCGAGTTCAAGGTCGATGGAACCATCACGCACGCCAACGCCAACTTTCTGAAGGTCATGGGCTAAGAGCTCGGTGAGATCGTCGGCAAGAACCACTCGATCTTCGTCGACAGCGCCTACCGCGAGAGCTCGGAATACCGCAACTTCTGGAACCAGCTGCGGGAGGGAAAATACCAGGCCGACGAGTTTCACCGCGTTTCCAAGAGCGGCAAGGTCGTCTGGATCCAAGGCGCCTACAATCCGATCATCGACGCGCATGGCAAGGTCACCAAGGTCGTCAAGTTCGCTATTGACGTCACGCAGCGCGTCGATGCCGTCACCGAGATCGCCAGCGCCCTCAGCGCCTTGGCCGAGGGCGAGCTTGGCCGTCGCATCCACACGCCGCTGACCCCCGAACTCGACAAGCTGCGCATCGACTTCAATAAGGCGTTGGAAGGGCTCGAAACGGCAATGAGCCTGGTCAAGCATGCATCGGGCACGATCGGCGAGGGCATGAAGGAGATTGGGGTCGCCGCCTCCGACCTCTCCCAGAGGACCGAGCAGCAGGCCGCGACGCTGGAGGAGACGGTCGCCTCGCTGTCGGAAGTGACGAGGGGCATCAACAGCACGGCCGCCGACGCCAACAGAGCCAATACCGCGGCGACCAGCGCGCTCGCCAATGCCGAGAATGGCGGTGCGATCGTCTCTAAGGCGGTCGTCGCGATGAACCAGATCGAGGAATCGTCGCAGAAGATCGGCAACATCATCGGCGTGATCGACGAGATCGCCTTCCAGACCAATCTCCTCGCGTTGAACGCTGGCGTCGAGGCGGCGCGGGCGGGCGAGGCGGGCAGGGGATTTGCCGTCGTCGCCCAGGAGGTGCGTGGCCTTGCCCAGCGGTCGGCCGAGGCTGCCAGGAGATCAAGAACCTGATCTCGGTTTCCTCGCGCGAGGTCGACAACGGCGTCCAGCTCGTCACCGCTTCGGGCAAGAGCCTCGAGGAAATCGTCACCACCGTGCGGCTGATGGGCGATCTCATCGGCGACATCGCCCGCAATGCCGGACAGCAAGCGACGACGCTGCGCGAGGTTTCGGGTGCCGCCGACCAGATGGACAAGGTCACCCAGCAAAACGCGGCCATGGTCGAGCAGACGACCGCGGCCGCCCAGAGCTTGCGAACCGAAACCGAGCAGCTCAGCCAGTTGATGATGCGCTTCCAGACCAGCGGCTCCGCCCACACGGCCGCGCGGCCCGCGGCCAGCGGCCCCGCCCGCAAACCCGCCCCCCCGGCAAGGTCGGTGCCGATGTTGAAAGTCGCCGGCAGCGGAGGGGTAAGCGCAGCACCCGCCGCCGAGAGCAGTTGGGAGGAGTTTTAAACCTGAGGCGGCCAGCGAGTTGCGGTCGACGAAGCCAACAAGTGTGATCGCTGGCAGATGATGGAGCGATTGGGGGATGGAGTGGGACCACTTGCCGATCTCCGCCACAAGCCACTGAAATCGCACTTCGGGAGTGCGACCGCCTTCCGCGGCATCTAAGAAGGGGGCGGGATTGGTACTGCTGCCGAGGCGGTCGAGGCTTGCTACGGCTCCCTGAAAAGGAAGGCGTCCGTCGAGAAGTTGGCGGAGTGCGCGGCCCTCGACATCACGGCCGCGAACATCGACGGGCAAGCCGTGGCGAGCCTTGGCGTGCCCGCATACGCCTTCTTCTCCGGACCGAAGCTCAAACGGCGCGTTGCGGCCGGGATGAAGGCGGCGGGCCTGACCAAGGGGGAGCGCGCTGCGTTCAACCTCGCGATCATGGCAGCGCTGGGCGGCGGGTCACTGAACCTAAGCGCCAAGCCGCGCCATCCGCGATGTGCTGAGGGTTCAGTATACGTTCAGAGCGCGGTAACTGACGCTATTCCATTCCGCTTAGAGGTTCTTGATTGACCAGCCCCGCAGCCGCGGTGGATCAGTTCGGGATCAGCATTTGAAAGACGGCGAGGGCACCATCTGTGTTGTCTGGATCGAGAGGGTATCTCGTCCTTGGATCACGGATGTTGCGATAGGCAGTTGGAATGGCTGGGAACGTACCCGTCGCCGGGTCGCATCTGTAAGCATTGCCGTGACGGATGAAGCGGTCGGCGTAGGTCCGTTGATCCGATCCTGCCGCGTTCTACCAGTATGCCATACGCTCTCCCATGCCTTCGGCCGGGCTACAACCGCACACGGAGACTAACGTTGCCGCACTTCCGAAGCCGTGCTCCACCAGGACATGTGTCTTTTCGGCATTCGGTAGCAAAGGCTACCAATTCAGCAGGCGGCCTCGAGCTGAGCGGGAAGCGAATGGCTGGCCCGGGGGAAAGCGGTCGTTGCGGCACCAACCACCTCGCGTCAGCTATGTACGAGCTGGAGTGGCACTCACGTGCTTAGCGAAGTTGTCGAGAATGGCCTGCCAGCCGCTGCGCTGCTGGTCGACGGAATGCTCGGTTTCTGCGTCGAACGCCACCTGTACATGCGTGTAGTCGCCATGAGGCTTGAAGCTAACGGTTACCTGACGACCGCCAAACTCATACTCAATCCGCTTGTTCGGGATGAGCTTCGTATACGTGCCTGCAAAGTCGAAGCCGGTGCCGCCGTCCTTTGCTTCCATACGAGAGCTGAATCGCCCCCCTTCGCGAAGGTCAACGCTGGCAGCTGGGCAATGCCAGTCGTCAGACGCAAAGTTCCACTGTGTGATCCGGTCGGGCGAAGTGTAGGCATCCCATGCTTCCGTGACCGATGCGGACACCTCGGCCTCCACAATAATCTGCTCGCCAGCCATTCTGCATCCCCTGTTCGATGTATTTGGGCCTCGCTTCCATCCTTCCGCTTGCCTAATCCTAATACCATAAAATGGATCTAAGAGATCAACAGCGTGGTGTCAGCAACGGGTCGATGGCGGCCAAATCGTTCGATGCTTCTGCTGCCTATCCCGCTTCGAAGGGCGAGGCGAGGCCTCGGGCAAGGCATCTACGTGTCCTATCGGTCAGGCGTATCCCACCCAGCCCCTGAACGTAAATGCGGCATAGAACAAGGCGACCCCGCCGAACCCTGCCTCCTGGAGCAGAGCCTCGTCCTCTTCGGGAGACATTGTTGGCAGGCGCTCGCCGATCGCAAGGGCCGCGACGCGCATCTGTGAAGCGGACATGCCCGGCGCCGTGGCGAACGCTGCGAAGCGATCCAGCCATAGCGACTTCTCCGTAGGTTCCTGCGGGAAGCTGTGGTGCGCGACGACCAAGGGCGCGCCGGGCGCCAGTCGCCGCCGGACCTCGACCAATGTGCGCAGGCGCTCGTCCCGCGGCAGGAAGTGAAGCGTCAGCAAGCACGTTGCGCCGTCGATAGGTCCTTCGGGTGCGATGTCGATCGTGCCCTTGTGGAAGCCGACGCGCGAGGCGAGCGGCCCGAGCGTGCGTGCCGCAAGCTCCAGCATCTCTGCCGACGGGTCCACTCCGTCGAACCGCCAACCTGAACGGTGTTCGGCGAACACTGTCAGTTCCAAGCCGCCGCCCGCTCCCAGAACCAGCACGCGACCGTCGTTTGGAACGCGCTCCGCCAGCAGCAGCGCGGCCATACGCTGCATATGGTGAAAGCCAGGCACCATTCGAACCGGACCATCAGCGTATCGGGCCACCGCTTCAGGATCGGAGAAAGACGACAAGCAGCAACTCCAACATGTTCGGGATGATCGTAGGTGGATCGGTCGGCGGTGGTGGGGTGGACAAACGGCATTCCTCACGAAGGCCTTCGCGCCCACGCTCCAAACAGGGTGTCGTCGACGTCGGTCGCTTCCGAGGCCACACGGTTATGGTCGAGGCGCCGTTCCAAAACTTTCGGTGTCGACCTCGTCCGCGGCGGTGACGTCCTCAGCCAAACACGAGGGACCGGTGGACCGAAAGTCCGGCGGTGACGCCGTCGCTGGCCGCCCAGGTCACTGTATGAGGCGCGCGGGCGATGTCACCCGCGGCGTAAAAACCAGGCACGGTCGTCATCCTCTCGGCATCAGTCCTGATGATCGGCCCGAGCGGTCCATCGTCGACGGTACATCCCAGCCGCTCGGCGAGGTTGCTGTTCAACCGGGTCGGGGCGGCGATGAAGAGCGCGCCGACGAGGGCCTTCCGACCGTCGTCGAGCAGCACGTCGAGAGGCCGCCCGTCGCCGCCGTCCAGAGATTTCACGGGACTTTCCTCAATCGCGACGCCGCGCCCGGCGAGCGCCTCGCAGGTCGCCGCGTCCGGCATGTCCGCGCCGTCGAGGAACAGGGTCGTCGGGCCCCATTCCGCGATCAGCATCGCCTGATGGGCGGAATGTGGTGCCGTGTGAAGAACGCCAAGGCTCCGGCCCGCGAACTCGTAGCCATGGCAGTAGGGGCAGTGGAGCACGTCGCGGCCCCACCGCGAGCGCAGCCCCGGGACGTCCGGCAGCGTGTCGCTGACGCCGAAGGCGAGGACCAGCTTTGTGGCCTCGATAGTGTCGCCGTTGTCGAGGGAGACCGCGAAGCCGCCGTCGGTCGCCCAAGCGTCCATGGCGGTTGCCTCGACGAACGAGGCTTCCGCGTAGCCGGTCAGTTGCCGCCGCCCGGTCGACAGGATGGCCCGAGGATCCGCGCCGTCCTGCGCGAGGAAGCCGTGGGAGTGTGCCGCAAAGCGGTTGCGCGGGGACCCGGCGTCGATCACCGCAACCCGCCGGCGGCCGCGGGCGATGTAGGTGGCCGCCGACAGGCCGGCAAAGCTGCCGCCGATGACGATCGCGTCATGCCGCATGGGGTTCTCCCTCGAAGTCGCATTGGCTGGCCCGCCGTTTCAGCCGGGCATGGAAATCGGCATGGAGCGCGGCCAGCGTCACCGCGCCGAAACGTTCGAGCAGCAAGGACTCGGCTGCGGCGAACGTGTCGTCCAACGCCGCGTTGACAGCTTCCTCGACGAGGCAGCCGGGCGCGTCCGTACGGTTGCTCATAGCGAACAGGCTGGGTGACCCGAGAGCCGCGTAGACGTCGCGTAGCGTTACGGTCGAGAGGTTGCGCGCGATGGTCCAGCCGCCGCCGTGCCCCTTTTCGGACCGCACGAGACCGTCGTCGCGCAGTCCCGCCATGATCCGACGGATCACGACCGGGTTTGTCTGCATCGCCTTCGACAGGTGTTCTGATGTTACCGGACCGTCGGTCTCGGCCATGTGGAGGAGGACGTGCAGGACGCCCGATAGTCGGCTGTCTCGTTTCATGTATCATACCATGTTACATGAAATGGTTTTGGTCAACCCAGTCGAATTAGAGTTGCCACATCCCTTTGATGCGATCGGTCACGGGTCGATTAGAGTTTTCGGCCGAACCATCGCCGTGTCGAACTCTCATAATCGCGGTAGGCCGTTCCGAACTTGGCAGCGAGATGAACCTCTTCCCGCCGCACAGCGAGACGGTCCGTAAGTGCTATCGCAACAGCCGCGGCTGGAAGGAACCAGGCGATGTCCGCGGCCAACCCAATGCCCGTCAGCAACAGGGCGTTGCCAAGGTAGATCGGGTTGCGCGACCAGGCGAAGACGCCGTCGGTCAGGAGCGTGCCCGCCGGGCGGTGCGGCAGGATGTTCGTCCCGGAACGGTGCATGGACGCCATCGCGAGCACATCAAGGAGCAGCCCGCACGCGACAAGGACAATGCCCGCCACGCGGACCGGGAGCTGGCCTCCAAGGCCAGCGGGGAACCAGGCATTGAGGCCTAAACTGACCATGGCGCTCGCGCCGAGGATCAGCGGCGGCCAAGGGATGGAGTTGGGCGACGCTTGACGGGAGTTCATGTACTGAATCTCCTTCGAGAGCTGCGGGCACAGGACGGACGGATGTAGGCGCCGAGACAAACGCACAAAAAGCGGAGCACGCCGCGAGATCGTTGCGTCCTCAATGACGGGAGCGCAAGCCTGCTGGGAGACCGCACCGAAGGATGCCGTGACGACCCTGAAGTTCAGACTTGCCTTCGTCGGGCCTGGCCTCGCCGCGATGAGTGGCGCAGCCTTCGCGGCGGAAATGAAGTCCTTCGACCGCGCTGGCTTCGACGTGGCCGAGGCTGCGGGCCGGGCGATCGCCGTCGACATCTCCGCGCCGTGGTGCCCCACCTGCGGGGCACAGAAACCGACCATCGACAGGCTCGGCGTCCGACGAGTTCAAGGAAAAGCAGTCCGCGGATGAGCCGACGGCTTGCACAATGGAAGCAACGACTTCCCGGGAGAGAACATGCAAGACCGATCCAGGCTGACCGTTGTCGCAACGCTCGCCGTCACCATTCTTTGTCATGGACCGAGCGCGGGAATGGCCCAGATGGCCGGACTGGACATGAAGTCCGCAAAGATGACGCAGGCCACCATTACCCGGGCAGACGTTGAAGACGTGCTAGCACGGGCAACCCCTTCCGCTCCCGCCAACTTCACCTTGAAGTCCCTCAACGGGCTCGACCTGTCCGGTCTCGACTTCAGCGGCGCGACGCTGAGGTCCGCGTACCTGAACGGCACGAAGTTCGTCGGCGCGAAGCTCGATGGGGCCATCCTGGACCAAGCCTGGGCGCTCAAGGCGGACTTCACCAACGCGAGCTTGAAGAAGGCGAGCCTCTTCCAGGCACAGATGATGGATGCCGACTTCGACGATGCCGACCTGTCGGGCGGACGTTTGACTGCGGACTTCTCACGGGCATCGATGGTGAAGGCGAACATGGAAGGGGCAAACCTCTCGGCCGACATGAAGAACCAGTCGATGGGCATGATGCGGGGAATCCTGAACTCTGCGAAGCTGCGGGGCGCGAACCTGAAGGCGGCGAACCTGTCCCGCGCGCAGGCGAAGTTCGCAGACTTTACCGATGTCTCCTTCGAGGGAGCGGACATGAGCAGCGTGGAGGCGCAGGGAGCGAAGTTCACAGGAGCCAACGTGGCAGGGGCCGACTTCTCCGGCATGCGGATCCAGTCGGCCGACATGACCGGGACGAAGGGTACGCCCGTCCACGCCGACAAGGTCCTGCTCAGGTGACGGCCCAAGCTCTGGGTTTACGATTGCTGCCTCTGGCAAAAATGCCTGTTTGGCTCTCGTTTCCTGCGAACTGCCTGCTTTAAGAGTCGTTGGGCAGCCGCCCGTCCAGGATGCCGGCGGCAAACCATCGCCCCGCGAGGATGATATGGGCGGCGGTTCGCTCGATCGATGTCTCCAAGAAACGAAACGGTTCTGGATCCAAATCATGTCCCTCGTGGACGCGTCTGTGCACTCCGTTCAGCGAATTGTCGGCGCGCCAGCCTCCTTAAGCGCGGGAAATCCACCCTCCACCGAGACGACGTCTGTGAAGCCCATGGATTGGAGCGTGGCGGCGGCTAAGGCCGACCGTCCGCCCGAGGCGCAGAAGAGGACGAGGCGCTTGGCCGGCTCGAGTTCGGCCTTGTGACTTGGACTGGAGGGATCGGCCTGGAACTCGAGAAGGCCGCGCGGCACATGGACGGCGCCCTCCAGGGTTCCGGTCTTTTCCAGTTCGTTCGCCTCGCGCACGTCGACGAAAATCGCGCCGGGCGACCCGACGAGCTTGGCGGCGTCGCCGGGTGCGATCGTCTTCACCCCGGCGGAGGCCTGCAAGACGACGTCCTTGGCGCTTCGAATGGTCATGCCAATCTCCTTCGGTTGTTGGTGTTCACCACGCGACGCCTTCAAGGGCGTCGGGCGGGATCTTAAAATAGCATCGGCCGTCATCTCCGGCTTCAGGCAGTCGGCCGCCGCGAATGTTCACCTGGAGAGAATGCAGGATGAGGTTCGGCATGGCTAGGTCGCGATCGCGCGCCTCTCCAAGCGCCACGAAGGCTTCCCTCGTCGGCGCCTTAACGATGTGGACATTGGCACGTCGCTAGTCTTCAACCGTAGATCCCCAACGCGGCTTGCGTCCGCCTGGCCGGTAGTCGTGCCCGGTGAAGACGCGTGTTTCTCCGGGCAGGGCAAGGATGACGCTGATGCTGTCCCACAGCGCTTCGGCGCTACCGCCCGGGAAGTCCGCGCGTGCCGTTCCGCCGTCCGGCATGAACAGCGTGTCGTGGACGAAGGCAGCGTCGCCGATGCAGTAGGCGATCGAAGCCAGCGTGTGGCCAGGCGTCAACATGACCTCGACCTCGAGGTTGCCGATCGTGAAGCGATCCCCGTCGGCGAAGAAACGACTCCATTGCGAGCCGTCGGACGGGCAGCATCCCTTGATGTGGGCTAAGTCCAGTCGATGACATCAAATCTTCTGGCATTACCGGGCTTGCCGTCGGTACCGGGACCGACGTCGCCATCGAGAGTGCGGACGTCGTCCTGATGTTGAGCAACCTGATCGACGTCGTCGAGGCGATCGCGATCTCCAAGGCGACCATCGCCAACATCCGGCAGAACCTCTTCTGGGCGTTCGGCTATAACGTCGTCCTGATCCCGGTCGCCGCGGCGGCGCTCTATCCGTTCACCGGCATCCTCCTGTCGCCGGTTCTGGCCGCGGGGCCATGGCGCTGTCGAGCGTCTTCGTGCTCGGCAACGCGCTGCGTCTGAGGCTGTTCGAGCGGCTGACCCCCGTCCTCATGACGGCGCTGTCGGCGGGTGTCGCCCTGGTGCCGCTGATGATCGATGCCTCTGCGCCGGGCAAGGAAATTCTCCACCCGGTCGCGGTGACGATTTTCGGCGGCCTCGTCTCCTCGACGCTGCTCGACACCTTCCTGACCCCCGTCCTCTTCCTGCGTTACGGCGAGAAGCCGCTGAAGCGCCTCGTGGATGCCGCTCGTCAGGCCATGTCGGGGACCGCCGAAGCGGCACCCGGCGCGGCAGCCGCCCATTCCTTCTGACCTCAACCGGAGACCCGAACCCATGACCATCCGCACATTGATCATCGCCGCCGCACTCCTCGCGTCCGGCATCGCTCAGGCCCATGAACCCCGCAAGGGACCCAACGGCGGGACGCTGGTCGATGCCGGCGCCCACCATGTCGAGCTCGTCACCGCGGGAAGCGAGGTGAAGGTGTTCGTCAGCGACGCCGCCGACGCTCCGGTTGCGGTCGACGGCTTCAAGGGGACCGCGGTCCTCCTGGTCGGCGGCAAGCCGGCCCGCGTCACGCTCGTCCCGGCCGGCCCGTTCCTGTCGGGGACGCTGGCGGGTCCGTCCGAGGGTCCGGTCAAGGGAGCGGTTCAGCTCACGGGTCCCGACGGCAAGATCTCGCAGGCGAAATTCAACTGATCACGCGGCCGGCGGTTTGTCGCCGCCCACAGTCATCACCCAATGGCCCAAGGGCCATCCAAGGAGAACCACCATGCGCAAGATACTCGATCGAGCCGTTGATAGGGTGGCGTTGCGGCTGTTTCTTAACGCAGTTTGCGAGCGTGATGGATCGGCTAACTCGCCTTCGAAAGGACGAGGTCCGTCGCGTCCATAGTGCGTCCGCAGTCCTCTCCTTCCAGGCATCCGAAGAATACGCGACCGATGCCAATCAGGATCGGACGGTCGACGCCGATGCGGCTGACGATGGCGGCAAGGTTCTCCAGCGTGCCAGCGGCCCGTGTTTCGTCGATGCGGGAGATGTTCGCGGCGACCGCCACAGGAGTGTTGCCTGGCAGCCCGTGTGCCATCAAACGTAATGCAATGAGGGGGGCCATACGGCCGCCCATGTAAAAGATCGTGGTGGCGTGGACGTCGGCAAGCGCCGGCCAGTCCAGCGTGTCGGGCAAGCCGCCCTTCTTCGAATGGCCGGTGACGAAGCGAACCTGGCTCGCGTGGTCGCGGTGGGTGAGCGAGACGCCGAAGCCGGCGGCGAGTGCTGATGCGGCGGTGATGCCGGGCACGATGCGGACCGGGATGTTCTCCGCCTTCAGCGCCTCGATCTCCTCGCCGGAGCGGCCGAACACCGAGACGTCACCGGACTTCAACCGCACCACATGCTTGCCGGCCTTGGCGAACTGGATCATCAGCGCGTTGATGTCCTCCTGGCGGCAGCTCTCGCGCGCGGCGCGCTTGCCGACCAGCAAGCGTTTGGCCTCTCGGCGGGCAAGTTCCAGAATCTCGTCGGAGACGAGGTCGTCGAATAGGATGACGTCCGCCGCCTGGAGAGCGCGCACAGCTTTCAGCGTCAGCAGTTCGGCCTCGCCGGGGCCGGCGCCGACCAAAGTCACACGACCTCGAACGTCCTCAGCGTTTGCGATTTCGTCGACGAGACTTTTGATGTCGCCCTGATCTTCACATGTCGGCGTCGCCACCGTGAATGCCTTGCTCGCGAAACGCTCCCAGAACGCGCGTCGTAGAGGCCCCGGGGCGAGCCGAGCCATCACCTCTTCGCGGATGGTGGCGGCGAGTTGGGCCCAATCGGCAAGAGCGGGCGGCAGCAGGGTCTCGATGCGGCGTCGGATCGCCTGTCCGAGGATCGGAGCGGCCCCGTCCGTCGAGATCCCGATCACCGCAGGCGAGCGATTGACGATCGTCCCGAATTGAAAGGTACAGAAAATCGGCTTGTCGATGACGTTGCACGGCACACCGGCATCGCGCGCGGCACATGCGAAGGCTTGAGCCTCGGCATGGTCGGCGCAATCACCCACGGCAAGCGCCGCATTGGCAAAAGAATCGAGGCCCCAAGGACGATCGAGATGCGTGAGCGAGCCAACGGAGGGACCGTTGGCGAGCAGCGCCGCCATTTCCTCGCCGAGCTCCGCGGCAGGGGCATGCAGAACGACGACAGCCCCAGCCGCCGCAAGCAATTCAGCCTTCCAAGCCGACGCGGCCCCGCCACCCGTCATGACGACCCGTTTCC
This sequence comes from Mesocryomonas lacus, assembly GCF_055730135.2. Lineage (NCBI taxonomy): Bacteria > Pseudomonadati > Pseudomonadota > Alphaproteobacteria > Hyphomicrobiales > Aurantimonadaceae > Mesocryomonas > Mesocryomonas lacus. Next base: position 175,183 of record NZ_JBUZWE020000005.1, on the reverse strand, counting down.
CCGTCAAGGCGAAGAAGACGGGCAACGTCGCCAGCGGTTGGATGCGTTGGCTTCGGGCGCGGCGATCGTTCGTGTCAGGCTTCGTCGCGGACAAGGCAGCCATCGATAATTCCCTGGATTTCTGTACGGCATGATCCGCAGTTCGTGCCCGCCTGAAGTAGACTGCCGATGTCCGGAACCGTCCGACATCGGCCATTCCTTACGGCGCCGCTGATCTCGGCGGAGCCCACTGCGAAGCAGGCGCAGACGATGGCACCGATATCGGGTCGGTCGGCCCCGCCGCGTCCCGCCAGAACGCGCTGTCGCGAGAGCGCATGAGCCGCAGTCAGTTGCTCGACAGCCCAGGCACGTGCCACAGCCACGGGCGCCGCGGCGATCCAGAGAGCGCCAGCCAGCGCTTCGCCATCGAAGGCGGCAAGGCGCGTGCATGTCGCGTCACGGTAGGAAACGAGCTCCTCCTTCTCCGTGCCGAAGAGGTCCGCCGCAAACGTCGACCATTGCGCGGGAACGGTTAGCCCGGCTAGTTCCAGTCGCCAGCCTCCTTCGGTGCGGGCGATTGCCCAGTACTCGGCCGGAATGACCCGGGGCCGATGCCGAACAACCGCGAACCCGTGCCATGACACGGGAAATCGCTGTACCGAGACCGCAGTCGCCTTCAATGCGGGCTGGCCTGAATGCGGATCCGTTCGTTTCTGAGCCAGCGCACCCGCCCGAGATGCTGACGCGAACTGATCCGTCCAGTGCATCGGCACGAAGATGGAACCCCGTCGTTGGCGGGTTGTAAGGCAGGCCCGGAAAAGGCCGCTTCCCTGCCGCGTCTCCAGTCGCACGATCTCCGCGCCCAAAATGCCGAGACCTAGAGCATCATCGGGATGGATCTCTGCGAAGGGCTCCGCGATGTGCGCGGACAGGCGCGGAGAGCGGCCCGTGCGGGTCATGGTGTGCCAGTGGTCGCGGATGCGTCCAGAATTGAGGATGAATGGGCGTTGCGGATCAGCGGGAACCTCCGCCGTCGTGCGTACGGGGACAAAGCGCGCCCGGCGATCCGGGTTGAAAAAGCCCCCTGCGGCGAAGAAGCGACGATCGGAAGGCTGATCGCCGAGCGCGTGGGCATCGTTGGCAGGCACGGGCCACTGCACCGGGGACATCAGGTCGTATCCGTCGGGGGTCAAAGAGGTGAGGCCGGCAAGGTTGAAGTCACGGGCTCCGTCGTTTTCCATCGCAGACAAACGGGCATGCTCGTCGAACACCTCGCCGACGCTCAGCCAGTCGAAGGCCCCGTCGAAGCCCATGCGGCGCCCGACCTCGGCAAGGATTTGCCAATCGGGCCGCGCTTCCCCCGGCGAGTTGAGGAAGCTGCGCTGGCGCGAGATGCGGCGTTCGGAGTTCGTCACCGTGCCGTCCTTCTCGCCCCAGCCGGCCGCTGGCAGCACGATATGGGCAAGCGGCAGGGTGTCTGTATCGGACACGATGTCCGACACGACGACGAAGGGGCAAGCGGCGAGGGCAGCCCGCACGCTGTCGGCGTCCGGTAGGGAGTCGACCGGGTTGGTGCCGATGATCCAGAGCGCCTTGATCCTTCCGTCGCGAACGGCGTCGAAGAGGTCCACCGCCTTGAACCCCGGTGTCGCGGCGATCCGGGGGGACTGCCAGAAGTCCTGGACGAGATTGCGATGCCCGGCGTCTTCGAGGTCCATATGGGCGGCGAGCTGGTTGGCGAGGCCACCCACTTCGCGTCCGCCCATGGCGTTCGGCTGTCCGGTGACGGAGAAGGGCCCCATCCCCGGCCGACCGATCCGCCCCGTGGCGAGGTGACAGTTGAGGATCGCATTGACCTTGTCGGTGCCCGAGGCCGACTGATTGACGCCCTGGCTGTAGACGGTAACGACCTTTTCCGTCCGGGCGAACAGATCGAACAGCGTCGCGATGTCGGTGGCGGCAAGCCCGGTCGCCTTGGCGATGTCCGAAGATGACCTCGCTGCCGCCAATGCTGCGTCAAAGCCGTTGGTGTGATCGGACACGAACCCGGCATCGACCATGCCGGTATCGGCGAGATGGGCGAGAAGGGCGCAGAAGAGCGCGGTGTCGCCGTCTGGCCGGATCTGGAGGTGGAGGTCCGCCGCATCGGCGGTCGCGGTGCGGCGGGGATCTACGACGACGATCCGCATGGCGGGCCGGGCGGCCTTGGCTGCCATGACGCGCTGAAACAGCACCGGATGACACCAGGCAAGGTTCGATCCGACCAGCACCAGCAGGTCCGCTTCCTCGAGGTCGGCATAGCATCCCGGCACCGTATCGGCACCGAAAGCCCGTCGGTGGCCGGCGACCGACGAGGACATGCAGAGGCGCGAATTGGTGTCGATGTTGGCCGAGCCGATGAACCCCTTCATCAGCTTGTTGGCGACGTAGTAGTCCTCCGTCAGCAGCTGGCCGGAGACGTAGAAGGCGACGCTGTCGGGGCCGTGCGCCGCGATGGCCTGGGAGAAGACCGTCGCCACAACGTCCAGGGCGCGATCCCAGGTGACCGGCTTGCCGCCGATGCTTGGCCGGAGCAGCCGCTGTTCCGGCCCGATCGTCTGGCCGAGGGCGGAGCCCTTGGAGCAGAGCCTGCCGAAATTGGCGGGATGGTCGGGATCGCCCGCGATGGTCACCGTGCCGTCGGCGCGGGGCGTCGCGAGCACGCCGCAGCCGACGCCGCAATAAGGGCATGTCGTGCGGACCGTCAGATCGGCAGGCGCGGCTTCCACCGGCCTATTCCGCAGCTTCGGCGAGCGCGGGGGCGAGGTCGATCAGCATTTCCAGCTCGCCCGCAGCGCCGAGGCGAACCGGGAAGGTCCGCACGGCGCCGACGTCCGGTCCCTGCACCAGGCCGCTGTCGAGCGCGATGACCTGATTGTGCAGCGGACAGGAGACCGAGCTGCCGTGGACAATGCCCTGGCTCAAGGGGCCGCCCCGGTGGGGGCACCGATCCTCGGTGGCGAAGACCTGGTCGTCGGCGGTGCGGAAGACGGCGATGCGGCCGAGCGGCGAGACGACGCAGCGGGCGCCGCGGCGGGGGATGTCGTCGAGATGGCCAATCGCCAACCACTGCGCACCGGTCATTCCGCGGCCTCCCCGAAGCCCGTGAGATCGGCCATCGGCCGGAACTCGTGCGCCGCCACCCGCCCGCTGGCGCGCTCGGCCCAGGGGTCCTTCTGGACGAACTGCTGGCTGTGGACGAAGCGATCGAACAGCGTGGCGCGTTTCGCCAGATCGTCGATCACCGCTGCGCGGATGCTGTCGATGCCGACGCGCTTGTTCCATTTGTAGATCCGCTCGAGGTAATGACCCTGCTCGCGGTAGAGCTGGGTCAGCGCGACGATCACCTCCAGGGCCTCGTCCTCGCTGCGGACATGGCCCAGCACCTCCGTCGGCTTGATGTCGAGCCCGGCGGCCCCGGCGAAGTGGATCTCGTAGCCACTGTCGACGCAGATCACGCCGATGTCCTTGCAGGTCGCCTCGGCGCAGTTGCGCGGGCAGCCGGAGACGGCGAGCTTCAGCTTGGCGGGCGTCCAGGAGCCCCACATGAAGCGCTCCAGGCGGATGCCGAGCCCGGTCGAATCCTGCGTGCCGAAGCGGCACCAGTCCGTCCCGACGCAGGTCTTCACCGTGCGCAGCGCCTTGCCGTAGGCGGCGCCCGAGACCATGCCGGCGGCGTTGAGATCGGCCCAGACGGCCGGAAGGTCCTCCTTCTTGACGCCCAGCATGTCGATGCGCTGGCCGCCGGTGCATTTCACCGCCGGGATCTGGAACTTGTCGACGACGTCGGCGATGGCGCGCAGCTCGTGCGACGTCGTCATGCCGCCCCACATCCGCGGCACGACGGAATAGGTGCCGTCCTTCTGGATGTTGGCGTGGACGCGCTCGTTGATGAAGCGCGACTGCTTGTCGTCCTGGTAGGTGCCTGGCCATTCCGCGAGGAGATAGTAGTTCAGCGCCGGCCGGCATTTCGAGCAGCCGCAAGACGTTTTCCACTCCAGCTCCTGCATCACTTCGGGGATCGAGGCGAGATGCTTGGCGACGATCAGCCGGCGCACGTCGGCATGGCTGAGATCGGTGCAGGCGCACATCGGCTTCACCGCCGCGGGATTGAAAGCCGCGCCGAGCGTTAGTCCCATCAGCTGCTCGACGAGGCCCGTGCAGGAGCCGCAGGAGGAGGAGGCTTTCGTATGGGCACGCACGTCGTCGATCGTCGTCAGGCCCCTGGCGGTGATCGCCGTCGTAATCTTTCCCTTGCACACGCCGTTGCAGCCGCAGATTTCCGCATCATCCGGCAAGGCTGCAACGGCCGCCATAGGGTCCAGCGGAGACCCTCCCTGGTAGGACTGGCCGAAGATCAGGGTGTCGCGCATCGCCGACACGTCGCTCTTCTTCTTCACGAGGTCGAAGAACCAAGCGCCGTCCGACGTCTCGCCATAGAGGACGGCGCCGAGAATGCGTCCTCCCTGGAGCACTAGTCGCTTGTAGACGCCGGCGGCGGCGTCGCGCAGCACGATCTCCTCGCGCCCCTCGCCCTCGGCGAAATCGCCGGCGGAAAACAGATCGATGCCGGTGACCTTCAGCTTGGTCGCGGTGACCGAGCCGAGATACTGTCCCTCGGCCTTCTCCGCGAGCTGCGAGGCCACCACCTCGGCCATCTCGTAGAGCGGCGCGACGAGGCCGTAGACCATGCCGCGGTGCTCGGCGCATTCGCCGAGCGCGAAGATGTCGGGGTCGGAGGTGCGCATGTCGTCGCCGACGACGATGCCGCGGGCGACCTCGAGGCCGGCGGCCTTCGCGAGCGCAGTCGATGGCCGGATGCCGACCGCCATGATCACCGTCGTGCAGGCGATCGTCGTTCCGTCTTCGAGCAGCACGGCCTCGACCTTGCCGTCGCCGAGGATCGCCTTGGTGTTGGCCTTGCACAGGATGTCGATGCCGCGCTCTTTGAGCGAGCGCTCGAGCAGCCAGCCGGCCGCCGGGTCGAGCTGGCGCTCCATCAGCGTCGGCATGATGTGGAGGACGGTGACGTCCATCCCCTTCGCCTTCAGACCGGCGGCGGCTTCCAGTCCGAGCAGCCCGCCGCCGATGACGACGGCCCGCCCTCCGCGGCGCGCGGCGTCCCACATCTTCTCGACATCGTCGAGATCGCGATAGGCGAGGACGCCGGGCAAGTCGTGCCCGGGCACCGGCACGATGAAGGGCGTCGACCCGGTCGCTATGATCAACCGGTCGTAGTCCGCCACCGTGCCGTCTGCGGCGGTGACCGTGCGGGCAGCGCGGTCGATCGCTTCAATGCGCTTGCCCTTGTGCAGCGTCACGCCGTTCGCAGCATACCAGGCATCGTCATGGGTGATGATGTCCTCGTAGCGCTTCTCGCCCGACAGGACCGGCGACAGCATCAGCCGGTTATAGTTCACGCGCGGCTCGGCGTTGAAGACCGTCACGGCGTAGCGGCCGGGGCTCTTCTCGAAGAGGTGCTCAAGCGCCCGGCCGGGCGCCATGCCGTTGCCGATGATCACCAGTCGCTGGGGCATGGAGGGGACCTCTCCGGGGATGCAGGCCGCGGTCATGCCGCCTCCACGAAGCGGTTGCGCTCGTAGAGGAATTTCAGCACCGCGGTGCGGCAGCGGATGTAGGCGGGGTCGGCGGCGAGCTCGAGCCGCCGCCGCGGACGGGCGAGCGGCACGTCGAGGATCTCGCCGATCCGCGCCGAAGGGCCGTTGGTCAGCATGACGATGCGGTCCGACAGCAGCACCGCCTCGTCGACGTCGTGTGTGATCATCATCACCGTGGTGCCGAGATTGGCCTGGATCGCCATGACCTGATCCTGGAGATGGGCCCGCGTCAGGGCGTCGAGGGCACCGAAAGGCTCGTCGAGGAGCAGGATCTTCGGCTCCATCGCGAGCGCGCGGGCAATGCCGACGCGCTGCTTCATGCCGCCGGAGATCTCGGACGGGCGCTTGTCGCGGGCATGGCCCATGTGAACGAGCTCGAGATTGCGCATCACCCATTCGCGCCGTTCCGCGCGGCTCTTCGTGCGGCCGAACACCTTGTCGACCGCCAGCGCGACGTTCTCGTAGACGGTGAGCCAGGGCAGCAGCGAATGGTTCTGGAAGACGACGCCCCGGTCGGGGCCGGGCGCGTCGACGACCTTGTCCTCAAGCAGCACGACGCCGCGCGTCGCGTCCGTCAGCCCCGCCACGATGTTAAGGAGCGTGGACTTGCCGCAGCCGGAATGGCCGATGATCGAGATGTACTCGCCCTTGGCGACTGTCAGGTCGATGTCGAGGAGGACTTCGGTGACCGCGCCGCCGCGGGCGAACTGTTTGGTGACGCCCTCGATGGACAGGAAGGGTTTGGTGCTCATCGTCTTGATCTCCGATCCAGTCAGGTGGCCGCTCATGTGGCCGAGGTGCCGCGGGTGACAGCCTTACCGATCGAGGCGACGATCCGGTCGAGCACGAAGCCGACGATGCCGACGTAGACGAGGGCCAGGATGATGTCGCTGATCAGCGAGGAGTTCCACGCGTCCCAGATGAAGAAGCCGATGCCGACGCCGCCGATCAGCATCTCGGCCGCCACGATGGCGAGCCAGGACAGGCCGACGCCGATCCTGAGGCCGGTGAAGATGTAGGGGGCGGCGGCCGGGATCATGATCTTCCAGAAGAACTCGAAGCCGTTCAGCCGCAGCACCTTGGCGACGTTGCGATAGTCGTCCGGGATGTTGCGCACGCCCACCGCGGTGTTGATGATGATCGGCCAGACGGCGGTGACGAAGATGACGAAGATCGCCGAGGGCTGGCCGTCCTGGAAGGCGGCGAGCGAGAGCGGCAACCAGGCCAGCGGCGGCACGGTGCGCAGCACCTGGAAGATCGGGTCGAGACCGCGCATCGCAAGGTTCGACTGGCCGACGAGGACGCCGAGCGAGATGCCGGCGACGACGGCGAAGGCATAGCCGAGCGCGACCCGCTGGAGGCTCGCCCAGATCTGCCAGCCGAGGCCGACGTCGTTGCCGCCGTTGACGTAGAAGGGGTTCGCGATCAGTTCCCAGGTATCCTTGACCACTTGGCTCGGCGGCGGCAGCCGAGCCCCGGCGCCCGAGCAGAGCGCTTCCCAGAGCGCCAGGAGGAGGACGAGCGTCACCAGCGGCGGCAGCGTGTTGCTGGCGATGCTTCTGCCGATGCGGCCGAGGCGCGCTGCCGGCGTCTCGCCGCGCGGCCGCAGCGGCACCACCGGCGCGATCCCCGCCGGTTTTGCAATGACGTGGAGGGTGGCGGGGGTTTTCAGGACGGTCTGTGACATCGTCAGTCTCCGGTGCGGCGAGTCTGTCGGCGCGGGCCGGCTCAGACCATGCGGGTGATGGCGAGGCTGGCGAGATAGGCGGCGGGATTTTCGGGGTCGAAGACTTTGCCGTCGAAGAAGGTCTCCTTGCCGCGCGAGGCCGAGGCGGGGATCGCCGAAACGCCGAGCGCCTTGGCCGCCTCGCGCCAGAGATCCTCCCGGTTCACCCGGTCGACCATAGCCTTGACGTCGGTCGCGGCCTCGAGCTTGCCCCAGCGCATGTCCTCGGTGACGAACCAGGCGTCGTGGCTCTTGAAGGGATAGGACGCGTCGTCGCGCCAGAACTTCATGAAGTGCGGGGAATCCGCCACCACGCGGCCATTGCCGTAATCGAAGTTGCCCTTCATCCGCGGGCCGATATCGGCCGGCTTGACGTTGAACCAGGCGCGCTTGCCGAGGATTTCGGCGAGTTCGTCCTTGTTGGCCATGTCGTCGGCCCATTGCGCGGCCTCTTGCACCGCCATCAGCAACGCGACCGTCGCTTTCGGGTTCTTCTCCACCCAGTCGGCGCGCATCGCGAAGCTCTTCTCCGGGTGCTTCGACCAGAGCTCGCCCGAGGTCAGGGCGGTGAAGCCGATGCCCTGGTCAACCAATTGCGCATTCCACGGCTCGCCAACGCAGAAGGCGTCCATGGTGCCGACCTTCATGTTCGCGACCATCTGCGGCGGCGGGACGACGATGGTCTCGACATCGCTGTCGGGATCGATGCCCCCGGCCGCCAGCCAATAGCGCATCCAGAGATCGTGGTTGCCGCCCGGAAAGGTCACCGCGACCTTGGCCGGGGCGCCGGCCGCCTTCTTCTGCGCGAAGCTTTCGCGCAGCACCGAGGCATCGAGCCCGACCTTCAGGCCCGCATATTCCTTGCCGATCGAGATCGCCTGGCCGTCGAGATTGAGACGGGCGAGGATGGCCATCGGCAGCGGCTGGCCGTTCTGCGTGACCTTGCCCGCCGACATCAGGTAGGGGATCGGCGTCAGGATATGGGCGCCGTCAATGCCCGAGCCGGCCGAGCCAAGCACGAGATTGTCGCGCGTTGTGCCCCAAGACGACTGCTTGACCACCTCGACGTCCGGCATGCCATGCTTCTCGAAATAGCCCTTCTCCTTGGCGACGATCAGCGGTGCGGCATCGGTGAGGGCGATGAAGCCGAGGATCGCCTTGGTCGTCTCGGGGCCCGCACCTTGAGCAAAGGCGCCGGCCGGAAAGGCGGCGCCGATCGCCGAGAACAGCGCCGCCGTGCTTGCGGTCGCGGCGGCATTTTGCAGGAAGCGACGACGGTTGAGGCCGGCGGAAATGGGGTCGGACATGTCGATCCTCGGACGGAAGGGGGGCTCGGCTCGGAAACAAAAAAAAACGCCGCGGTGCCGGCAAGGCGACCTCCGGTTACGGAAGACGATTGCAGGTCCAGCGACGTCGATGTCTGGTGAATGCTTCGCGTTCGAAGCTGTTCGATGCCCTGTCTTCTTTGACGGGCACGCTCTTATTTGATCCGAAGACGCACCATTTGGAAAGTCCAAATAGACGGCAGGCGTGTGTGTTCTTTTTGTAGGCAGAATCGAACAAACCGCTGATTTACAAAGGTTCCAATCCGGCTCAGGCGCTGCGCATTTCCGTGTCGTGGTGACTAAAGATGCAGCAGGACTCGCGCGGCTGTCGGCGTGTCGATCAATCGCCTGCGGCGGAGGGTGGCGCGCCGTCTCCCGCGTGACGAATGGGGAACTGCGCGACGTAGCCCACGATCTGCGAGGGGTCGAAGCGGGCGCCGGGGACGGGCCCGTCGCCCGGTGGGCCGGTCTCGATCCGCTGGTCCGCCAACGGCAGGCGATCGATGCGGTCGGCGAAGACTGCGCGGTAGAGATCTGGGCGGAAGGCGCTGGCGGCCAGCTTGGCCTGCCGCTCGCTCCAGCCGACCTGGCCCCAGCGCACCATCTGGCTGTAGGTCCACAGCGCCTGGCTCTGCCAGGGAAAGTTTGCCGTTTCGGCGTGAAAGGTGAGGTAGTCCGGGATATGGCGGCGGGTGCCGTCGGGCCCGATCGGGATGTCGCCGGCGAGAATGGCGGCGATCATCGCCGCCGATCCGCCGATGTAGTCGGGCCGGGCGAGGATGTCGGCCAGCGCCGGGCGGTTTGCCGGCACGTCGCACCACCTGGCGGCGGCATCGAGGGCGATGAGCAGCCGCTCGCCGGTCTCGCGGTTGGCGTCCCACCAGTCCGGCCGCATGCCGAGCACCTTTTCCGGCGAGGCCGGCCAGATGTCGGCCTTGACCGCGACGACCCGGCCGATGCCGGCCTCGACCGCGAGGACGTTCCACGGGGCGTTGACGCAGAAGCCGTCGATGACGCCCGCCTTCAACGCGTCGGCGGTCATCGGCGGCGGCACGATCGTCATGGTCACGTCGCGGTCCGGGTCGATCCCGGCTTGCGCCATCCAGTAGCGGAACTCGTAATTGTGCGAGGAAAACGGATAGGTGCAGCCGAGCACGAGCGGCGGCTTGCCGCTCCGTCGCCGCACGTCGATGACGCGCTTCAGGGCCCGCCCGTGCGCCGCGGACGTCTCGCCGCCTTGACTTGCCGCCTGCATCTCGGCGAACAGCGCAGTCGACAGCGTGATTGCGTTGCCGCCCATGCCGAGCGCGAAGGGCGCGATGACGGGATAGGGGTTGGAGCCGAGGCCGAGCTGCGAGGCCACCGCCATGGGACCCAGCATGTGCGCCACGTCGAACTGGCGAAAGGCCAGACGGTCGCGGATGTTCGACCAGGACACCTCGCGCACGAGCTCGAGGCGGACGCCGTGCTCCCGGTCGAGCCCGAGCGCGCTGGCGGCGATCAGCACCGCCGCGTCGAGTAGTGGAATAAAGCCGGCACGCACCACCGGATCATGTCGAAGGACGGTCATCGGCTCGCTCTCATTTCGACAACAGGGAAGCCGCGGTGACGACGCTGCGCGCAATGTCGACCAGTCGCCTCTTCTCGTTCATCGCCGTCTCGCGCAGCATCCGGTACGCCTGCTCCTCGGAAATGCCGCGCATCGCCATCACGAGCCCCTTCGCCCGCTCGATCACCTTGCGGTCGGCCAACTCGGATCGGGCTTCGTCGAGCTCGCGGGTAAGTCGCGAATAGGCGTGGAAACGCAGGATCGCCATGTCGAGAATCGGCTTGACCCGCTCCTTCTTCAAGCCGTCGACGATATAGGCGGAGACACCCGCAGCGATGGCCGATTCCATGGAGGCGGCATCGGAGCGATCGACGAACATGGCGATCGGCCGTTGCACGGTGCGCGTCACTTGAAAGAATTGTTCGAGCCGGTCGCGGTTGGGATTTTCGAGATCGACGACGATGACATCCGGCTTGAACGCCTCTATCTCGCGCACCAGCCCCGTCATCTCCTTGACGACATGAACACGGTGATGCCCGGCCTCGAGCAGGCCCTCCTCGATGATCGATGCACGAGCCCGATTTTCGTCGACGATCAAGATGGCAAGGCCGATGGACTCCATCCGATGATGTTGCGCACGCCCTGACGCAGCGCAACATGAAAGATTCAAGCGGCTCAATCGCTATGTATCGAAAGCAGCCGACCAGATGCTCGGCACCGTGATGGAGAAGTCCCTGCCGGCTTCAGTCGGGTCTTGATCGGGCATCCGCCAAAATCCGGCTCATCGTCGGCTGGCACACACTGTAGAGGCAGGACATGTCCGCTGCAGTTCTCCGTCCGGACAAGACGCTCTCGACGATCTCTTGGCGCTGGCGGGCGGTCAGCTTCGGGCGACGCCCGCCGATGCGGCCTTCGGCCCGAGCCTGTCGGAGACCGGCACTGGTGCGCTCGCGGATCATCGTCCGCTCGAACTCCGCGAACGCCGCGACCATATGCAGGAGCATCCGCCGTGGTGCCGTTGCCGGGTCGATGGGCTTGGTCAGGGATCGGAACCCCGCGCCGGTCTTCTCGACTCATTCAATGATCGCAAGAGCGTTCTTCAACGGACGCGACAAGCGGTCGAGTTTCCAGGTCATGAGGGTATCACCAGGCCGAAGGTGGTCGAGCAGCCGTTGAAGCTCCGGGCGATCCGAGCGCCCGCCGGACGCGGTCTCCTCGAACACGCGATCGCATCCGGCATCCCGCAGCGCGCGGGCCTGCGCGGCGATGCTCTGGTCGTCGGACTTGGAGACACGGGCGTAGCCGAGCAACATCGGGAGGAGCCTTTCGCAAACGGCCGTTTGAGGAAGGCTTTTGCGTCGACGGCGGCACCTGCGTTCTAACTTTTCACAATCCTCTTGCGCTGGGTTCTCAACCCGCAAGTGGTTTGCGAAAGGCCATCGCGGTCGGGGAGGGGGGCGGACCAGCCGGTGCGAAGCGGTCGAATTAGGATGTCGCTCGCTGGGTGAAGCCGGAGCCAAAAACGTAGCATTTCCGCTGTCGCAACCGCCGCGAAGACGACCCATGGCGACGGCAATGGCGGTGCGGGAGGATGTCTCGTTGCGGCAGGCGATGAGGGTGGTTCTGAGTTTACCAACAGCGGAACAAACACTGCCATCGTTGGCGCTTCAGGCGCTTGCCTCCAGGGCGGAACCATCGACTTTGCCGTCGATCAGCGTCGGCCGCGACCCTAGCCAGCCATGGGGACTACCGTATCGATCAACCGCACAAATACCCCCGCCCCATCTTGAAATACCCCATTTTCTACCCCGCATACCCTTGGCTTGAAGCAGGATTTGACGAAGGGTTGCGAGCAATCTTTGAAATTGCAAGGGCTCGTTCTGCGGGCTTTTGCAAGGCTGGGCGTGAAACTGCGAAAAGAGAAATGGCGGATGGGGTGGGATTCGAACCCACGAGACGGTCTCCCGCCCGCCGGTTTTCAAGACCGGTGCCTTCAACCGCTCGGCCACCCATCCGTGGTCTCTTCGCTAGACAATCGCGGCCGGGGGGATCGAGGATGATCCGCCGCGGCCGTTTCTGCTACCGAACGGTTTCGTCCTTCAGGCTTTAGCGTTCACCGGCGCGCGGCGTCAACCGGGGCTCGGCGTTCCGGGTGTTGCGACAGACCGATGCACGCGGGTTTAAGACCGGCAGCGATTGCCAGGCAAGGGCGGCGTGCCCATATCCAGCCGATCCAGCGAAAGGACGAGATATGGACGCCCACAACTTTGCCGTCACCCGAACCGATGCCGAATGGCGCGCAAGATTGACGCCGGAACAGTATCAGGTGATGCGCGGCCATGGCACCGAGCGGCCAGGCAGCTGCGCGCTGAACTACGAGAAGCGCCACGGCATCTTCTCTTGCGCCGGCTGCGATCAGGAACTCTTCGATTCGACCCGCAAGTTCGAGAGCGGCACGGGCTGGCCGAGCTTCAACGACCCGGTGGAAGGCTCGACGGAAAGCACCGTCGACCGCAGCCATGGCATGGTCCGCACCGAAGTGCACTGCAGCCGCTGCGGCAGCCATCTCGGTCATGTCTTCGACGACGGCCCGCCGCCGACTCACCTGCGCTATTGCATCAACGGCGTCGCGATGAATTTTCATCCTGCCGCCGACTGAGGCCTCTCTGGAGGGGGGCACGCCCCCCTTCGAAAGAGGGGTTGGTTCCAGCAGACTGCCCTGCGCTTATTTTCGAAGAGCAGGTCGTTCAAGACATGTTGGGGTCGGGTGACACGCCCCATCGCTACTCTCGGTCGGACAGGCCTGTCCCCGTGCGGTGTCCAGCATGGTCTCGGGACCGATCGTCATCCGGAAATCCTGGTCTATGAGCCTCACGTCGGCGGATTTCCGCGGGAAAATCGTCATTATACCCGCGGTCTCGCCAGCTGAGCATCTTCCCGGTAGAAGCAGACCAAACTGATTTGCGATCAGCCCTTCTCTTAGTTTTGGAATCCTTCTAATGTTGGGGGATCGACGCCGGCTTGCGTCGTCTCGTGCATGGGAAGCTAAGATGCGCCTGACCCGCCAGACCAACCACGCTATCCGCATGCTGATGTATTGCGCGGTGAACAACCATCGTCTCAGCCGCGTGGGCGAGATCGCCACCGCCTATTCGGTCTCGGAACTGTTCCTGTTCAAGATCCTGCAGCCGCTTGTCGAAGCCGGCTTCATCGAAACCGTTCGCGGCCGCAATGGCGGCATCCGGCTCGGCCAGGACGCCAGCCGCATCACCTTGCGGGCGGTGGTCGAGGTGACCGAGGACAATTTCAACCTCTCCGAATGCTTCGAGACCGGCAAGAGCGACTGCCCGCTAATCGACAGCTGCAGCCTCAACGCCGCGCTGCGCGCGGCGTTGGCTGCCTTCATGGGCGTGCTCGGCGGTTACACCATCGCCGACCTTGCCGGAGAGAAGGCCTCGATTCGGCGCCGGCTTGGTCTCGGAGACATGCTGCCGCAACAGGCACTTGCCGCCGTCTGAGGCAGTACAGGCTCCGCCTTTTCAAGCGCTTCAACCGTGATCCATACCCGGCGGCCCGGATGTCGTAGACAGTGGGGAATGCTGTCGCTTTTATCGGCTCGTCCACGCCGTCCGGGTGGTGTGATCACTGGGTCCTGGCTTGCTTCGGCGCAAGGGTCGAGGACGCGGCGAGGCCCCGACGGACCGGGACATTGTCCCTTCGGAAGAGCTGCAGAACGGCGGTTCACCGGGGATCGGGTTTTCTCCGATAGGCGGAACGGGAATTAGACGGTGCGGGAGATGGGCATGAACGTTCGCGACGATATGCTGGCCAAGTTGCAGCGGCGTAAGCCCGGCTATAGCCTCGAGCAGGCCTTCTACAGCGATCCCGACTACTATCAGGTCGATCTCGAGACCATCTGGTACCGCGACTGGCTGTTCATGGGCCATGACTGCGAGCTGCCGAAGCCCGGCAGCTACATGACGGTGCAGATAGGCGTCTATCCCGTGCTGATCGTCCGCGACGGGCAGAAGAACATCCGCGCCTTCCACAATTCCTGCCGTCACCGTGGCTCGCGCATCTGCTCGGCAGCGAAGGGCGTCACCGCCAAGCTCGTCTGCCCCTATCACCAGTGGACCTACGAGCTCGATGGCCGCCTGCTGTTCGCCCGCGACATGGGCGCGGACTTCAAGCCGGCCGAATTCGGCCTGCAGCCGGTCCACTGCGAGACCGTCGGCGGCTACATCTTCGTGAGCCTTTCGGACGTCGCGCCGGACTTCGAGCCCGTCCGCACGATGGTCGGCCCTTATCTTGCGCCGCATCGGCTCGGCGAGACGAAGGTAGCCTTCGAGATGAGCATCGTCGAGGAGGGCAACTGGAAGCTCACCTGGGAGAACAACCGCGAGTGCTACCACTGCGCCGGTAGCCATCCCGAGCTGTGCCGCACCTTCCCCGAGGCGCCGGGCGTCACCGGCGTCGACGCGATGGACGAGCCGGAGATCGCCGAGCACTGGCAGCGCTGCGAGGCCGCCGGCTTGCCGAGCCAGTTCAGGATTTCCGAGGACGGCCAGTTCCGCACGGCCCGCATGCCGCTGCTGCGCGATGCCGTGAGCTTCACCATGTCCGGCAAGGCGGCGGTCAAGCGCCCGCTGAGCGAGACCGTGCTGACGCCGCAGATCGGCTCGATGCTGCTGTTCCATTATCCGACCACCTGGAATCACGTCCTCGGCGACCACGCGACGTCGTTCCGTGTGCTGCCGATCGGCCCGAACAAGACCGAGGTCACCACCAAATGGCTGGTGCACAAGGATGCGGTCGAGGGCGTCGACTACTCCATCGACGAGATGACCAAGGTCTGGATCGCCACCAACGACCAGGACCGCCGGATCATCGAGGAGAACCAGTTCGGCATCAACTCGCCGGCCTATCTGCCGGGCCCGTACTCGCCGGTGCACGAAGGCGGCGTGCTGCAGTTCGTAGACTGGTATTGCGGCTTCATGGAGAAGCGCCTGACCAGCGATCGTGCCCCGCGGCTGGCCTCGGTCGCCTGAGACGGAGCAGATGATCCCCGCATCGCGTCCCAAGCATCTCGATGAGATGCGCCCCTGGAATGACGTCCAGGTCCTCGAATGCGTTGCGGTGCTGCCGGAAACGTCCGACGTCATGACGTTCTCGTTCCAGACGCCGGATGAATCCTGGTTCCGCTACCATCCCGGACAGTTCGTAACGCTGGAGCTGCCGATGCCCGGCGGGCCGGTGCTGCGCACCTATACGTTGTCGTCGAGCCCCTCACGGCCGCTGTCGGTCTCGGTAACGGTAAAGGCGCAGGCCGGCAGCGTCGCCAGCCGCTGGATGTTCGACAATGTGCATGAGGGCGTGCGGCTGAAGGCCTATGGCCCCGCGGGCATCTTCACCTTCCACAACCATCCGGCCGAGCGCTATCTCTTCATCTCGGCCGGCTCCGGCATCACGCCGATGATGTCGATGACGCGCTGGCTTTACGACAATGCCCGCCACACCGACATCAAGTTCATCCACTGCGCGCGCAGCCCGTCCGACATCATCTTCCGGGCCGAGCTCGAGCGGATGGCGGCGCGGGTCAACGACATCGACCTTGCCTGGATCGTCGAGCGGGCCGATCCCTTCGACGCCTGGACCGGCTACAAGGGCCGCATCAACAGCCTGATGCTGGAGCTCATCGCCGCCGACTACCACGGCCGCGAAATCTTCTGCTGCGGCCCGGCCGTGTTCATGCAGGCGGTGCGCGACATCCTGAATGCCGCCGGCTTCGACATGGCGCATTATCACGAGGAGAGTTTCAGCGCGCCCGAGGTGATCGAGGGGCCGCCGCCCGGCGCCGACGACGTCATTCCGGAAGACGGGAAGGGCGCCCGCATCGTCTTCACGGCGTCGGGCCTCGAAGCAGCCTGCACCGAGACCGATACCGTGCTGCAGGTCGCCAAAAGCCTCGGCCTGAACATTCCGAGCGCGTGCCAGTTCGGTGTCTGCGGCACCTGCAAGACGCTGAAAATCTCCGGCGAGGTCCACATGGTGCACAATGGCGGCATCCGGGACGACGAGATCGAGGAAGGCTACATCCTCGCCTGCTGCTCCAAGCCGATCGGCCGCGTCGAGGTGGAGGTCTGACGCGGATCGCGGCGACCTGAAGAAGCAAGCGGGCCTTGGCCGGGGCCGGCGGTAATCTTATAACAGTTGCTTGTCCGGCCCTCCCTCGTTTGCGATAGGGAGGGGGATGGGGAACGACCGCCTTCCCGCAGGGAGCCATGTCATGAGCGACGCGCCCGCACTGACGAAGAATCAGGGTCTGGTGATGGGGGCGCTGGAGCGGGCCGAGGGGCCGCTCAGCGCCTATTCCATCCTCGACGCGCTGCGCGAGGACGGTCTTCGCGCGCCGCTGCAGGTCTACCGTGCGCTCGACAAGCTCGTCGACGCCGGCCTCGTCCACCGCCTGGAAAGCGTCAACGCCTTCGTCGCCTGCGCCCATCCGCACAGCCATGCCACATCGATGATGGCCTTTGCGATCTGCGAAACATGCGGCAACGTCACGGAATTCTCCGAACCGGACGTGCAGGAGCGACTCACCCGCTGGGCCGCCGACAACCAATTCAGGCCGTCCAAGACGGCGATCGAAATCAAGGGCATCTGCGCGGCTTGCACCGAGGGCAACGTCTGATCGCTTCCGGGGCCGCTCGACGCTGCACTCGCGACGACGCCTATTAGGCCTTGCTGCAATCCAGGCTGAACTTCGTCGACAGGACCTCGGAGAACTTGATCCCGTCCTCGGGCACCGTGTCGCTGGTTCCCAGCGCCGAGATCGAATCCATCCAGGACTTTGCCGCCTGGTCCGGTGTCGGTGCCGCCGTGGTGGTTTTGCATTTCTTCGGCAGGCCCTTCACCGAAAAAGCCTTGTCCCCGCCGGTGAAGTCGAACGCGACGAAGTAGGTGTCGTCGAAATTGGAGACCGTCGTGGTCTTTCCCTTCAGCTCCAGCGGCTCGGCCGGCGCCATGCTGAACGAGAATCGCAGCTGGCCCCTCTTGGCATCAAAGATGACATCGAGCGTCGGCGGGGCCGTCAGCGGCACCTTCGCGCCGTTCTGGGTGACAAAGGTGTAGTAGGACCATTCGGCGATCGAGGAGCCGACCTGCTTGCCGATGGCCTTCAGTTCGTCCGGATCGAGCGTGCCATTGCCGTTCTTGTCGAAGTCGACAACGACGCTCGACGAGAACAGCTCGTCCATCCACCAGCTGTTGTGCAGCGACACCATCCGCCCGTCGGCACCGACGACGATCTGCACGGTGGAGTTGGCGAAGACATGTGGGTGCGCCGCAGCGGGCGTGGCGCCCGCGACAGCCGACGCCATCGCAATGCTCGCACAGGCGGCGAATCGCATGGTTGGGTTCATGGCAAGGCTCCTCGGCGTCAGGGCGATGGAGCCGACGAGAATGGCGAATTTGCGAAGCGCCATGGCCGGCTCGCGATGCGTTTGCGGGCGGTCATGACTGACGCTTCTTGGAAAAGCAGGATGCAGGCGGCCATCGGTCGATTCGGAATGCGATTGCCGGCCGAGACAGCCTGTCCAAGCCGCCTGAGATTACCGTGGTGCGAGGAAGCGCCGGGCTGCGTAGAGGGCGACAGCGGCCGCGTTGGAGACGTTGAGCGAGCGAATCTCGCCGGGCACCTCCAGCCGCGCCAGAACGTCGACCGTCTCGCGGGTCTTCTGCCGAAGCCCCTTGCCCTCGGCACCCAGCACCAGAGCGAGACGCGTTCCGGCGAAAGCCGATTCGAGCTGGCCTTCGCCCTCCGAATCGAGACCGACGGTCTGGAAGCCGCGCTCGCCGAGCTTCTGCAGGGCATCGGCCAAATTGGTCACCTGGACGTAGGGCACGAGTTCCAGCGCGCCGGAAGCTGCCTTGGCGAGAACGCCGCTCTCCTGGGGCGAATGGCGCGAGGTCGTGATGATCGCGCCCGCCCCGAAAGCCGCTGCCGAGCGAAGGATGGCGCCGACATTGTGCGGGTCGGTCACCTGGTCGAGCACCAGCACGATCTCGGAATCGCCGACATCCTGCAGCGACTTCGTCTTCAAGGGCGCGGCTTCCAGCATCACACCTTGGTGGACGGCATCCGAGCCGAGCTCGACGTCCAGCTGCCGCGGCTCCACGATCTCCAGCGGGCAGGGCAGGGCCGCCTCGTCGACCTCCAGCCGCACCAGCGCGTTGCGCGTGGCGAGAAGGCGGAAGGCCTTGCGCTTCGGGTTCTTCAGCGCCGCCGCCACCGTGTGCAGGCCGTAGAGCCGCACCCGGTCGTCCGGTCCCGGCTTGCCGGGATGCGACGGCCGTTCGCCGCGCGGCTTCTCGCCGCTCTCGGCCTTCGCGCCGGGCTTGGCATCTCGATAGGCACGCCGCAGCGTTGCGTAGTGGCTATCCTTGGGGGTGTGGGTCGGTCGGTCTGCGCTCATGCCGTCTCTCTATCGAAGCGGGCTCGCCCGCACAACGTTCGCTGGGGATTTCCGATGCTTCATGGCATTACGCGTGTTGACAGCATCGGCGCCGCTCTGCATAACGCCGCCCGGAGCCCAAGGCGACGCGGTCAGCCGCACTGCCAAATGGTTCTGGCGTACCACCGATAGCGAGCTGCATGCTTGCCTTTCGACGCCGGTTATGGAGGGATGCCCGAGTGGTTAAAGGGGACGGACTGTAAATCCGTTGGTTCGCCTACGTTGGTTCAAATCCAACTCCCTCCACCATAACCTTGCCGGCCCATCAGGTCGGATCTGAACAGCCCAATGCCGGCGCGGTGCCGGAGACTGCAAGCGACGCGGGTATAGCTCAGTGGTAGAGCAGCAGCCTTCCAAGCTGAATATACGGGTTCGATTCCCGTTACCCGCTCCACTTCCCAGATGACGACCACACAAGACGACGGCCAAATAAGCTTTCGCGACATGATTCCACTTCACCGCAACTCCTGGCTTCGTCGTCAGGGGCATTCTGGATCGCCGTTGCGTGGAATTCTCGTGCGCTCGCCCAGAACCGCGTTTTCAGCGCCAGCAAAAGGGCGAAGGCGATAGGACGCTCCTTGAGGTCCTTCAGGCGTCTCCCACGCAGGTTGGCGACCCAATCCACCCACCAGAGATGGTCGCCGCCCAGCTCCAATGTAACAAATTGTGATGGAAATTTATCGCGGTCGACGAACCAGGCGACTTTGTGACAAAAAAGCGGCGGCCGCCTTGGTTGCTCGGCTTGATAAAAGGCAAGCCAACAGTCCATCACCTCCTCCAGTAGCTTATCGAAAACCCAGAGGATTCAAACTTCTAACGGCATTTAGCGGAAGCAGGGTGAGGGCCGCTATATCGGCCGAAGCGTCAACACGTATGGCGCGATCATGACTGTCATCGCAAAAGCACAGTCAATCGAGGATCGTTTGCGGCGGTCCGTTTCGACGCGGTTCCCCCAAGTTGCTTCACGGATTAATCCGCTGATAACTCTTTCAGCCGAGGGATGCGGTCAAGGCGAGGGGGCCTCGCATCCCACTGTTCGAATGCGCCTGTCGACTGTGCCCGGGGATCAAAGCCGAATGACCACTGTCCATGCCACGCTGCGACGCTCGCTGACTGTTTCCGCGGTCATTCTGTCGACCATCGCCATGACGGCATGCCAGTCCGGTTCTTCCACCCACGGCGGCGACAAGCACGAGCGCATCAAGAGCGACCCGAACGAATCCTTCTCCTCCGCCGAATACGGCGTGAAGGCGAGCCCGCGCGTCACCGACCGCAAGATCGTTCCGAAGGGCGGCGGCCGCGAGCAGGTCGGCAAGCCCTACAAGGTACGGGGCATTTGGTACTATCCGAAGGAACAGCCGGGCTACAAGAAGTCCGGCAAGGCCTCCTGGTACGGCTCGAGCTTCCACGGCCGGTTGACCGCGAACGGCGAAGTCTACGACATGTTCGGCCTCTCGGCCGCCCACCCGACCTTCCCGCTGCCCTCCTATGCCCGCGTCACCAACAAGAAGACCGGCGCGAGCGTCATGGTGCGCGTCAACGACCGCGGTCCCTATGTCGCCGACCGCGTGATGGACGTCTCCTCGCGCGCCGCCGAAATGCTCGGCTACAAGCAGGACGGCGTCGGCGACGTCACGGTTGAATATGTCGGCAAGGCGCCGCTCGAGGGCGACGACACGCCGATGCTGGTGGCGAGCTACCGCGCCGGCACGGCCAGCCCGCTGAATGACGGCCTGCCGACCGGCGTGATGGTCGCCTCCAACGATGTGCCGACGCGTGGCTATGCGACGGCCCTCGTGGCACCCCGCGCCGCCGCACTTCCCGGCGTCCGGCCGCTTGGCCTGACGCAGCCCGCCGCCAGCCGCTCCAGCGGTTCGCTGGTCGACACCGGCAGCCCTAGTGTCGATTCGATCATCAGCGGCGCTGGCAGCGAAGGTGTCTCGGCGCCGCGTCCGACCCCACGGGCCATTGCTTACGGTTCGCTCGTCGCCTCCTATGCCCCAGCGGCGGCATCGTCGGGCGCCTCCGGTGCCCTGTCGGCGATCAGCCAGGGTTATGCCGGCGAGCGCATCGAAATCGGCACCGTTGGCGACAAGAAGCTGGTCGAGACCATCCGCCAGCTGGCGAACGGACACGGCCGACTGGTCGTCGACACCGGCGATCAGCCGGGCTCGGTCTCGCTGGCGCTCGACGCCAATCCGGGCGAGGACACCGACGCGCTGTTGCAGGCGCTCTGGCAGGCGGGTGCCGACAGCGCCTTCGTCCTGCACGACTGATCCCGCGTACGGCACGTCCTGATTCCCGCAGCGCTGAGACAACGCGATGAGTGGGGATAGACGTTTTGATGTGCTCTCGGCAGCATGTTTTCTGGTAGGCTTGAAAGACCGGTGCGATCCGCCGATCGATGCACCCTCTGAGCCCCGAGAGCCCATGCGCGTGACCCTCGCCGCCCGCCAGTTCCTTGCCGTCGCGACCCTTCTCTGCGCCACCCTGCCGCTGTCCGGTGCCCTTGCCGCCGAGGCGATGACGACGAAGGCGCGGAACGCCATCATCATCGACGGTGAGACCGGCGCGGTGCTGTTCGAGAAGGATGCGGACAAGCCGTTTCCACCGGCCTCCCTCGCCAAGCTGATGACCATGGAAGTGGTGTTCACCGCGATCGAGGAAAACCGCTTCGCGCTGACGCAGGAGTTCAAGGTCAGCGAGCATGCCTGGCGCACCGGCGGCGCGCCCTCCGGCAGTTCCACCATGTTCGCCAAGCTGAACTCCGTCGTCCCGCTGCAGGACCTGATCCGCGGCACCATCATCCAGGCTGCCAACGATGCGGCGATCGTCATCGCCGAGGGCTTTGCCGGCTCCGAGGCGAATTTTGCCGGCCTGATGAACGAGACCGCCCGCAAGCTCGGTCTGAAGAACTCGACCTTCGTCAATCCGACCGGACTGCCGGCGGACGGTCAATCCGTCACCGTGCGCGACCTCACCGTTCTGGCCCGCCATATCCAGGAGGCGCATGGCAGCTTCTACGGCCTCTACGCGCAGCCGGACTTCGAGTGGAACAAGATCAAGCAGCGCAACCGCAACCCGCTGCTCGGCATGAACATCGGCGCCACCGGCATGGGAACGGGCTACACCGAGGCTTCCGGCTATTCCTTGGTCGGCGTCACCCAGCTCGATGGACGCACCACCTTCATGGCGCTGGGCGGCCTTTCTAGCATTCCCGAGCGCACCGAGGAGGCAAAGCGTCTGCTCACCTGGACGAACACCGCCTTCCGGCGCGAGCAGCTGTTCGCCGAGGGCAGCAACGTCGGCACTGCGACCGTCTATGGCGGCGACCAACCGGGCGTCACGCTGTTGACCCGGGAGCCGGTGATCGCCTACGTCCCGAGCGACCGCCCCGAGACGGTCACCGCGATGATCCGCTATGACGGCCCGCTGCAGGCGCCGATCGATGCCGGCGCGCGGATCGGCCGGCTTGAGGTCAACATCGACGGCCAGCTGAGCGTCGCGCACGACCTCTACGCCGGCCAGAGCGTCGCTCGGGGCACCTTCGCCATGCGCGCCCTCGATGCGGCGCAGGAGCTTGCCTTCGGATGGATCAAGTCGCTTTGACGCTACACCGCCGGAAGCCCGAGTGACGGGCTATTTCGTGACGTTCGAAGGCGGGGAGGGCAGCGGCAAGACCACGCAGATCGGCCTCCTGGCAGAGAGCTTGCGCCAGCGCGACACGGACGTCGTGCTGACCCGCGAGCCCGGCGGCTCGCCCGGGGCCGACGCTGTTCGCCACGTGATCCTCTCCGGCGCTGCCGAGGCGTTCGGCCCGGAAGTCGAGACCATGCTATTCGCCGCCGCGCGCATCGACCACATCGCCGCGGTCATCCGGCCGGCGCTCGACGCCGGCAAGACCGTGCTCTGCGACCGGTTCCACGATTCGACGCGGGTCTATCAGGGCCTTGCCGGCGTCGACCCGGCGCTGCTGACGGCGCTGGAAAAGGCCGCGCTGGGGAGCGTCTATCCCGATCTCACGATCATCCTCGACATTCCCGCCGCCGAGGGCCTCAGCCGAGCCACCGCGCGCCGGGGGCCCGACACGGCCGACCGCTTCGAGCGCGAAGGCGTCGCGCTTCACGAGGCGCGGCGCGCAGCTTTCCTTGCGATCGCCGCCGCTGAGCCGGACCGGTGCATCGTGGTGGACGCGTCCCGCGAGCCAGAACTGATCGCCCGAGAGATTGCGTTCCTCGTGCAGGATGGCATCGAACGTCACCGGCTCGCCCGCGTCGGCCGCGCGGGCGCGGAGAAGGCGCCGGCCGCAGCGAAGAGCGGCGAGGCATCGGCATGAGCGACGTCGAGGCGACGGAAGAACACGACAGCATTCCCGGCATCGCGGCACCGGTGGCGAGCTACGACCTGCACGGTCATGTCGCGGCCTGGCGGCAACTGGTCGAGGCGCACCGCAGCGGCCGTCTGCACCATGCCTGGCTGCTGCAGGGTCCGCGTGGCATCGGCAAGGCGACGGCTGCCTTCGCCTTCGCCCGGCGGCTTTTGACTGTCACTGACGATGCCGATGACGAGGGGCCGGCGAGCGATCCCGACAATCCGGTCGTCCGCCAGATCGCCGGCGGCAGCCACCCGAACCTTGTCCACATCACCCGGCCCGCCAATGACAAGGGCACCGGCTTCAAGACGCAGATCACCGTCGAGGAAATCCGCAAGCTCAACCGGTTCTTCCGCACCACCACCTCCGAGCGGCAGTGGCGGATCGCGATCATCGACCCCGCCGACGACATGAACCGCAACGCGGCCAACGCCTTGCTGAAGATCCTTGAGGAACCACCCGAGCGCTCGATCTTCCTCATCACCAACCATCTGCCGGGACGCCTGCTGCCGACCATCCGCTCGCGCTGCCGGGTGCTGCGCTTCGATCCGCTGGGCGAGGACGATATGGCGGCGACGCTCTCGACCATGCCGCTCGGGCTCGGCGACGACGAACTGACCGCGGCGATCGGCCTTTCCGACGGCAGCGTCCGCACCGCCGTCTCGCTGATCGCGAGCGGCGGGCTGGAGCTCGAGGTGCACCTTCGCCGCGTTCTCGGCGCGCCCGCGCCGGTCTGGTCGGACATCCATGCGCTCGCCGACGCACTGACCCAGAAGGGCCGCGAGACTGCCTTCGAGCTGACGATGGCGGCCGCCTTCAAGCACCTCGCCGAGGAGGCCGAGGGCCGGCTGGCGAAAGGCGAGGTCGCATTGGCCAGCCGGCAGGCGGCGCTCTGGGCCAGCGAGCACGACCGGCTGCGCGAGGGCCTTGCCTACAATCTCGACCGCAAGCAGCTGCTCTTGACGTTCTTCGACAAGCTCTTCGCGCTGCGGGCCGGGCGTCCGGGCTGACGGGCGCCGGCCGCTTTGCCGATTGAGGCGGGCGGCGCGATGGCCTATGACGCTGGCAATCATCCCGCAGCCGACCGCAAGAAGACACGATGGCCGAACGCTATTATCTCACCACCGCCATCTCCTATCCCAATGGCAAGCCGCACATCGGCCATGCCTATGAGCTGGTGGCGACCGACGTCGTCGCGCGCTTCAAGCGGCTCGACGGCTATGACGTGATGTTCCTTACCGGCACCGACGAGCACGGCATGAAGATGCTGCAGACGGCGCGCAACGAGGGCATCGAGGTCAAGGCGCTGGCCGACCGTAACGCCGCGGAATTCCAGCGCATGGGGCAGGCCGTCGGCGCCTCGAACGATGACTTCATCCGCACCACCGAGCCGCGCCACCACGCCGCCAGCCAGGCGATCTGGAAGCGCATGCAGGACGCCGGCGACATCTACAAGGACAGCTACGCCGGCTGGTACTCCGTCCGCGACGAAGCCTATTACGCCGAGGACGAAACCACCGTGCGCGAGGACGGCGGCCGCTTCAGCCCGCAAGGCACGCCGGTCACCTGGGTGGAAGAG
This sequence comes from Mesocryomonas lacus, assembly GCF_055730135.2. Taxonomy (NCBI): domain Bacteria; kingdom Pseudomonadati; phylum Pseudomonadota; class Alphaproteobacteria; order Hyphomicrobiales; family Aurantimonadaceae; genus Mesocryomonas; species Mesocryomonas lacus. The sequence goes on along the minus strand of NZ_JBUZWE020000005.1, from coordinate 150,483 downwards.
GAGAGCTACTTCTTCCGCCTTTCCGCTTTCCAGGACCGGCTGCTGAAGCACTACGAAGAGAACTCCGCCTTCATCGGCCCGTCCGAGCGCCGCAACGAGGTGATGTCCTTCGTCAAGTCGGGCCTGCGCGATCTTTCGGTCTCGCGCACCACCTTCGACTGGGGCATTCCGGTGCCGGGCGACGAGAAGCACGTGATGTACGTCTGGGTCGACGCCCTGACCAACTACCTCACCGCCACCGGCTACCCCGAAGAGGGCGAGCGCAGCGCCTTCTGGCCGGCCGATCTCCACATCATCGGCAAGGATATCGTGCGCTTCCATGCCGTCTACTGGCCGGCCTTCCTGATGTCCGCGGGGCTGCCGCTGCCGAAGCGCGTCTTCGCGCACGGCTTCGTCTTCAACCGCGGGGAGAAGATGTCGAAGTCGGTCGGCAACGTCGTCGACCCGCTGGCGCTGATCGAGGCCTACGGGCTCGACCCGTTCCGCTACTTCTTCCTTCGCGAGGTGCCTTTCGGCCAGGACGGCAACTATTCGCACGAGGCGATCGTCAACCGCACGAACTCGGAACTTGCCAACGATCTCGGCAATCTCGCGCAGCGTTCGCTGTCGATGATCAACAAGCACTGCGAGGCCAAGGTGCCGGTGCCCGGCGCCTTCACCGCCGAGGACGAGGCCATGCTGACGGCAAGCGCCTCGCTGCTCGAAAAGGCACGGGAAGCCATCGACCGGCAGGAAATGCACGCGATGCTGGCGCCGATCGTCGCCGTCGTGTCCGAGGCCAACCGCTACTTCGCCGGACAGGAGCCCTGGGCGCTGCGCAAGAGCGATCCCGCGCGGATGGCGACGGTGCTGTTCGTCACCGCCGAGACGCTTCGCCGCGTCGCGATCCTGCTGCAGCCGGTGATGCCGGGCTCGATGGAAAAGCTCCTCGACATCCTGGGCGTCGGGGCGGATGAGCGAACCTTCAACGAACTGGTGCCGGACGCCGCCCTCGTCTCCGGCCGCGACATGCCGGCCCCGGCGGCGATCTTCCCGCGCTATGTCGAGCCGGAGGCCTGATGCAGGAGCTCTTTCTCGTCGACAGCCACTGCCATCTCGACTTCCCGGACTTCGAGGCGGAGCGCAGCCAGCTGGTCGCGAATGCCGCCGAGAACGGCGTCGGGCTGATGGTGACGATCTCGACCTATGTCAGCCGCCTCGACCGGCTGACGGCGCTGACCGACGCCTATGCCAACGTCTACGCCTCGGTCGGCACTCACCCGGTCAATGCCGGCGAGGAGCCGGACGTATCTACCGAGGAACTGGTGCGCCTCAGCCGTCATCCGAAGATCGTCGCGATCGGCGAGGCGGGGCTCGACTACTTCCACGACAGCGCCCCGCACGATCTGCAGGCCGCAGTGTTCCGCCGGCACATCGCGGCGGCGCGCGAGACCGGGCTGCCGCTGGTGATTCATTCCCGCCAGTCCGACGACGACATGGCCGCCATCTTGAAGGACGAGAGCGCCAACGGCGCGTTTCCGTTCATCCTGCACTGCTTCTCGGCCGGAAGGGCGCTCGCCGAGACGGCGCTGACGCTCGGCGGTCACATCTCGTTCTCCGGCATCCTCGCCTTCCCGAAATCGACCGAGATCCGCGCCATCGCCGCCGATATCCCGATGGAGCGGCTGCTGGTTGAGACCGACGCGCCCTATCTCGCGCCGCCGCCGTTTCGCGGCAAGCGCAACCAGCCGGCCTATGTTCGCCACACCGCCGAAGTGCTGGCCGAGGTGAAGGGCGTCGATCTCGCGGGAATCGCGGAGGTCACCTCCGACAACTTCTTCAAGCTGTTCGCCAAGGTGCCGGACCCGCGGAGCGCGGCTGCGTGAGCGCGACGCTGCGCCTGACCGTGCTCGGCTGCGGCTCTTCGCCCGGCACGCCGCGGATCAACGGCGATTGGGGCGCCTGCGACCCGCAGGAGCCGCGCAACCGCCGCCGCCGCTGCGCCGCGATGGTCCAGCGCATCACAAGCGGTGGCACCACTACGGTGGTGATCGACTGCGGTCCGGATTTTCGCGAGCAGATGCTGTCGGCCGAGGTTTCGCGCATCGACGCCGCGGTCATCACCCACCCCCATGCCGACCATATCCACGGGCTCGATGATCTGCGCGGCTACGCCCTCGACACCGAGCGTCGGCGCATCGCTGTCTTCTCCGATGACGAGACGCATGCGCGGCTGCTCGAGGCTTTCGGCTATTGCTACGAGACGCCACCTGGCAGTTCCTACGAGCCGATCGCCGAGCACCGCCGGATCGTCGCCGGAGAAGCGTTCGCGATCGACGGGCCGGGCGGCGCCGTGGTGCTTCGCCCTTTCCGCCAGGTCCACGGCCGGATCCATTCGCTCGGCTTCCGCATCGGCCCGGTCGCCTATTGCAGCGACGTCAGCGACTTTCCGGACGACGCCATCGCGGCGATCACCGGCGCCGAGCACCTCGTCATCGGCGCGCTGCAGCACCGTCACCATCCCAGCCACCTGACGCTCGCGCAGTCGCTTGCCTGGATCGAACGCTTCGGCGTGCCGCGGGCGACCTTGACCCACATGCACACGCCGCTCGACTACCGGACGCTCTGCGCCGAACTCCCGGCCCATGTCCGGCCGGGACATGACGGCCTGGTGCTGGATTTCCCTGTCGCCTGACGGCTGAAACCGGCCGCCACCGAGAGGAGAAACCTCCGGCCCGCGACTTTCGGATGCTTTGCGCCCGCGCGGTCAGGCGGCTACAACGGTCCCCGCGACACGCGGCCAACGCGGCGCCGGGAGGATGCATGCAAGGCGAATACGACTACATCGTCGTCGGGGGCGGCAGCGCGGGCTGCACGCTCGCCAACCGTCTCTCGGCCGAGGGGCGCCACACCGTCCTGCTGCTGGAGGCCGGCGGCCGCGACAACCATCCCTGGATCCACATCCCGGTCGGCTACCTCTTCTGCATCGGCAATCCCCGCACCGACTGGTGCTTCACCACCGCACCGGAAAAAGGGCTCGGGGGCAGGGCGCTCGGCTATCCCCGCGGCAAGGTGCTCGGCGGCTGTTCGTCGATCAACGGCATGATCTACATGCGCGGCCAAGCCCGCGACTACGACCTCTGGCGGCAATCCGGCTGCACCGGCTGGGCCTGGGACGACGTGCTGCCCTTCTTCAAACGGTCGGAGGACTATTTTGCCGGGGCCGACGAGATGCACGGCGCCGGCGGCGAGTGGCGCGTCGAGGCGCAGCGGCTGCGCTGGGACGTGCTGGAGGCTTTTCGCAGCGCCGCCGAGGAATACGGCATTCCCCCGGTCGAGGATTTCAACCGTGGCGACAACGAGGGCTCCTCCTACTTCAAGGTCAACCAGCGGAACGGCTTTCGCTGGAACACCGTGAAGGCCTTCCTGCGCCCGGCCAAGGGCCGCCCCAATCTCACCGTCGCGACCTCCGCGCATGTGCGCCATTTGGTGATTAGCGGGGAGGGGGAGGAGCGCCGCGTCGAGGCCGTCACCTTCGACCAGAACGGCACCGTCCACACCGTGCGGTGCCGCCGCGAGGTGGTGCTGTCGGCCGGCGCCATCGGCTCGCCGCAGCTGCTGGAGCTCTCCGGTATCGGCAACCCCGCGGTGCTGGCGGAAGCGGGCGTCGACACGCTCCTCGCCCGCCCTGCCGTCGGCGAGAACCTGCAGGACCATCTGCAGCTGCGCTGCGCCTACAAGGTCACGGGCATCCCGACCTTGAACGAGAAGGCGACGAAGCTCCTCGGCAAGGCGATGATCGGGCTCGAATATCTCGCCCGCCGCTCCGGCCCGATGTCGATGGCGCCAAGCCAGCTCGGCCTCTTCACCCGCTCCGACAGCTCCTTCGAGACCGCGAACCTCCAATACCACGTGCAGCCGCTCAGCCTCGAAAAGTTCGGCGAGCCGGTGCACGCCTTTCCGGCCTTCACCGCGAGCGTCTGCAATCTGCGCCCGGAGAGCCGCGGCACCGTCCACATCGAGAGCGCCGACCACCGGCGACAGCCCTCGATTCGGCCGAACTACCTGTCCAGCGAAACCGACCGCCGCGTCGCCGCCGACTCCATCCGCATCACCCGGCAGATCGTCGGTCAGCCGGCCTTGCGGCCCTACCGGCCGGAGGAGTTCAAACCGGGCCCGCGCTACGAGACCGAGGCCGAGCTGGCGGAAGCGGCCGGCCTCATCGGAACGACGATCTTCCACCCCGTCGGCACCTGCCGCATGGGCGCCGATCCCGCGAGCGTTGTCGATCCCGAGCTGCGCGTGCGTGGCATAAGGGGCCTCAGGGTCGCCGACGCCTCGGTGATGCCGACCATCGTCTCCGGCAACACCAACTCGCCGACCATCATGATCGCCGAAAAGGCGGCCGCGATGATCCTCGCAGCCTGACCGGAAGCCCCGCATGTCCCTCGATCAACCGCTTGTCCTCACCGAGCGCGTCGGCGCCGCCGGCATTATCCGCCTCAACCGGCCGAAGGCGATGAACGCGCTGACGCTGCCGATGGTCCGGCTGATGCGACAGGCGCTCGACGCCTTCCTCGCCGATCCCGCGGTCGGGCTTGTCATCCTCGAGGCGGTGGAGGGTCGCGCCTTCTGCGCCGGCGGCGACATCCGCGCGTGCGCCGAGAGCGGCAAGGCCGGCGATGGCGTCGCGGAAGCCTTCTGGCGGGAGGAGTACGAGCTCATCTCCCGTCTGGCCGCTGCGGACAAACCGGTCGTCGCGCTGATGGACGGCATCGTCATGGGCGGCGGCGCCGGCCTTGCGATGCACCTGAAGCACCGCGTCGTCACCGAGAAGGTCCGCTTCGCGATGCCGGAGGTCGGCATCGGCTTTCTGCCCGACGTTGGCGCAAGCTTCTTGCTGCCGCGGCTGCCGAATTCCATCGGACATTATCTCGCGCTGACCGGCCGGTCGATCGGGCCCGGCGACATGCTGGCGGCGGGTCTGGCGGACCATTTCGTGCCGTCGGCAGCGCTCTCTGCGCTTCGCCAGGCGCTGACCGAGATGCCAGCTGCGGGCCTCACCCATGCGGACGTGTCGGCGTTGATCGCCGGCATGGCCTCGACGTCCGAGCCCGACCTCTTCGCCCGCCACGGCGATCTCATCCGGCAGGTCTTCGCGGAACCTGATGTCGGGACAATCCACACGGCGCTCTCCGCCGTCCCATCCGGCGATCCCGACACAGCTTTCGCCGAGGCGACTACCGCCACCATCGCCGCCGCCTCGCCGTTCTCGCTTGCCCTGACGGCGGCGCTACTCAGCCTCGGTGCGGCGTCGTCGACGCTGGAGGAGTGCCTCGTCCGCGAATACCGCGCCGCTTGCTTCTGCCTCGGCGCGCCTGACTTCCATGAAGGCGTTCGCGCTGCGGTGATCGACAAGGACCGTACGCCGCTCTGGCCGTCGAAGGCGCCGGGTGTCCCGCTGCCGGCGATCGAGACGATCCTCGCCCCGCGCGACGGCCAGCCGGACCCGGCCTTTTCGGGCAGCTGAAACCGAACCGCCTGTCGCCGCCAAGCATCGACCGCTGGCGGAACTCGGCGGCGCGAGCGATTTCCCGCGCCGACGAGGGTTCAGGACATCACGCGCCGCAAGGCTGGGACATTGCGGACGACGACGAGGTCGAAGGCCAACATGGCGAGGATCAGCAGGCCGCTCAGCGGAAACAGCACGCCGAATGCCACCGCCATCGCCCACAGCGCGCCGTAGACCTTTCGGCTGGTCGGATAGGGCGGAACACCCATGCGCCCGGATGGCCGCCGCTTCAGCCACATCACGACCGCCGCCACCGACATCAGGATGATCGACAGGCACGTCGCCAGCATCAGCAACTGGTTGGCGAGGCCGAACTCCTGCCCCATGTGGATGTTGATCCCGAGCTCGGTCAGCTTGGCCACCGCGCCGTAATCCTTGTAGCCGATGTCGACGAGCGGGACGCCGCTGTACTGGTCGAGGTGGATGGTCCGCACCTTGCCGAGATCGTCCGGGAAGATCGCGGCGGTGTAGACGCCAGACGCGTCGGCCGGCACCGTCATCTCGAAGCCCGGCGAGATGCCGAGTCCCCGCGCTGCCTGCATCGCCCGGTCGAGGCCGATCGGCGCCAACGCCATGTCCATGCCGGCCATGTCCACGCCGGACTTCTCCATGCCGGACATCGGCATCGGCGAGGCCTCCATCGTCCAGCCGACCTTGGCGAGCGCATGGTCGGCGTGTTCGCCCGACACCGGCACGTTGTCCCAAAGCGCGGCGGGATAGCCGGTGCCGGTGGCCACCGTGATCCGGGTCAGCGTGCCGCCCCAGAACGACGACCACGGCAGGCCCGACAGCGCGAGGAAGGCGATGAAGAGACCGGCGAACGCACCGGTGACCGCATGCGTGTCGCGCCAGAACACCCGCTTCGACGGCGTTCCGCGCACCGTCACGACGCCCCCGCTCTGCCGGCGCGGCCACCAGAGATAGAGGCCGGAGACGACGAGGATGATGGCAAAACCCGCCATCGCCTCGATCACCCGGTTGGCGTACTCCCCGACATATTCGAGGCTGTGCAGCTTGCGCACGACCTCGTTGAACTCCTGCTTCTTCACGACGACGTCGAGGACGGCTCCGCTATGGGGGTCGACGAAGGCGTAGGTCGGCCCCGCCGCGGTCGACAGCGTCACCCGGGCGGAAGCCGTCGCGCTGCCGGGATCGCGGAACGCCGTCAGCGTCCCGCCGGGCACGGCCGCGAGCGCGCGGGCGGCGATCTCGCTCTCCGGCAGCGACAGGCCCTCCGCCGCCACGACGTTGCGGTAGGCGAAGAGGCTCCCGTCGATCTCGTCGCGGAAGAGATAGAGCGAGCCGGTCACGGCCAGGAGGATCATGAAGGGCACCGCCATCAGCCCAGCATAGAAGTGCCAGCGCCAGATCGCGCGATAGGTATCGACGGCAAGGATCGGCACGGCACGCGGCGCCGCGGTGGAGAGGTTGGTCATTGCGAAAGATCTCTGTCCCGTGCGGTTCCCGGCACCGGTCCCGCAGGACGGGGTGCACGCGGAAGACGCCGTCAACCAAAGCAGCGGGGGATATGCCCCCGCGGTGGATCAGCTTTGGAGAAAGGCCACGGGCGGTGCGCGCGCCTGTCGTCGGCTGTCGGTGCGCGGCTCGCGTGCCGGGACCGGCGCCTCAGCAACCCGTTCGACGCGGTCGGCAAAGCGGATCGGCAGCGAGGGGGCATCCGACGCCGCAAGGGCGGACGGCACGGCCATGCCGGCCTGGCAGAGGAGGCCGCAGGCGCATTCCGGAATATGGTCGGGGGTAGTGGAGCGGTGCGTCCCGTCGGGCGCCGCGGTACAGATGATCGCGCCGGGGCCCGCCATCGCGGCCATCGCCGCGGTCGACAGGAGGACCTGGAACACAAACGTCAGCACCAGGAGCGCGCACAGCGCACCCCCCGATGATCTGTCACCCGCTATCGCCCGCCAGAACTGCATGATCGTCCATCGCATGGAGCACGGGGATTGTCGACTGGCGCAAGCGCCGGGAGAGGTGCCGCCGCTGCGACCGATCCGCCGGGTGCCCGGCAGCGCGCCGCGTATCGTCAGCGCGGCCCCGGCTGCGGCATGCTGGCCTTCGCACTTGCGAGCATCCCGGCCGAGCCTAGTTCTGCGCAGACGGCACTGCGGTCACGCCCTGATCCGGGCAGGCCCCGGCAATGCCCTGGCACCAGGATACCGGAGACTTCAATGCAGCTTGCAATGATCGGCCTCGGCCGGATGGGCGGCAACATCGTTCGCCGCCTCATGCGCGGCCATCACAGCGTGGTCGTCTTCGACCGCAACCCGGACGCGGTCGCCGCGCTCGCCTCGGAAGGCGCCATCGGCGCCACCAGCCTCTCCGACGCTGCGGGTCAGCTGCAAGGCCCACGGATCTTCTGGGTCATGCTGCCGGCCGGCGTGCCGACCGAGAGCACGGTCCAGGACATCCTGGCGAAGGCGGAAGCCGGCGACATCATCATCGACGGCGGCAACAGCTTCTACAAGGACGACATTCGCCGGGCCAAGGAGTGCGCCGCGAAGGGCGTCCGGTATGTCGACGTCGGCACCTCGGGCGGCGTCTGGGGGCTCGAGCGCGGCTACTGCATGATGATCGGCGGAGACGCCGAGACGGTGCGGTTCCTCGATCCGATCTTCGACACCCTTGCGCCAGGCTATGGCGACGTCGTCAGGACCGCCGGCCGGGATCCCGCGGACGACCGGGCTGAGCGCGGCTACATCCATGCCGGTCCCGCGGGGGCCGGCCATTTCGTCAAGATGGTCCACAACGGCATCGAATATGGCCTGATGCAGGCCTATGCCGAGGGCTTCGACATCCTCAACTCGAAGGCTTCCGCCAACCTTCCCGAGGAAGAGCGCTTCCAGCTCGACTTGCCGGATATTGCCGAGGTCTGGCGCCGCGGCAGCGTGATCTCGTCCTGGCTGCTGGACCTCACCGCCACCGCACTCGTCGGCGACCGCAAGCTGGAAGGCTATAGCGGCAGCGTCGCCGATTCCGGCGAGGGGCGCTGGACGATCGAGGCGGCGATGGAGGAGTCTGTACCCGCCAATGTTCTGACCGCAGCCCTCTTCGAGCGATACCGCAGCCGGGTCGATTCGACCTATGGCGACCGGCTCCTGTCGGCGATGCGTTTCGGTTTCGGTGGTCACGTCGAAATCCCGCAATAGCCGACGGTCGGAAGTCCACGAATAAAAAGGCGGCATCCCCCGATGCCGCCTTCTCTTTTGCGCCGGTCGCGCGTGCCTTAGCGGCGCGCCGCTGCCCGATGCCCCGATGTCTCGGGCAGCGCGGACAGTCGCAGATCTTCGCGCATCTCGAACCACATGGCGTTGATGATCGCGAAGGCGCAAGCGAGACCAACGCCGAGGACCCAGGAGAAATACCACATCTTTTCATTCCTTTACGCGTCTTGCCTCGACCGGGATCAGTAGGCGTTGGGGTTCTTGCCGATGCTGTCCGCCGTCACCGGGCCACGCATGACCCAGTAGACCCAGCTGGTGTAGGCGAGGACGATCGGCAGGAAGAAGACCGTGGCGATCAGCATGATGAAGAGCGTGAGATGGCTGGACGACGCGTCCCAGACCGTCAGGCTCATCACCGGATCGACCGTCGAAGGCATCAGGAACGGGAAGAGCGACACGCCGGCGGTGGCGATGATGCCGAAGATCGCCAGCGACGATCCCGCCAGCGAGGTCCGCCAGTCGCCCTTGCCGAAGCCGGCATAGGCGACGACGGGGCCGACCAAGCCGAACATCGGGGCGACGATCATCCAGGGATGCGCCGCGAAGTTGTCGAGCCAGGCGCCGGAGGCGAGCACCACGGTCTTCGTCAGCGGATTGGACGGTCCACCGTCGACATGCGCGCTGGCGATGCGGAAGCCGTCCATGCCGAAAGCTACCCAGAGGCCGGCGAGGGCGAACAGCGACACCGCCGCCAGCGCCGCATACCGTCCGTAGGTCGCCGCGCGGACCGCCACGGGACCCGGGCACCGCGCCGCAAGCATCACCGCCCCATGCGTCACCAGCATGGCGACGCTGAGGAGCCCGGCAATCAGCGGGAACGGCGTCAGAAGGCCGAAGAAGCTGCCTTGATAGGATGTCCGCATCGTCGCATCGATGGCGAAGGGCACGCCGACGAGGAGGTTGCCGACTGCGACGCCGAAGATCAGCGCCGGCACGAAGCCGCCGATGAACAGGGCCCAGTCCCAGACGCTGCGCCAGGCAGCATTGTGGATCTTGCCGCGGAACTTGAAGCCGACGGGGCGCAGGATCAGCGCCAGGAGGATGGCGATCATCGCGAGGTAGAAGCCCGAGAACGAGGCCGCATAAAGCGCCGGCCAGGCGGCGAAGATCGCGCCGCCGCCGAGGATGAGCCAGACCTGGTTGCCCTCCCAGGTCGGGCCGATCAGGTTGATCGCCTGCCGCCGCTCGGCCTCGGTGCGGGCCGCGAAGGGCAGCAGCGCGCCGACGCCGAGGTCGTAGCCGTCCATCATGGCAAAGCCGATGAGCAGGACGCCAAGCAGCGTCCACCAGATCAGCCGTAGCGTGTCGTAGTCGAGGGGAAGATGGGTCATATCGGGAACTCCTGATGCCTGAAGCCGGTCAGCGGTCGGGATGGGACGCGGCGCCCGCGGGAAGGCCGGCCATGCCGCCGCTGCCGCCGAGCCCGCCAAGGCCCTCGATCAGTCCGGGACGGTCGACCGGGCCGACCTTCACCACCCGCACCATCAGCCAGACCGCGATGATCGCCAGCGTCGTGTAGATCGTCAGGAAGAAGCCGAGGCTGATGGCAAGGTCGGTGATCGTCAGGCCCGAGGCGGCGTAGAAGGTCGGCAGCACGCCCTCCACCACCCAGGGCTGGCGGCCGTATTCGGCAACGAGCCAGCCGAGTTCGATGGCGACCCACGGCACCGGCAGACTGTAGAGCGCGATCTTCAGGAAGGTGCGGCTGCTCTCGATGCGGTGGCGCGAGACGATGACGAAGGCGGCGATGAAGAAGGCGATGAGGTAGAAGCCGACCGCCACCATGATGCGGAAGCTCCAGAACAGCACCGGCACGTTCGGCACCGTGTCGAAGGCCGCGGTGCGGATCTGCTCATCGGTTGCGAGCGTCACGTCGTCGACATAGCGCTTCAGCAGTAGCGCATAGCCGAGGTCGTGCCACGTATCGGCGAACTCGGCCCGGGCAGCCGTGTTATTGCCGTCGGCGCGGATCAGTTGCAGCGCGGCATAGGCCTTGATGCCGTTGCGGATGCGGTCGGCGGCATGTTCCACCAGCGGCAGGATGCCCGGCAGTTCGGTCGAGAGCGAGCGCGTGGTCATCAGGCCGAGGACGTAGGGAATTTTCAGCTCGTAGCCGTTCGCCTTGTCGCCGGGGATGGCGAAGAGGCTGATGCCGGCCGGGGCGGGCTCGGTTTCCCACATCGCCTCCATGGCGGCGATCTTCATCTTCTGGTGCTCGGTCGCGACATAGCCGCTCTCGTCGCCGAGGACGACGACCGACAGCGAGGCAGCAAGGCCAAAGCTTGCGGCCACCGCCATCGAGCGGCGGGCAAATTCCGAATGGCGATCGCGCAGGAGGAAGAAGGCGCTGATCGAGATGACGAAGATCGCCCCGGTAACGTAGCCGGCGCTGACGGTGTGGACGAATTTCGCCTGCGCCACCGGGTTGAAGATCACCGCCATGAAGTCGGTCACCTCCATGCGCATGGTGTCCGGGTTGAACACCGAGCCGACCGGGTTCTGCATCCAGCCGTTGGCGATCAGGATCCACATCGCCGAGAAGTTGGCGCCGAGCGCCGTCAGCCAGGTCACCACGAGGTGCCCGACACGGCTGAGGCGGTCCCAGCCGAAGAAGAACAGGCCGATGAACGTCGCCTCGAGGAAGAAGGCCATCAGCCCCTCGATCGCCAGCGGCGCGCCGAAAACGTCGCCGACGTAATGGCTGTAATAGCTCCAGTTCATGCCGAACTGGAATTCCATGACGATGCCGGTGGCGACGCCCATGGCGAAGTTGATGCCGAACAGGGTGCCCCAGAACATCGTCATCCGCCGCCAGACGTCGCGGCCCGTCATGACGTAGACGCTCTCCATGATGGCGATCATGAAGCTGAGGCCGATGGTCAGCGGCGGGAAGATGAAATGGTACATCGCCGTCGCCGCGAACTGCAGCCGCGATAGGTCAACGACCGTGAAGTCGATCATGGGAAGGTCCGCCTTGTTTGCCGGCACGCGCCGGTTCCCAGCTTGCCTACGTGGCGCCGGCACCCTCTGCCTTGATCTGGATCAAGGCCGGTCACCGGGCATCGCGCTAACCCTCCCGGCATGGATGATCCGACAGAAGAAGACCGTCGCGCCGCGGCAAAGGCCGAGACCGCCTGGATGATGGGCTTGCGGCGCCAGGGCGGCTACGCGCTCACGCTGGCCATGGCCGCCCCGCTCGCCGGCGGCGTCGCGCTGGTAGGGCAAGCGATGCTGCTGGCCTCGGTACTCGATCGCGCGATCGTGGGCAGCGCCCCCTTGGCGACGCTGCTGCCTTCGATCGCCGGCATTGGCGGACTTCTCGGGCTGCGCGCGCTGCTCGCCTTTGCCGCCGAGCGGGCGGGTATCGCGGCCAGCGAACGCATCAAGCTGGCGGTGCGCCAAAGCCTCTTTGCCCAGCTCCTCGCGCGTCGTCCGGACTGGACGGCGGCGCGCTCCTCCGGCGCCCTGTCGGCGGCGATCATCGATCAGGTCGAGGCGCTCGACGGCTTCTTCGCGCGCTACCTTCCGGCCATGGTGCAAGCCTCTGTGCTGCCGCTCGCCTTCGCCGCCGTTGTCCTGCCGGTCGATGCCTTCGTCGGCCTGCTCTTCCTCCTTACCGCACCGCTCATTCCGCTGTTCATGGCCCTCGTCGGATGGGGGGCCCAGGCGGCGACCGACGCGCAGGCCGGCGCCCTGACGCGGCTATCGGGCTATTTCGCCGACCGGCTCCGCGGCCTCGTCACGCTGAAGCTTTTTGGCCGAACCACAATCGAAGCAGCCGCGATGCGCGAGGCAAACGACGCGTTGCGACAGCGCACGCTCGGCGTCCTCAGGATCGCCTTCCTGTCCTCGGCGGTGCTCGAGTTCTTCGCCGCCCTCGGCGTCGCCGGCGTCGCGCTCTATGTCGGGCTCAGCTATCTCGGCTTCGTCGACCTCAGGATCGCCCCGCTCGGCCTCAAGGCCGGCCTGTTCTGCCTTCTGATGGCGCCGGAGGTCTACCAGCCGCTTCGCCTCCTGGCCTCGCACTATCACGACCGGGCCCGCGCTAAGGCCGCCGTCGCCGAGATCGCCACCCATCTCGGCGCTTTGCCCGTCATCGGAACCGCAGCCGGACCGGTTGCGGCAATCGCCGTTCCGGAGGCGCCTTCCCGCCGGCGCGGCGCGGCGCCGCTGGAGATCAATGGCCTCACCTTGCGCACCCCTGGCAGCGGGCGAATCGTGCTGCAATCGGCTGATCTCACCGTCCCCGCCGGCCTGCACCTTGCCGTCCTCGGCCCGAGCGGCAGCGGCAAGTCGACTTTGCTGGAGGCGATCGCCCGCCTGCGCGAGGCCGAAGGCAGGATCCTGATCGACGGCGTGGCGCTGGCCGACCTCGCCGAGACGGCGCTCCGGGCACGCGTCGCCTTCCTCGGGCAGCGGCCGCGGCTGTTCCACGGCACCATCGCCGACAACATCCGCCTCGGCGGAAGGGAAGCCGGCATGGTGGAGGTCCGCGCTGCCGCGCGGCGGGCCGGCGTCCTCGGCTTTGCCGAGAATTTGCCGCTCGGCCTTTATACGCCAGTGGGCGAGGGTGGTCTGGGGCTGTCCGGCGGGGAGGCGCACCGGGTCGCGCTCGCCCGCCTCTACCTCCGGCAGCCTGGGCTGATCCTGCTGGACGAACCGACCGCCCATCTCGATGCAGAAACCGAGGCGGATGTTCTGGACGGGCTAGCGACGTTCGCGGCCGGCCGCACCATGATCGTCGCCACCCATTCCGCAGCGGTCGCCCGAAGGATGCACCGCGCCGTGCGTCTTGCCGATGGCCGCCTGTTTCCCGAGCCGATACCGCAGACCATCGGCCTGCTGGAGGGCGCGGCATGAGCGCGCTCTGGTTCTTCCGCCCGCTGTTTCATCGCCATGCCCCGCGCTTTCTCGCAGCCCTTCTGCTCTCGCTCGCGACCCTTGCCGCCGGCGCGGCACTCCTCGGCATTTCCGGCTGGTTCCTCACCGGCGCGGCCCTGACGACGGCCGCGGCTTCCTTCAACCTGTTCGGCCCGTCCTCGGCGATCCGCGGCCTCTCGCTCCTGCGGATTTCGGCCCGCTACGGCGAGAAGCTGATCGGTCACGACGCGACGCTCCGGGTGCTGGCCGACATCCGCGCTTGGCTGTTCGCAGGGCTCCTGCCGGAGGGACTGTCGGTCGGCCGCGGCCTGCGCCACGGCGACCGGGTCTCGCGCCTGACCGCCGACGTCGACGCGCTCGACAGCGCCTTCCTCGTCGCCGTCGGACCGATGGTGACGGGGCTGGTGCTCGGCGCCGGGCTCGCCTGCGTGCTCTTCGCCTTTCTCCCCGTCGCCGGCATCGTTTATGCCGCCAGCATGACGGCAGCCGCCGTGCTGGTGCCCGTCCTCCTCATCGCCGCCGGCCGAAAGGTCGGGGCGGACGCCGTTGCCGCATCGGCCGAGGCACGCTGCTGTGTCCTCGACGGGATCGAGGGCCACGCCGATCTCCTCGCTTTCGGGCGCCTCGCCGAGACCGAAGCCGGGTTCGGCACGGCGGCACGGCGCATGGGGATGGCGCGGCGCCGGCTCGCCAGTGCTTCGGCCGCCGCCGCCGTCGCGGTGCAGCTCCTTGCGGCTATCGCCCTGCTCGGCGTCCTCCTCGCCGGCATCGACGCGCTCAGCACTGGCGCGATCGGCGGTCCGCTGATGGTCGGCCTCTTGCTGGCGGTGCTCGGCAGCTTCGAGGCGGCGGCATCGATCGTGCGCAGCATCGGCCAGCTTGCCACCGCGGCGGCCGCGGCCGAAAGGCTCCGGGCGCTCGGCACCGCCGTGCCCGCGGTACAGGACGCGGCCGAGCCGCGGCAGCTCCCGCCGGGCGCCGGCTTCGCCTTCGTCGGCGTCGTCTATGGCCACGACCCGGAAAGGCCTGTGCTCGATGGGCTTTGCCTCAGCGTGGAGTCCGGCAGCCGCGTGGCGATCCTCGGCGAGAGCGGCAGCGGCAAGTCGACGCTCCTTGCGCTGCTGCTTCGGCTGGCCGATCCGCAAAAGGGATCGGTGCTCGTCGCCGGCCGCGACATCCGCCGCACGGCGCAGGCAGCGCTGCACGCCCGCGTCGCACTCCTCGAGCAGAACGCCCCGGTGTTCATCGGCAGCATCCGCGACAACCTCCTGATCGGCCGAGCCGATGCCGGGGAGGGCGCATTGTGGGAATCACTCGAGCGTGCGCGGCTGGACACGTTCGTGCGCAGCCTTCCCGAAGGGCTCGACACGCTGCTCGGTGAAGCCGGCAAGACGCTGTCGGCAGGGCAGGCACGGCGCCTCTGCCTCGCGCGGACGCTGCTGTCGCCCGCCGCGATCATCGCCCTCGACGAGCCGACCAGCGGCCTCGACCGCGAGACCGAACTCGCCTTCTTCAGGGACCTCGGCCCGGCGACCGCCGGCCGCACCGTGATCCTCGCCACCCATTCGGCGCTGCCCTCCGGAACCGTCGACCGAACGCTTCGGCTGCGCGGCGGCCGTCTGGTGCGTTGAGCGCTGCGGCTGCTACCGACCGCGCCGTCCAAGACAACGACAGCGCAGCCAAGCCTTAACTCACCTGCGCTTACCGTCCGGCGGGCAGCGAGGCATACCAGGCGGCAACCGCAGCAATCTGCTCGTCGGTGAGGTGGATGGCGATCTTGTCCATCAGATGCGCATCCGCCGTCCCGCCGCGCTTGTCGTCGCGCCAGAGCTCGAGATGCGTCGCGGTGTACCAGGCGGGCTGACCCGCCAGATAGGGATAGCGCACCGCTTCCGCACCGCGGCCGTGGCAGCTGTCACAGGAGGGCAGCTTGCGCTCGGGCAGTCCCTCCATGGCGATGCGCCGTCCGAGGTCGACGAGCCCGGCCTGATCGTACGGCGCGCCGTAGGCCGCGGAGTCCGGCACGGTCTTGGCCAGTGCCGTCCGCGTGCGGGCCAGCGCCGAGCCAGGCTCTGCGGGCGCCGGCAGCGCCGCCGAAGTTTCCGCTCCGGCCTCTGCAATCCCCCCGTCCGAGCCGCCCGCGGGCTGCGCGGCGTAGTGCCGGGCGAGTTCGGCGAGAACGGCATCGTCGTAACGCTTGGCCGGTCCTTGCATGTAGCCGCTGTGCCGGGTGCCGCTGGCGAAGGCACGCAAGGTGGCGAAGAGGTAGGCCTCCGGCTGTCCGGCGATGATCGGCACCGCGCCGGCCGCGGCACCTGCGGCATTGGCTGCGCCACGGCCGCTTTCGCCATGGCAGCGCGCGCAGTCGGCCAGTGCCGACACGGCGTCGCCGGGACGCGGCATCGGGCGGGATGCCGAACCGCCGAGGGCCATATCGGCAAACTGTTCGGGCGACAGTGCGGGGAGGGCGCGCAGGAAGGCGACCATCGCCCAGACCTCGTCCGGGCGTTCCTGCGTGACCCAGGCCGGCATGCCGGAATACTTGATCCCGTGCTGGCCGATCCAGAACAACTCGCGGTCGCGCCAACGGCCCACCTGCCGCTCCAGCCGCGGCGGCGGCGGCATCATCGCCTGCGTCACCGGCGACTGCTCGACACCCGGCGCCCCGTGGCAGAAAGCGCAGTCGGTAGCGAAGTGCCCGGCGGCGCGCTGGACGAGAGCGGGGTCGTCGAGGTTGACGTCGGACGGTACCTCGATCCCTGAAGCTTGCGTCACCACCGCATTGCGCATCGTCCAGTGCAGAAACCAGCTGACCGGCGCGAAGTGGCCCGACGAGGCGGCGATCGAGACGAAGCCGGACCAGCCGACGATAAGGGCTGCGAAAACGCCCGCGGCGGCCAGCGCGACGAGCTTTTTCCAGGTGAGGGTAAAGGCGATCTTCATGCACCGGCTCCCGGTCGGCTGGGCGATGCAACGCCGGCAAAGGCTGCGGACGGTTCTCTGCCGGCGGGGCCGCGCAGCACGGTGGACAAAAGCGCGAGGCCGCCGGCGAGGTAGCTCGCGCCGCCCACCAGCAGCATGATGACCCCGCCGAGCGCCTGATCCTGCAGCGGCGTCATCGACGCCGCTGGCGCGCAGAGATCGGCACAGGCGTAGAGCGGCCGGGGCGAAAACAGCAGCAAGGCGCCGAGCAGCGTCATGTGCATGGATGTCACCAGGAGGGCCGCGACCCCCGCGGCCCGGGCCGCCAGGCGATGCGGTCCCGAGGCCGCACCGAGCGCCGTCATCCAGACGAAGAGCCCGGCGCCGAGAAACGACGCCTGCTCGGCGAGGAACAGCGGCGCCGAGACCCGCGCGGCATTGTGCAGCGCGGGCGCGTGCCAGCCCCAGACCAGCGCGAATTCGGCAAAAGAGGCGGCGAGCGCCAGTTTCGGCGGCACGCCCTTCAGCGCCGCCGGCCAGAGGCGGGACAGGCCGAGCACCAGCAGCGGCGCCGCCACCGCGACGATCCCCATGTGCACCACCATGTGCGCCGCGAACGAGCCGCGCGAGCGCTCCGGCAAGGGCCCGAGCCAGAGCGCCGCCAGCAGCGCAAAGCCCAGGAACAACGGCCAGAGGCGAAAGGCGCTGGGCACGCCGTCGGAAGCGTTGGCTTTCACCGGGGCGGGTGCGCGGAGCGTGGTCACCGGCAATCCACGAAGACGAGCGCCGGCAGCGCGACGAAGATCACTGCGATGAAGGACAGGGCGGCCAAGAGCAGGCTGGAGAACTCCAGGAAGCGCTCGCGGTCCTCAGCCGTGTCCTCGCTGTGCGGGAAGCTTCCCGCGTTGTTCCGCCATTCATGATAGGCGCGAACACCGATCACAGCGATGATGCCGAGTGAGACAAGGGTCACAACGGCAATGGCGAGGCGGCTCTCCCCGATCGTCTCGAAGACCTGGCTGTTCGGCGCACATTGAGACGCCGCGACGACGTAGCAGAACAGGAAATGCAGCGCCCAGATCGTCGGCGTGGCGATCAGCGTCCACAGCGTGTCCCGGGTCTGGTTCTTGAGGTCCATCAGCTGCCTCCCGCAGCCAGCGGGAAGAGCGCGATCGTCGCCAGCGTAACCAAAGCGGTGACGCCCATGAAGTGCCAGTACAGCGCGACGTTGTGAATATCGATGTCGTAGACCGGGGTCAGCAGCCCGCGCAGCGAGCGGGCGAGGCAGTAGAACAGCATCAAGGCGCCGACCGCGGCATGCACCCCCGTCCAGATGCAGAGCGTCCAGACGATCGCGGGATAGACGTGGACGCTCGGCTCGAGGCCCGTCGTATAGGGCGCCCAGAGCAGCGCGCCGCCCGCCGCGAGCGCCAGCACGCCGCCTGCCGCCATGGCGAGCCGCGCCTCGGAGACTCGGCCCGAGCGGTTGAGGGGAAGGGCGATCCGCGCCGAGCCCCAGGCGAGCGCGAACAGCACCAAGGAGACGGCGGGCCACAAGAGCCCCGGTCCCTCGACGCCGGTCGGCGGGAAGTCAGTGTGGATGGTGAAGAAGAAGAAGTAGCCGAACACCAGGCTGAAGAAGGCGGTGGCGTCACCGGTCATGGTGATGAACATCGCCCACCAGGAGGCCGAAGCCGGACCGGAAGCATAGAGCGGCAGCGTCAGGCCGAGCCCGACATCCTTCTCCGGTTTTTCCGGGATGAAGGAGGTGCCGCGCCAGAGCCAGACGAGGATCGAGGCGATGCTGAGGGCGAGGGTGATGAGCGTCGCCGTCCAGTAGTGGAAGGTGGCTAGAATGAACATTGCGCCGGTGACGAAGGCGGCGATCATCGGCATGAAGCTCGGGCCGGGCACGCGCAGCACCTGGATAGGCTCGGCATCGAGAACGCCCGTCACCATCGTCTCGCGCTTCATCTCCTCGGCGTCGGGCATGTAGAAGCGGCCGGCATCATAGTCGGCGACGAAGTTCTCCTGCTCCCAGATCGGATAGCGCGTGGTGATGATCGGCACCGTCCGCACGCCCCAGGGCTTGCCCGGCATCTCCGCCAGCCATTCCAGCGTCCCGGCATTCCAGGGATTACGCTTGGCGTAGGGCTCCTTGCCCCGGGGCCGGAGCACGTCGAACACGACGACCAGGAAGCCGGCGGCGAAGATGAAGGCGCCGATCGAGGAGATCATGTTGGCGGTGCCGAGCCCGAGCGCTTCCGGATAGGTCCAGACCCTGCGCGGCATTCCCACCAGTCCCGACCAATGCATCGGCAGGAAGGCGGTGTTGAAGCCGACGAACATCAGCCAGAACGCCCAGCGTCCGAGCTTTGCCGACAGCTGGCGGCCGAAAGCCAGCGGGAAGTAGTAGTAGGCGCCGGCGACCAGCGGAAACAGCATGCCGCCGATGAGCACGTAATGCAGGTGCCCGACGATGAAATAGGTGTCGTGCGCCTGCCAGTCGAACGGGGCGAGCGCCACCATCACGCCGGTCAGCCCGCCAAGGACGAAGATCGCGAGCGCGCCGGAGACGAAGAGCATCGGGATCGAGTAGATCACCCGCCCGGTCATCAGCGTGGCGAGGAAGACGAAGATCTGGACGCCGGTCGGGATCGCCACCGCCTCGGAGGCGGCGGAGAAGAAGCCGAGCGAAATCCCCGGCAGGCCCGTCGTGAACATGTGGTGGACCCACAGGCCGAAAGACAGGAAGCCGGTGCCGACGGCGGCCAGCACGATCCAGGAATAGCCGAGCAGCGAGCGCTGCGCGAAGGTCGGCACGATCATCGCGAGGAGCGCGATTGCCGGCAGGAAGACGATGTAGACCTCCGGATGGCCGAAGATCCAGAACAGGTGCTGCCAGAGCATCGGATCGCCGCCGCGCGACGGATCGAAGAACGGCCAGTCGAACAGGCGCTCCAGCTCGAACAGGATGTCGCCGGCGATCAGCGGCGGGAAGGCGAAGAGGATCATCGTGGCGACGACCAGCACGTACCAGCCGTAGAGCGGCATCAGGTTCAGCCGCATGCCCGGCGGCCGGCACTTCAGCGTGCCGACGATCAGCTCGACGGCGGCCGCGATCGAGGCGATCTCGATGAAGGAGAGGCCGAGCAGCCAGATATCGGCGCCGTAGCCCGGCGTGAACCGCTCCTCGGTGGTCAGCGGGGGGTACATGAACCAGCCGGAATTCGGCGCCGAGTTGAAGAACAGCGAGCCGCAGACGAAGATGCCGCCGATCAGGAAGCACCAGTAGCCGAAGGCCGAGAGCCGGGGGAAGGGGAGGTCGCGCGCGCCCAGCATCTGCGGCAGGATGATGATCGCCACCGCCTCGAAGATCGGGACGGCGAACAGGAACATCATTGCCGTGCCGTGCAGCGTGTAGACCTGGTTGTAGAAGGCGGCCGTGAGGAAGTCGTTGTCGGGGACCGCGAGCTGGACGCGGATCATCAGCCCGAGCACGCCGGCGAACAGCATGAAGGCGAAGGCCGTCGCGGTGTACCAGATGCCGATCTCGGTATTGTTGACGTCGGACCAGTAGCGCCAGCCCTTTGGCGAGTCCCAGGTCTTCTCCAGGCGCTCCTCCTGCGCCTTCCGGCGAAGGAGGTCGGCCTCGGTCTCCGGCAGTCCGGAGCCGACGGCGGCGAGGGCGGCCTTCTTGGCGTCGCTCATGTCAGGTCTCCGAGCCAGGCGGCGATCGCCGCGGCGTCGGCCTCGGACAGGGTGCTGAAGGCCGGCATTTCGACGCCGGGCTTGGTATGGTTGGTCTCGCGCACGAAGCGCGAAATGTTCTCCGCCGTCACCGGCAGCAGCCCGGCACCCAGCGTCTTGCGGCTGCCGAGATGGGTGAGGTCGGGTCCGACCGCACCCTTCGCCTCCGTCCCGCGCACGGCATGGCAGGCGTCGCAGCCGTTCTGCATGAACAGCGACCGACCGGGATGATCGAGGACCACCGCCGGCTGAGCTTCCGCGGCCACCCGCGCGGCGTAGTCGGCCTCGGAGACGACGACGACCCGGAACCCCATCTGCGCGTGCGCCTCGCCGCAGAACTCCGCGCAGACACCGTTGTAGACGCCGAGCCGGGTCGGCTCGAGCACCAGCCGGTTGACGCGGCCAGGGATCGCATCGGTCTTGCCGGCGATCGAGGGAACCCAGAAGGAGTGGATCACATCGGGGCTGCCGATCAGAATCTCCGAGCGCTTGCCGATTGGCAGATAGAGCTCGTTGGCGCTCTCGACGCCACCCTTCGGCAGCGACTTGGCGACACCCGGCGTCCCCTCGACTTCGTAAGTGACCCGCCACCAGAACCGCTCGCCGGAGACGGCGATGATCGGACCGTCGGCCTTGCCGCGCAGGCCCGGCATCATCGCCAAGCCGAAATAGAGGAGAGCGCCGAGCGTCACCACGGGAAAGATGCAGCCGCCCCAGACGATCAGGCGCACGCCGGCCTTGTCGCTGTGCCGGCCGGGCATGACCTTGGTGACGTAGACCGAGATTCCGACGACGATCAGCCAGATCAGCGTCGCGCCGGCCAGCATGACCCAGAACAGCATCAGAACGCTGCTGGCTTCCGTGCCCGCCGTATTGAAAGTCGACTGCTCGCCCGTGCATCCACCCAGCACCGTGAGGCCAGCGATGGCGGGAAGGGTGGTCGCCCTCCTCCAGGCAGAGGGACAGAGCCGCCCACGGGGTATCGTCGAAGAGGGGGCACAGGCGTATTTCAGCGTCTCGTCCTATCCGTCGGCCGCGCCGCCCTCCAGGATTCGACTCGAAGGGTGCGCAACATTGTCGCGGATGGAGGTAGCTGAGAACGCGTGAAGGCGTCTGATCACATTTGCGTCAAACGCGCCTTCACCGCGCCTTATTCCAACCTTTCAGGACTTCCATCAACGCTGCATTGAAACGCTCGGGGGCCTGTACCTGCGGCGAGTGTCCAAGGTCCGAAAACGTCACCAGCGTCGCGCCGGGAATGGCAGTCGCGGCGGCCGCCCCGAGAGCCTTGTAGTCGCCGAGATTTGCTTTCAGCGCATCGCTCGCCCGGTTCTTGCCGATGGCCGTGTTGTCTTTCTCGCCGATCAACAGCGCGGTTGGAACGTCGATATTGCCGAACTCGTGCACGACCGGCTGGTTAAGTACCATGTCCGACGTCAGCGCCTGGGCCCAGGCGACGATCTCGCCGCCGTCGCCGGCATACATCGAGGCCAGCATGTCGACCCAGCGATCATAGTCCGGCTTCCAGGTGCCGGCATAATAGGTCGCCTGCTGATAGGCCTTCATCGAAGCCGCATCGCTGCGCTTCTCCTCGGCAAACAGCGCGTCCACGGTGATCTCGGGAACGCCCTTGGCCCGCCAGTCCTCGAGCCCGATCGGGTTGACCAGCACCAGACCGCCGACGTCCTCGCCGTACATCAGCGCATAGCGCGCGGCGAGCATGCCGCCCATGGAATGGCCGAGGATGACGGGCTTCTCGACATCGAGCCGGGCCAGCAGCGCATGCGTGTTGGCCGCCAACTGGTGGAAACCGTACTGGTAGCCCATCGGCTTGGAGGACTTGCAGAAACCGATCTGGTCCGGCGCGATCACGCGGTAGCCGGCAGCGTTCAGCGCCACGATTTGGCCCTCGAACGTCGCGCCGCAGAAATTCTTGCCGTGCAGGAGGACGACCGTCTGGCCGTTCGGCGATGCAGGCGCGACGTCCATATAGGCCATCGTCATCGCTTGGCCTTGAGAGACGAAATCGAACCGCTCGACGGCATGGGGATAGGCAAAATCCGACAGCAGCGCATCGGCAGACGCGGGACCAGGCATCGCCGTGAGGATCGCGACCAGCGGGAGAGCAAGAAGGTGACGCTTCATCGTGGAGTGGCTCCGGAAAGGGTTGGGCAGGACGCGGCACGGCAAAGCGGCGGCGAGAACGGGTCGCGGGGTCTAGCCCTCCGGCTTCGGCGCAACCTCGGCATCCCGGGAGGCCTCGACGGCTGGTACGATCTGCTCCGAGACCAGACGGTGCAGATCTTCCTTGTAGCCGGTCCGGGCGGATGGAGCGTTCTCGTCCGAGGTGATGGCGACGGTCAAAGCAAGGTCCGGAACGACATAGATCATCTGGCCGCCATAGCCCCAGCCGTAGTGACCGACATGGCCGCCGAAATCGGCGGTGAACCAGCCATAGCCATAGTCTTCACCGGAAAAACGCGACCGCGTGCGCGGCTGCCACGACTGCGCGATCCAGGCCGCCGGGATGACCTGCTCGCCATCGCGGCTTCGGCCGCAATTGCGGTAGAGCTCGCCGAAAGCCAGCAGCGATGTCGGCGTCATCGCCATCTGGTTGCCGCCGAGATAGATGCCTTGCGGGTCCCGGTCCCACGCTGTGATCACGACGCCCGCCGGCTTTCCCAGCCAGTCGCGGGCCAGAGCGAGCGTGCTACGGCCGCTGACGCGGGTGAGGATGGCCGACAGGAGATGCGTCGATCCCGTCGAGTAGAGCATTGCGCCGCCGGGCTCGTCGACGAACGGCGCGGCGAGCGCGGAACGGACCCAGTCCCTGCTGGAAATCCAGGCGCCATAGTTCGGCCCCGACGTCCGCTCGAGGCCGGCCTGCATCGACAGGAGGTGGCCGATCGTCACCGTGCCAAGACGCGGATCGGCATCCCGTGGCAGCTTGTCCTTCAGGAGCGGCGCGATCTTCTGGTCCGTGCCGGTCAGCAATCCCTTGTCGATGGCGATGCCGACCAGCGCCGAGACCACCGACTTCGACGCGGACTTGATGTTGGTCGGCGCGCCCGTCCGGTGACCGCGAAAACCTTCGTCGACGAGAAGCTTGCCGCCGAACGATACCTGCAGTGTATTGAGCGGCTTCAGCCGACGCGCCGCTTCGACCGCACCGGCAAGCTGCGGTGTCGCGTTAGGCTCGACCAGTACCGGCGTGGCGCGCACAGGCGTTGGCACGACCGTCGCCGCTGTCGCTGCGAGGCAAGCAGCGAGGAACAGCGACAGTGCTGAATGGGACGGGGATGCGGGTTTTCTCATGGGTCCTAGCTGGTGCGGGACCGGATGAATGAAAACCGCCGTCACCGGTTGGTGATCACCGGGTCGGTCTCAGCTCATCAAAGGATTCGGTGCGGTATCTTCATTAGTGGCATCGCAGTGTGTCGGCCGCCGGGGCACTCATCAGCCAGCCCAACCAGCAGCGAAGATGGGAGAGCGGAGAAGGGTGACGCGCTATTCGGCTCTGGCCAACAGTGCATTTCACCCAGACCCCACCCCAATAAGATCAAATTAGTTCCATAATCTATCTTATGCAACTTTTGGATTGGTGGAATTGGGCAGGTACTGGAGAGATGCCGCCATGCTGTCCCCTGCAGGAAGTCTCAAGACCGTTCAGGCACACGGCGGAACAGAGAGGTCGTATTCTCTGTCCCGCCATCCTGGCAACAACGATGCGCCCGGCTTGCCGGATGTGCCGAAACGCTCGTCTCACATCCCCAGCGCAGCGTAGAGATCGTCGGAGGGTCGATAGCCCAAAAGCTGCCGGGCGGTCGTCAGGTCCCAGCCCATGCCGCGGTTGTCCGAGGTGCCGTTGACGGTGATCGAGCGTGCCGGCCAGCCCTCAGCCGGCGCTCGGATCGCGGCCTCGAACAGCGCGGCGAAGTCGCGGTTCGACAGCCACATGTTTCTGTACCATTTGAGGTCGCGCCGACCCTCGGCATCCTCCGGCTCGCTCGCGGCGGTGAAGGCGACGTCGCCGGACAGGCTGATGCCCTCGGGCCGGTTCTCTCCGG
Organism: Mesocryomonas lacus; assembly: GCF_055730135.2. Lineage (NCBI taxonomy): Bacteria > Pseudomonadati > Pseudomonadota > Alphaproteobacteria > Hyphomicrobiales > Aurantimonadaceae > Mesocryomonas > Mesocryomonas lacus. The sequence goes on along the minus strand of NZ_JBUZWE020000005.1, from coordinate 126,073 downwards.
GCAGCACCCAGCCGATCCGCACCGCAACGCCCGTCAGCGCCGGCGTGCGTGCGGCGACGGCGACGAGCGCCCGCTCGCCTGCGAGCTTGGCGGTGGCATAGGGCGTCGAATCCATCCAGCCGCCGCCGGTCTCCCAGCGCGTGCCGACGCCCGGTGGCAGATCGGTCGTCAGGAACCCCGCATCGGGCTGCGCCAGCGGTTCGTCCTTGTAGCCGCCCATGACATGGTTCGAGGAGGCAAAGACGACGCGCTGGACACCGGCGGCCGCCGCGGCGTCGAACACCGACAGCGTCATGTCCATCGAGGCCGCGGCATCCGCCCAGCTCGCATCGGTGTGCGGATTCTGCGCCGCGAAATGCACGACCGCGTCGCATTCCGCCATGGCGGCGACCCACGGGCCGCTGCGGTCGAGGAGATCGGCGGCGACCGGCTGCACCCGGGAATCGCCGATATCGGTCGGCGGGACGAGATCGACGGCTGAGACGCCTGCGCACCAGTCGGTCTCCAGCAAATGGGCGATCAGCTTGCGGCCAAGGCCGCCGCCGGCGCCGGTGACGAGAACCCGTATGCCCTTCTCACCAAACGCCATCTCAGACGACCTTCGCCGGCACCGGAAACACCGCCAAAAGCAGCCGCTCCGACAGCACCCAGTCGCAGACGCCCCTTGCGCCGCCGGTGACCGCGGTCACCATGCCTTCCCATTTTCCCATGTCCATCTGCTCTCCCAAGGCTGTCACGTGATCCTCCGCCGAAGCTAAGTCGTCACGCCTTCAAATCGGCTTTCCGCCGGCACGAGGACGCCGGAATGATCCGGGTATAGGGCGGCAGCACGCCCGTGGCATCCATCCCGATGGAAAAGGAAAACGGCTGCATTGTCTGGTGCACAGGGCAAGCCGTGCCCTGAGGAAGACGGCACGCGCATTTCCGGCCGATCCGGGCTTCGATCCCGCGCGTATCTGTGACAGAGCTTCGGTGGCAAGAGCTATCGGAGATCCCATGCAACCAGCGCGCGACGTCACGAGACTGATCGAGATCATGCGGGCGCTGCGCGATCCCGTGGACGGCTGTCCCTGGGACATCGAGCAGTCCCTCGAAACCATCGCGCCCTACACGATCGAGGAAGCCTACGAGGTCTCCGACGCAATCGAGCGGCGCGATGCCGAGGACCTCAAGGAGGAGCTCGGCGATCTCCTGCTGCAGGTGGTCTATCATGCTCAGCTTGCCGAAGAGGCTGGGCTTTTCAGCTTCGAGGATATCGTCGAGGGCATCACCACCAAGATGATCCGGCGCCATCCGCACGTCTTCGGCGATGAAGTTGCCCGCAGCGCTCGCTCCGCCAAAGGCCAGTGGGAGCGGATCAAGGGCGAGGAACGGGCTGAGAAAGCCGCGCGCAAGGCGGCGCTGGCGGAAGCTGGCGGCACCGTCCGCGACTGGGCGGGCACGGCGACGACGGTCCATGCGCCGCTGCTCCTCGACAGCGTGCCCTCGGCCTTTCCCGCGCTGACCTTGGCCCTGAAGGTGCAGCAAAAGGCCGCCCGCGTCGGCTTCGACTGGGACGCCGCCGCGCCGATTCACGCCAAGATCGAGGAGGAACTCACCGAATTTGACGCCGCCTTGGCGGCGGACGACACCGACGCGATGGAAGACGAGTTCGGCGACCTCCTCTTCACCCTCGTCAACCTCGCCCGCTTCCACGGCGTCAACCCGGAAAAAGCCCTCCGCCGCTGCGTGCGAAAATTCCGGACGCGCTTCGACCATATCGAGCGCCGGGTAACGGCCGCCGGCAGCAGCCTCGAGGCGGCGACGCTGGACGAGATGGAGGCGCTGTGGGTGGAGGCCAAGACGACGGCGGTAGCGGGCTGAGGGATGGCTGGTCTGGCGTTCAAGGGGGAAGCGAAAGAGCCGAGAGCAGCAGAGTTACAGAGCCTAGAGGCGCAGAGGCGCAGAGCCGCAGAGCCCAGAGCCCAGAGCCCAGAGGCAATGGCGTTCAGGGCTTCAATGCGACGGGCGCCAACCCGTCAGCTTCGTCATCCCGGACTTGATCCGGGCTCCATTCCAAACCGTTGAACATACGTGGGACATTCCCTTTCGGCAGCGGAGCGGCGGCCGAAAGGGAGAGGAATGGATCCCGGATTAAGTCCGGGATGACGATGATCTGCCGGTGGAGCCAAGACTACGCCGTCCTCTCCGAAGCCGGCGCGAACCCTCAGCTGATCTTCAGCCCCGGATACCGCTCCGAACGCCGCAGCAGTTCCTTGCGGGCCTGCGTCGTCATCTGCACCGTCAGCTCGACGCCGCCATCCTCGAGGTCCTCGCGGTCCTGGACGGCCGTGTTCTCGTAGATCCACGGGATCAGCGTCATTGCATCCGCGGGGATCGCCAGCGTCAGGTCCGACGGCAGGCCGGCAATGCGGGCCTCGAGGTCGGTGAGGAGGGCTGGGACGCCCTCGCCCGTCAGCGCCGAGAGCATGTGGATGCCCTGCCCGGTCGCCTGGCGGTCGGACGCGGTCTTCAGCTGCAGCAGCGCGCTCTCGTCGAGGAGGTCGACCTTGTTCCAGATCTCGATCACATGGTCGACGTCCGAGGTGTCGATGCCGAGGTCGGACAGGATCTTGTTGACGTCACCGGCCTGCGCCGACGCATCGGGATCCGACATGTCGCGGACATGCAGCACCAGCTCGGCCTCGATCACCTCCTCCAGCGTCGCGCGGAAGGCGGCGACGAGATGCGTCGGCAGGTCCGATATGAAGCCCACCGTGTCCGACATGATGACCTCGGTGCCATGCGGCAGCGTGATGCGGCGCAATGTCGGGTCGAGGGTCGCGAACAGGAGATCCTGCGCCAGCACGCCGGCACCGGTGATGGTGTTGAACAGCGTCGACTTGCCGGCATTGGTATAGCCGACGAGCGCGATCACCGGGTGCGGTGCTTTCTTGCGCTTGGAGCGGTGCAGCGTGCGGGTGCGCACGACGCCCTCCAGCTCCTTCTCCAGGCGCTTGATCTTCTCCTGCAGCTGACGGCGATCAGATTCGATCTGCGTCTCGCCAGGGCCGCCAAGGAAGCCGGCACCGCCGCGCTGGCGCTCCAGATGCGTCCAGGACCGCACGAGCCGGCCCTTCTGGTAGTTGAGATGGGCGAGGTCGACCTGCAGCCGGCCTTCCTTGGTCCGAGCGCGGCGGCCGAAGATTTCGAGGATCAGGCCGGTCCGGTCGATGACCTTGGTGCCCAGCTCCTTCTCGAGATTGCGCTGCTGCACCGGGGTCAGCGGATGGTCGACGATGACGAGGCCGATCTCCTCGGCCGCGACTATCGCCTTCATCTCCTCGACCTTGCCAGAGCCGACCAGCGTCGCAGGCCGCGTGCGCGAGACCTGGATGATGCCGCGCGCAACGATGTCGAGATCGATCGCGGCGGCAAGGCCAGAAGCCTCCTCCAGCCGCTGCTCCGGCGAGCGGCGCACGACATCGGACGCAGCATTCGCGGCGTCCTCAGCTGCCTGCACCCGCTTCAGCACCGGCACGAAGACCGCGGCTTTGGTGGCGATGACCTTATGGTCGATCGGGCCCTTCGGACGGGCTTCCTCGTGCTCGGTCAATCAGGCTTGCCCTGCCGGCTCATCGCCGCCTTCGAACATGTGCACCGGCTGCGACGGCATGATCGTCGAGATCGCATGCTTGTAGACGAGCTGCGAGTGCCCGTCGCGGCGCAGGAGGACGCAGAAATTGTCGAAGGAGGTCACGACGCCGGTCAGCTTGACACCGTTGACGAGAAAGATCGTCAGCGAAATCTTCTGCTTGCGGACGGTGTTGAGAAAGACGTCCTGCAGGTTCTGCAAGCGGTCGGCCATGGTGCGTTCCTATTTTCTTCTTGGCGGAACCCGGGACGTTGCCCGGGCTATCGCGGTTCGTATCCACCGACCGTCCGGGAAAACCGGCACCGGCGGCCCATCAAATAGCACTTCCGTCAACAGCGAAGCAACTGGCCGGATTGCCGCAAAACAGGGCAAGGCGAGCACCCTTTCGGCACGCCACCAGGTGTCCGCTGCAAGGCTCAGATTCCCAGCGATTTCAGCTTGCGGTGCAAGGCCGAGCGCTCCATGCCGACGAATTCGGCGGTGCGCGAGATGTTGCCGCCGAACCGGTTGATCTGCGCCATCAGGTATTCCTTCTCAAACACCTCGCGGGCGTCGCGCAGCGGCAGCGCGAGAATGCGGCCATCGGACTGGCTCGGCGTGCGCGGCAGCATGTCGCCGACCTCGTTCGGCAGCATGTCGGCCGAGATCGTCGCGCCCTCGTCGCCCTCGCGCGACAGGATCATCAGGCGTTCGACATTGTTGCGGAGCTGCCGGATGTTACCCGGCCAGTCGCTCGACTGCAGCACGGCCATCGCCTCCGGGCTGATCTCGCGCGGCTTGATGCCGGTCTGCTCGCCGACCTGCTTCATGAAGGCCTCGATCAACATCGGAATGTCGGCGCGGCGCTCCGACAGCGGCGGCACGAGGATCGGGACGACCGACAGGCGGTGGTAGAGATCCTCGCGAAAACTACCCTCGGCAATCATCGATTCGAGATTCTGCGCCGTCGAGGAGACGATGCGCACGTCGACCTTCACCCGCTTGGTACCGCCGACCCGCTCGAAGGTCTGCTCGGTCAGGACGCGCAGGATCTTGTTCTGCGTCTCGCGCGGCATGTCGCCGACCTCGTCGAGGTAGAGGATGCCGCCATGGGCTTCCTCGAAGGCCCCGACCTTGCGCTCGACGCCGGGCGGCGTCTCGGTGCCGAAGAGTTCGACCTCCATCCGGTCCGGGGTGATCGCCGCCGCGTTCATCGCGACGAACGGTCCCTTGGCCCGGCTCGACCCCGCATGAATCGCACGCGCCACCATCTCCTTGCCGGAGCCGGAGGCGCCGAGGATCATCACCCGGCTGTTGGTCGGTGCCACGCGCTCGATCGTCGTGCGCAGCTGGTTCATCGGATGCGACTTGCCGATCAGCTCGGCAAAGTCCGCCGAGCGGCGGCGGAGGTCGGAAACCTCGCGCTTCAGCTTGGATGTCTCCAGTGCCCGCTCGGCGACGAGGATCAGACGGTCCGCCTTGAACGGCTTCTCGATGTAGTCGTAGGCGCCGCGGCGGATCGCCGAGACCGCCGTCTCGATGTTGCCGTGGCCGGAGATCATCACCACGGGCACTTCCGGGTGCTGGGTCTTGATCGCCTCCAGGAGGTCGAGCCCGTCCAGCCGGCTGCCTTGCAGCCAGATGTCGAGGAAGACCAGTCGCGGCACGCGGTCGGCGATCGACTGGAGCGCCGCGTCCGAATTGCCCGCGACCCGCGTCTCGTGGCCCTCATCCTCGAGGATGCCAGCGACGAGTTCGCGAATGTCGGCTTCGTCGTCGACGATCAGGATATCCGATGCCATCAGCTACCTGTCCTTTCTGCGTGGTGTGCTGGTGCCGCGGTAAGTTCCTCCGCCGGCGGCGACGCCGGCAGAAGAATTCGCACCATGGCGCCGTGTTCCTGGTTCGGGGCGTCGTCGAGCTCGATCGTCCCGCCATGTTCTTCGATGATCTTGCGCACGATCGCGAGGCCGAGCCCGGTGCCCTTCTCGCGAGTCGTCATATAGGGCTCCAGCAGCCGATCTCGATCCTCGTGCGGGAAGCCCGGGCCGTTGTCGATGATGTCGACGCGGTGGAAACCGTTCTGGGTAGAGGCGAGCAGGCGGATCTGGCCATCGGCGACCTCTGCTCCCTCGAGCGCCTCGACGGCGTTCTTGACGAGGTTGCCGAAGGCCTGGCTGAGCATGCGGATGTCGAAGACGCCGTTCAGCGGGACCTCGCCGAAATCGGCGGTGAAGGTGATGCCGTGATCGCCCATCTCGCGCATGAAGACCGCTTCCTTCAAAGCCTCGCGGAGATCCCTGCCCTCCATCTTCGGCTTCGGCATCCGCGCAAAGCTCGAGAACTCGTCGACCATGCGGCCGATGTCTGAGACCTGGCGGATGATCGTATCGACGCAGCGGTCGAACACTTCGCGGTCGCCCTCGACCATCTTGCCGTAGCGGCGGCGGATGCGTTCGGCCGACAGCTGGATCGGCGTCAGCGGGTTCTTGATCTCGTGGGCAATCCGGCGGGCGACATCCGCCCAGGCCGAGGAGCGCTGGGCGTCGACGAGGTCGGTGATGTCGTCGATCGTCACCACGCTCGAATGCCGGTCGACAGTCTCCTCCGAGGTGACTCGGATCGCCAGCACACGCTCACGCTCGCGGGTCCGCATCTTGATCTCTTCCTGGTACTCCGCCTTGCGCGACGAGCTCGCCGCCCGGTGGATCTGGGCGATCAGTGGGAAGAGCTCGCGCAGCGTCTTGCCGACGGCGTTCTGCGAGGAGATGGCGAGGATCCTCTCGCCCGAGGGGTTCAGCATCGAGATCGTGCCGTCCTCCTCGACGCCCATGACGCCGACGGTGACGCCCGACAGCACCGCCTCGGTGAAGCGGCGGCGCTCGTCGATCACGTCCTTGGCGTTGATCAGCTCGCCGCGCTGGGTGCGCAGCTGCTGGATCATGTTGTTGAAGGTGTTCGACAGCGAGCCGACGTCGCCATCGGAATTGCGCACGGGCACCGAGACGTCGAGATTGCCCTCGGTCACCTCGTCGGCCGCCGAGATCAGCAAGCGGATCGGCCGCACCAGCCGGTCGGCGACGCCGATGCCGGTCCAGATCGCCGATAGCAGCACGATCAGCGTGATGCCGAGATAGAGCAGCGCGAAGGCGATCTGCGTGCCGATCCGGTTGCCCTGGAGGCTCGAATACTCGGCCGAGCGGTCTTCCATCAGCCGAAGCGCCGACAGGACGTCCGGGTCCACGGCGCGGATGGTGTAGAGGTAGATGTCGTCGCCGAGCGTGCGCATCTTGACGATGGCGCCGACAAGGTTCGTCACCCCCGGCGGAATGAAGACGAGATTGCCTTGCTTGGCCTGCTCGCGCGCATCGGTCGGCGGCGCCGGCAGCGGCCGCTCGACCGGAATGTCGGCGCGCAGCAGCGGCGTCCCCTCGCCGCTCAACAGCTGGGCCCCGACCAGCGAGCGGCCCCGTGCCTGCTCTGTCAGGAGGCCCTGGAAGCCCGTGCGGTCGAGATCGTAGAGCCGGCGCTGCGAATCGAGGTCATAGGCCATCGACAGCGTCGTGCCCTGCAGATTGCGCGCGTTCTCGTTGACGTAGGCCCGCGCGACGCTGACCGAGGACTCGACGATCGCCCGGGTGCGAATCTCGAACCAGCGGTCGAGGCCGAGGTCGAGCGTGATGCCGGCGACGATCGCGACCAGCAGCGCCGGCAGCGCCGCGACGATGGCGAAGAGGACGACGATGCGTACATGCAGGCGGGAGGCCGCCTTGCCTTGCCGTCGCGCCCGCGCCATCCGCGCGACCTCGCGCCAGATCAGCCCACACAGGACGAGCACGAAGGCGCCGTTGACGACCGAGGCCGTGCGAACGACGAAGGCCGTCGGCTCGATCGGCGTCAGGCCCATCAGGATGACGAAGGAGATGGCGCCCGTCACCAGCGCCCCGATGACGGCGATCACCCCGGGCACGAGCATGAAGCGCCGTCGCTCGCGCGAAAACGTTTCAGCGTGCGGGGTCGCGTGGGTCGCCATCTGGTCAGTCATCGAGTCGCTTTAAAAGTCGCATTACGTTGCCAGATTGCAACGTAATGTGTTCAAAATGCAACGTGATGACGATAAAGTGCCGTGGTTTTCTCAGCGGATCGAGCGGATTACCGAGATGTCGAGGTCACGGATTTTCTTCCGCAGCGTGTTGCGGTTGACGCCGAGAAGATCGGCCGCCTTCACCTGGTTTCCGCGAGTTGCCGCCAACGCTGCGGCGATCAGCGGATATTCCACCTCCCGCAGAATGCGACCGTGCAGCCCCGGCGGCGGCAACTGGTCGCCGAAACCCGAGAAATAGTCAGAGAGGTAGCGCTCGACGGAGGCGCTGAGGTCCACCGGCCGGTTGGCATCGCCCTCACTGTCGAGCGAGCGGGTGTATTCGTTGGAGAGCTCATGCTCGACCAGCTCGCCGGAAATTTCGTCCTGCGGGTAGAGCGCAGAGAGACGGCGGATCAGATTTTCCAGCTCGCGCACATTGCCCGGCCACGGATAGCGCCGCATCACGTCGAGCGCGCCCTGGCTCAGCGTCTTGCGCGGCAGGCCCTCCTTCTGCACCTCGGTGAAGAAGTGGCGGGCAAGGTCCGGCAGGTCCTCGATGCGCTCGCGCAACGGAGGCAGCCGCAGCGGCACGACGTTGATGCGGTAGAACAGGTCTTCGCGGAACAGCCCGCGGCTGATCAACTGGCGCAGGTCCTTGTTGGTCGCGGCCACGATGCGCACGTCGGTGGCGATCGGCGTGCGGCCGCCGACGACCGTGTACTCGCCTTGCTGCAGCACCCGCAGGAGCCGCGTCTGCGCCTCCATCGGCATGTCGCCGATCTCGTCGAGGAAGAGCGTGCCGCCCTCGGCCTGCTCGAACCGTCCGCTCGAGCGCGCTTGCGCGCCGGTGAAGGCGCCCTTCTCGTGGCCGAACAGCTCGGACTCGATGAGGTCGCGCGGGATCGCTGCCATGTTGATCGCGACGAACGGGCCCTTCCGGCGGCGGCCGTAATCGTGCAGCGCCCGGGCCACCAGCTCCTTGCCGGTGCCGGATTCGCCGGTGATCGTGACCGTCAGGTCGGTCTGCATCATCCGCGCCAGGGCACGGTAGATGTCCTGCATCGCTGGCGAGCGGCCGACGAGCGGCATGTTGTCGCCGGCATCCTCGGGAGCGGCGCCATTCGGCTGCGCCTTGGGTTCGGCGAGCGCGCGGCGGACGATCGAGACGAGCTCGGTAAGGTCGAAGGGCTTCGGGATGTAGTCGTAGGCGCCCTTCTCCGACGCCTTGATCGCGGTCATGAAGGTGTTCTGCGCCGACATCACGACCACCGGCAGGTCGGGCCGGCTGTTCTTGATCTTCGGCAGGACGTCGAAGGCATTGCCGTCGGGCATCAGCACGTCGGTGATGACGAGGTCGCCCTCGCCCGCCGAGATCCAGCGCCACAGCGTCGCGATGTTCGCCGTTACCCGGACTTCGTAGCCCGCGCGCATCAGCGCCTGCGAGATCACGGTGCGGATTGCGGCGTCGTCATCTGCGACGAGGATTTGGGCGGCCATCAGATCTGGTCCTTTACTGGTCGCGGAACGTCGGTTCGGCGCCGGTCGGCACGTCGGTCTCGCGCCACATCGGCATGAGCACGCGGAAAATGGTGTGGCCCGGCTGCGACTCGCATTCGATCACGCCGCCATGGTCGCCGATGATCTTGGCGACGAGGGCAAGGCCAAGACCTGAGCCGCTCGGCTTGGTCGTCACGAACGGGTCGAAGATGTTCTGGCGGATGTCGTCGGGCACGCCCGGCCCATTGTCCTCGACGATGAACTCGAGCGGCAGCGTCACCCGCTGCTTGGTGCCGGGCACCGACAGGCGCACGCCCGGCCGGAAGGCGGTGTAAAGCTTGATCTCGCCATCCGGCTGCCCGGCAATCGCCTCGCTGGCGTTCTTCACGAGGTTCAGGAATACCTGCACCAGCTGGTCGCGGTTGGCGAAGACGAAGGGCAGCGACGGGTCGTAGACCTCGCTGAACTTTAGGCCGCGGGCAAAACCGCTCCGCGCCAGCGTCTTCACGTGCTCGAGGACGGAATGGATGTTGACGGCCGAGCGCTCGATCGGCCGCTGGTCGGAGAACACCTCCATGCGGTCGACCAGCTTGACGATCCGGTCGCTCTCTTCCTGAATCAGCTGCGTCAGCACCCGGTCCTCGTCGCTTGCCGCCGTCTCCAGCAACTGCGCGGCGCCCTTGATGCCGGACAGAGGATTGCGGATCTCGTGCGCCAGCATGGCGGCAAGGCCGGTCACCGAGCGCGCGGCCGAGCGGTGCGTCAGCTGCCGGTCCATCTTGTCGGCGATCGAGCGCAGCTGGATCATGATCACCACGTGGTCGGGGTCGTCGACCAGCATGGAGACGTAGAGATCGACCAGCCGCTCGCCGCCCAGCCGGGGCGAGGAGACGTCGACACGGTACTCGCTGATCCGCGCCCTCTCCTGCCGCACCTGCTCGATCAGGGCGAACAACGGGCTGTCGGCCGGAATGAACTCGGACAGCTGGCGCTTCATGAGATGCGCGGCACCGGCCGAGAAGAACTGCTCGGCATCGGAATTGGCGAAGACGAAATAGCCGTTTGCGTCGATCACGATGACCGGATGCGGCAAGGCGTTGAGAATGCGAAGCTCGCGCTCGGAAGGCGGTGTCTTGGTCACGTCAGGCGGCCTCCCGCCGGCAGGTCGCAGGGGAATCGAACTCGACGGCCGCGATGCTGGCGGTGCCGAAGATCTGGCGGATCAGGCCGATCGCCACCGGCGGCTCGGCGGTCGCCATGATCGCGGCGCGGTCCGCGGCCAGCGTCTCGCCGGTCGCCAGCGCGAACCGGTCGAGGTACCAGCCGAGGTGCTTGCGGGCATGACGAACGCCGGTATAGGCACCGTAGTGCTCGAGCATGGCCTCGTAGTGCTCGACCACCAGATCGGCAAAGCCGAGACCGGCGAGCCGGTCGCGACTGATTGCGCCAGCCATGAGGCCCGGCAGCCATGGGCGCCCGCAGGCGCCGCGGCCGATCATCACCGCATCGGCCCCGCTGGCCGAGAGCATCGCCGCCTGCTGGTCGAGCTCGACGAGATCGCCATTGGCCACCACCGGCACCGAGACCGCCGCCTTTACCGCCGAGATCGCCGACCAGTCGGCCGAGCCCTCGTAGAACTGCATGCGGGTGCGGCCGTGCACGGTGATCATCTTCACGCCGGCGGACTCCGCACGGGCGGCGAGTTCCGGCGAGTTGATGGTCTCGTGGTCCCAGCCGAGGCGCATCTTCAGCGTTACCGGAATGGCGCCGGCGCCCTCGACGGTCGCCTCGACCAGCGACAGCGCAAGGTCGGGCTCGCGCATCAGCGCAGAGCCGGACTGGCCGCCCACCACCTTGCGGGCCGGGCAGCCCATGTTGATGTCGATGATATCGGCGCCGAGGTCGACCAGCCTTTCGGCCGCAGCCTTCATCCAGACCGGGTTGCGCCCGGCCAGCTGCACGACGTGTAGCCCCTCGCCGTCGTGCATCGCCCGCAGCGCACTCTCTCGCAGGCCTTTGACGAATTCACCGCTCGCGACCATCTCTGAAACCACGAGACCGGCGCCAAGCCGCCGGGCGATGCGCCGGAACGGCACGTCGGTGATCCCCGACAGAGGCGCCAGAAACACTGCATTCAAAGGCATGGCGGCACCGATTGCCAGCGTCGGCCGCGCCGCGTCCGGGACGGAAGCGTCGCCTCCGCCTAATGGTTGGGCAGCCGTGTGCGTTGTCGATTCTTTTGTCATGTCTCCGGCAATCTATCGAGCGATGCACAAAAGACAAGCACATCTCTTGCAGCGCACACACTGTTATGGTCCTTCCACACCAGATTGATGAAGGGGAGCTGAAAAGGATGCCGGATCGCAGGACAGCCGCCGTCATCCTGGCGGCCGGACGCGGCGAGCGCGCCGGCCAGTCCGCCGAGGGGCCTAAGCAGTACCGGGGGCTCGCCGGTGAGGCCGTGCTGACCCACACCCTGCGCGCCTTCGCCGCCTCTGGCCTCGTCGACACCATCGTCGTCGTCATCCATCCCGACGACGCCGCGCTGTTCGAAAAGGCCCGCCGGTCCATCGCCGCAGAACTGATCGTCGTGCCCGGCGCCGGTACCCGCCAGGGCTCCGTGCGCTGCGGCATCGAGGCGCTCGCCGACCTCGCGCCGGATATCGTCCTGCTGCACGATGCGGCCCGCCCCTTCATCGACGCCGCCACCATCGCCCGCGTCGTCGATGCCGTCGCCGACGGTGTCGGCGCCTTGCCGGCGCTGGCGGTCGCCGATACGCTGAAACGCGGTGACGCCGAGAGCCACATCGCCGAGACGGTCGACCGTGCCGGCCTCTTCGCGGCGCAGACGCCGCAAGGATTTCCCTATTCCGAGATCCGCGCGGCCCATGCTGCTGCGGCCAAGGCCGGCCTTTCGGACTTTACCGACGACGCCGCAGTGGCGGAGTGGGCGGGGATGGCCGTCCGCCTCGTCGAGGGCACGCCGGCCAATGTCAAACTCACCCGGCAGGACGACATTGTCCGGGCCGACCGACTGATGCGGGGAAGCATGATCGACGTTCGCACCGGCAATGGCTACGACGTGCACCAGCTGGTGCCTGGCGACCACGTGACCCTCTGCGGCGTCAGGATCGCGCACGACCAGACGCTGCTCGGCCATTCCGACGCCGATGTCGGCCTGCACGCCCTCACCGACGCGCTGCTCGCCACCTGCGGCGAAGGCGACATCGGCACGCATTTTCCGCCAAGCGATCCGCAATGGCGGGGTGCGGCCTCGCATATCTTCGTCCGCCATGCCGTCGAACTGCTGCGCCGTCACGGCGGACGGATCTGCAATGTCGACATCACGCTGATCAGTGAGGCGCCAAAGGTCGCACCGCACCGCGAAGCGATGTGCGCGGCGATTGCCGAGATGACCGGCCTCGAGCCCTTCCGCGTCTCGGTGAAGGCGACAACGAACGAGACCATCGGCTTCATCGGCCGCCGCGAGGGGATCGCCGCGATCGCGACGGCCAGCGTCGTCTACGGCGACGGCGCATGAGCGTCTCGGCGGAACAACTCGGCGAGCACGCAGCCCGGCTGGTCGCGGCCTTCACCGAGAGAGGCGTGATGATCGCCACCGCCGAATCCTGCACCGGCGGCCTCATCGCCGGCTTCATCACCGACATCGCCGGCTCCTCGGCCGTGCTCGACCGCGGCTTCGTCACCTATTCCAATGCGGCAAAAACGGAAATGATCGGCGTTCCCGCCGCGCTGATCGACGTGCATGGCGCCGTGTCGGAGCCGGTCGCGCGGGCCATGGTGGAAGGCGCCCTCGCCCGCTCGAAGGCTAAGGTCGCCATCGCGGTGACCGGCATTGCCGGTCCCGGCGGCGGCTCGCCGGAGAAGCCAGTCGGCATAGTGCATTTCGGTCTCGCCAGTCGCGCTAGTACGGTTCACCGCGCCATGCGCTTCGGCGATCTCGGCCGCAGACAGGTGCGCCTGGAAACCGTTGCCACGGCCTTCGCAATGCTCGACGCCTGGCTTCAGGAGACGGCGGGCACCACGCCATAGATCTCGTCGGCGCGCTTCTCGAAGGCCGCGCTGAAGCGGCGGAAGGCGTAGTCGAACATCGAGCCCATCACGAGCCCGAGCGTCCGGCTCTTGAACTCGTAGTCGATGAAGAACTTCACCTCGCACCCGCCATTCGGCAGCGGCTCGAAATTCCAGCGGTTGTTGAGGTAGCGGAACGGACCGTCGATGTATTTCACGTCGATCTGCCGCTCGGACTGCTTCAACAGCACCTGCGAGGCGAAGCTTTCGCGCAGCAGCTTGTAGGCGACGGTCATGTCGGCCACCAGCAAGGTCTTGCCCTCGCCTTCACGCCGGTCGCGGATTTTCAGGCTCTGGCAGAGCGGCACGAACTCCGGGTAGCGCTCGACATCGGCCACCAAGGCAAACATCTTGTCGGCGTCGTGCCGCACAGGGCGGCTGGTCTCGAATGTCGGCATGTTAGGCTGCGACCTGACGCGCGCTACGGGCTGCCTTCAGCCGCAGAAAATCCTCGCCGGCATGGTGGGACGAGCGGGTCAACGGGCTCGACGCCACGACGAGAAAACCCTTGCTGAGGGCGACCGTCGCATAGGAGTCGAACTCGGCAGGCGGAATGTATCGCATGACGGCGTGATGCTTCTTGGTAGGCTGCAGATACTGGCCGATCGTCAGGAAGTCGACGTCGGCGCTTCGCAGATCGTCCATCAATTGAAGGACCTCGTTCCGCTCCTCGCCGAGCCCGACCATGATGCCGGACTTGGTGAAGATTTCTGGATCGAGTTCCTTCACTTGCTGCAGCAATCGAATGGAATGGAAATAGCGGGCCCCCGGACGAACCGTCAGGTAGTTCGACGGGACGGTCTCGAGATTGTGGTTGAAAACGTCGGGCTTGGCCGCGACCACCGTCTCCAGCGCGCCGGGCTTGCGCAGGAAATCGGGCGTCAGGATTTCGATCGTGGTCATCGGGGCCGCAGCGCGAATGGCGCGGATCGTCTCGGCAAAATGCTCGGCGCCGCCGTCGGCAAGATCGTCCCGGTCGACCGAGGTGATTACCACATGGGTGAGGCCCATCTTGGCGACGGCCCTGCCGACGCTCGCCGGTTCGCTGGCGTCCAGCGCATTCGGCTTGCCGGTCGCGACATTGCAGAAGGCGCAAGCCCGCGTGCAGATACCGCCCATGATCATGAAGGTCGCGTGTTTCTTCTCCCAGCACCCGCCGATGTTGGGGCAGCCGGCTTCCTCGCACACGGTGACGAGGTTGTTCGATTTAACGATTTCCTTCGTCTCAAAATACCCAATGGACACCGGCGCCTTTACGCGGATCCAGTCCGGCTTCGGCAGCGTATCCACGGAGTCAGGACGATGGGCTTTTTCGGGATGACGAAGCCGGGGAACAACGTCCCCGGCTCCACGAAGAGTATCAATGACCGTGACCATGGCACCAATCTAAGGTTCCGCCGCGGTCCTTGCAACGCTGCTAGGCGCGGCTGCCGCGGAACATCCGTGCCACTGCGATCAGCAAGCAGGCACCGATGAAGCCGGTGATGAGATAGGCGATGAGACCGGTGCCGAAGCTGAAGCCGATCGCCGCGAGAATGGCATTGAGGACGATGGCGCCCACGATGCCGAGAATGATGTTCATGAAGAGACCCATGTTGCTCTTCATAAACTGCTCGGCCAGCCAACCCGCGACTGCACCGACGATGATGGCACCAATCCAGCCCACGCCATTCGTATTCATGTTCATTCTCCGCTGTCGACATTGTTGTCGTGAACGAAGTCGTGCGGGTCACGAATTTGGCAAGATGGTGGCAGGATTAAATATTATTTCGCGAGAATGGAACCGAATCGAAGTTTGTCGGAGTACTGTTCGTCTGTGCCGCAGCATGCGCGAAAATGCGATGTTAGCGCCGTCGGTGAACAGAGGCGATAGTGATCAAACCAGGACCTCCTCGCCCGCCGACCTTCAGTTTCGTCATCCCGGGCTTGATCTGAGATCCATTCCTCAACCTCAGATGAAGCCTGGTCCAGTAAAAACAGGAATGTCGAGCGGACATGCCTTTATCAGCGGCTTGGAACGGATCCCGGATCAAGCCCGGGATGACGACCTGGACAGCTTGGTTCCTCACGAACGTTACGCCGCAAATACCCCGTCACCCGAAGCCTCCCTGACCCTCGCCCCCTACTGGTGGATCACCCGCCCATACGCGTCGAGCACGCTCTCGTGCATCATCTCCGAGAGAGTCGGATGCGGGAACACGGTGTGCATGAGCTCCTCCTCAGTCGTTTCCAATCCCATCGCGACGACGTAGCCCTGGATCAGCTCGGTCACCTCCGCGCCGATCATGTGGGCACCGAGGAGCTCTCCGGTCTTGGCATCGAAGATCGTCTTGACCATGCCTTCCGGCTCGCCGAGC
This sequence comes from Mesocryomonas lacus, assembly GCF_055730135.2. NCBI lineage: Bacteria > Pseudomonadati > Pseudomonadota > Alphaproteobacteria > Hyphomicrobiales > Aurantimonadaceae > Mesocryomonas > Mesocryomonas lacus. The sequence goes on along the minus strand of NZ_JBUZWE020000005.1, from coordinate 110,430 downwards.
GCAATCGCCTTGCCGTTGCCAGCGAACTTGAACCGGCCGACCTTGATCTCGCGGCCGCCCTCCTTGGCCTTCGCCTCGGTGAGGCCGACGGAGGCGACCTGCGGGTGGCAGTAGGTGCAGCCGGGAATGCGCTCCTTCTTCATCGGATGCGGCTTCAGGCCCTTGATCGCCTCGACGCAGATGACGCCCTCGTGCTCGGCCTTGTGAGCCAGCATTGGCGGGCCGGAAACATCGCCGATGGCGTAGATGCCCTCGACATTGGTCTTGCCGAAGCCGTCGGTGGTGATGATGCCGCGGTCGATCGCGACGCCGATCGCCTCGAGGTTCAGCCCTTCCGAATTGCCCTGCACGCCGATCGCCGAGATCAGCCGCTCGGCGGTGAGGCTTTCTTTCTTGCCGTCCTTGCCCTCGGTCTCGACGGTGACGCCGGTCGAGGACTTCGTGACCTTCGTGACCTTGGTGTCGGTGACGATCTTGATGCCTTGCTTCTCGAACGACTTGCGCGCGAGCGCAGAGATCTCGGCGTCCTCGACCGGCATGATCGTCGGCAGCAGCTCGACCACGGTCACCTCAGCGCCCATGGTCCGGTAGAAGGAGGCGAATTCGATGCCGATGGCGCCCGAGCCCATGACGATCAGCGATTTCGGCATTTCCGCCGGCTTCATCGCCTCGAAATAGGTCCAGATCCGGTCGCCGTCGGGCTCGATGCCGGGCAGAACGCGCGGCCGGGCGCCAGTGGCCACGATGACGTGCTTGGCTTGATACGTGCCCTCCCCGAGAACGCCCTTCGGCACCGGGTTCTGCGGCGTCACGACCGGCTTCTGCATCTTACCGACGACGATCTCCGAGGGCCCGCCCTTGCCGGCCTTGGTGATCTTCGCCTCGCCCCAGATGACGTCGATCTTGTTCTTCTTCATCAGGAAGCCGACGCCGGCGTTCAGCTGCGCCGAGACGCCGCGCGAGCGCTTGACGACATCGCCCATGTCGAACTCGGGCTTGGCAATTTTCAAGCCGTAGTTCGAGGCGTGTTCGGCATAGTGGTAGATCTCGGCCGAGCGCAGCAGTGCCTTGGTCGGGATGCAGCCCCAGTTCAGGCAGATGCCGCCGAGATGCTCACGCTCGACAATGCCGACCTTGAAGCCGAGCTGGGCGGCACGGATCGCGGTGACGTAGCCGCCGGGACCCGAGCCGATGATAAGGATGTCATAGATGTCGGCCATCGCGTTCGTCCTTGCAGCAGTCGAAGTATGGTTGATGTAGGCGATGCCCCCGGCGAACGCATCCGCCCTCGCCGCATGGCAGCCTAGCGCCGGGAGAGGATCGCCTGCACCTGCGGCACCAGTGCGTCGCCGATCGCCCGCGTGTTGGCGGCATCGAGATGGAAGCCGTCGAGCGGCGAGCACTGCGCCACCTCGCCGGCATCAAAGACATCAATACCGTATTCGTCGGCCACCAGCGCATAGGCTGTGCCGAACTCTTGGGACTCGGCAAGGCTATGGCCGAGCAGCGCCTTCATGTCCGGATCCTCGGTTTCGACGAAGTGCGGCGGGGCGATGATCAGGATCTCGGGCGCCGCGAAGCCCCGGTGGTAGGGAAACTTCTGGACGATTTCGACCAACCGCTCCATGCCGATCCGCGCCTCGAACACCCGCCCGCCGCCGGTATGGCGCTTGAGGTCGTTGGTGCCGAGGAAAAGGATCACGAGGTCCAGCGGATCGTGCGTCGCGAGCAGCGTCGGCAGCGTCTTCACGCCGTTCCGCTCGGCGGCCGCAGTGTGGTCGTCGAAGCAAGTGGTGCGCCCGTTGAGGCCCTCGGGGATGATGGTGACCGCCTCCCCGAGCCCCTGTCCGAGCACCGTCGGCCAACGGTCGGCAAGAGCGTGCCGCACGGCGGTCGCCGGATCATAGCCCCAGGTCAGCGAGTCACCGAAGCACAGCACGCTCTTCATCTGACGGTTCCTAGACCAGCATGCCCATAGGGTTCTCGATGTACTTCTTGAACGCCGAGATCAGTTCGGCGCCGAGGGCCCCGTCGACGGCCCGGTGGTCAGTCGACAGCGTCACCGACATGACGGTCGCCACGGCCACCGCCCCGTCCTTCACCACCGCGCGCGGCTCGCCGGCGCCGACGGCAAGGATCGTCGCATGCGGCGGGTTGATCACCGCGGCGAAGTCCTTGACCCCGAACATGCCGAGGTTGGACACCGCCGACGTGCCGCCCTGGAACTCTTCCGGCTTCAGCTTGCGGTCGCGGGCGCGCTTGGCGAGGTCCTTCATCTCGTTCGAGATGGTCGACAGCGTCTTCTCCTCGGCGCGGCGGATGATCGGCGTGATCAGCCCCCCCTCGATCGAGACGGCAACGCCGACATCGGCGTGCTTGTGTTTCAGCATCACGCTCTCGGTCCAGGAGACGTTGGCGTCCGGCACCGCCTTCAGCGCCATCGCCAGGGCCTTGATCACCATGTCGTTGACCGAGAGCTTGTAGGCAGGCTTGTCGCCGGCATCGGACTTCACCGATGGCGCGGCGGCGTTCAGCTGGGCGCGCAGCGCCAGCAGCGCGTCGAGCTCGCAATCGACCGTCAGGTAAAAATGCGGGATCGTCGACTTCGCCTCGACGAGGCGCTTGGCGATGATCTTGCGCATGCCGTCATGCGGAACAGTCTCGTAGGAGCCCTCGGGGAAGAGCTTCATGATCTGCTCGTCGCTCTGGCCCTTGGCGGGAGCCGGAGCCGCGGCAGCGCTCGGGGCAGCAGCAGCGGCAGCGGGCGTCTCGGCCTTGGCTGCAGCAGCGCTCGGACCAGCCTTGGCGGCGGCCTCGACGTCAGCCTTGACGATCCGGCCATGCGGCCCGGAGCCGGAGACGACGGAAAGGTCAACGCCAGCCTCCTTGGCGATGCGCTTGGCCAGCGGCGAGGCGACGACCCGATCGCCGGACGCGCCGGACGCCTTGGCGGGAGCCGGCGCGGCTTTGCCGGTGTCGCGCGTCTCCTTGGGCGGGACCGCCTCCGCCGTCACCGCGACATCGTCGGCCTTGGCGGCAGCGCTCTGGCCGCCCGCAGCCGGCGCTTCCGCCTTGGCAGGCGCAGGCTGCGGCGCAGAGGCATCGCTGGCACTCTCGCCTTCAGCCGACAGGATCGCGATCACCGCGTTGACCTTCACGCCCTCGGTCCCCGCGGGCACGACGATCTTAGCCACCTTGCCCTCGTCGACGGCCTCGACCTCCATCGTCGCCTTGTCGGTCTCGATCTCGGCCAGCACGTCGCCGGAGGAGACCTTGTCGCCCTCCTTCACCAGCCATTTCGAGAGCGTGCCTTCTTCCATGGTCGGAGAGAGGGCCGGCATCGTCACATTGATCGGCATCGGGCTCTTCCCTTAAGCGCGGTAGCAGACGGCTTTCACCGCATCGATGACGTCTTGCACGGTCGGCAGCGCCAGCTTTTCGAGGTTTGCGGCATAGGGCATCGGAACGTCCTTGCCCGTCACCTTCAGCACCGGCGCGTCGAGGTGGTCGAAGGCGCGCTCCATCAGCTCGGAGGCGATGTGCGAGCCGATCGAGGACTGCGGCCAGCCCTGCTCGACCGTGACGCAGCGGTTGGTCTTCTGCACCGAACGGATCACCGTCTCCATGTCCATTGGCCGGATCGTCCGGAGATCGATGATCTCGCAGTCGATGCCTTCCTTCGCCAGTTCCTCGGCGGCAGCGATGGCATAGGTCATGCCGATCGAGAACGACACGATGGTGACGTCCTTGCCCTTGCGATGGATGCGCGCCTTGCCGATCGGCACGGTCCAGTCATCGCCCTTCGGAACGTCGAAGGTCTGCCCGTACATGATCTCGTTCTCGAGGAAGACCACCGGGTTCGGATCGCGGATGGCCGACTTCAGCAGGCCCTTGGCGTCGGCCGCCGAGAACGGCGTCACGACCTTGAGGCCCGGGATCTGGCCGTACCAGGCGGTGAAGTCCTGGCTGTGCTGCGCGCCGACGCGGGCGGCCGCGCCGTTCGGGCCGCGGAACACGATCGGGCAGCCCATCTGGCCGCCGGCCATGTAGAGCGTCTTGGCGGCAGAGTTGATGATCTGGTCGATTGCCTGCATGGCGAAGTTGAAGGTCATGAACTCGACGATCGGGCGCAGGCCCGCAAAGGCCGCACCGACACCCAGGCCGGCGAAGCCGTGCTCGGTGATCGGCGTGTCGACGACGCGGCGGGCACCGAACTCTTCCAGCAGGCCCTGGCTGATCTTGTAGGCACCCTGATACTCGGCGACTTCCTCGCCCATCAGGAAGACCTTCTCCTCGCGGCGCATTTCCTCAGCCATCGCGTCGCGCAGCGCGTCGCGGACCGTGGTCTGCACCATCTCGGTGCCCTCGGGATATTCTGCCTCGTCGGCATTGCCGTCCATATGGGCCTTGGCCGCCGCCGGAACCTTGGTGGCTTCCGACTCGGACTGCGCCTTCTCCCCGGACGCGCCTGCGGGCTCGGTCTTCGACACCGCCGCCTCGGCCGAGGGCGCCGACGGCGCGGCGGCCGGCGCGGCCTTCGCACCGTCCATCGCGCCGGCATCCTCGCCCTCGGCGAGCAGCACGGCGATGACGGCGTTCACCTTCACGTTCTCGGTGCCGGCGGGGACGACGATCTTGCCGATCGTGCCTTCGTCGACGGCTTCGACTTCCATCGTCGCCTTGTCGGTCTCGATCTCGGCGATCACATCACCGGGGGCGACCTTGTCGCCTTCCTGCTTGATCCACTTGGAGACGGTACCCTCTTCCATCGTCGGCGAGAGGGCGGGCATCAAAATATCGGTGGGCATGTCTGCCTCTCCTACTCGGCGGCCTGGGGCGTTTCGTCGGCGTAGATGTCCGTCCACAGCTCCGAGGGATCCGGCTCGCGATCGTTCTGGGCGAAATCGGCAGCGTCGGCGACGATGTCGCGCACGTCCTTGTCGATGCCCTTCAGCTCTTCCTCGGACACGCCGTGCGACTCCAAGAGGCGCTGCTTGGCCTGCTCGATCGGGTCATGGTCGGAGCGCATCTTCTGCACCTCGTCACGCGACCGGTATTTCGCCGGGTCGGACATCGAGTGGCCGCGGTAGCGATAGGTCATCATCTCGAGGATGATCGGCCCGGCGCCCGAGCGGCAATGCTCGGCGGCGAGATCGCCCGCCGCCTTCACCGCGCGCACGTCCATGCCGTCGACCTGGATGCCCGGAATCTTGAAGGACAGGCCGCGGTGGGCAAAATTCGTCTCTGCCGAGGCACGGCTGACCGAAGTGCCCATGGCGTAGCGGTTGTTCTCGATGATGTAGACGACCGGCAGCTTCCACAGCGAGGCCATGTTGAAGCTCTCGTAGACCTGGCCCTGGTTGGACGCGCCGTCGCCGAAGTAAGTCAGCGAGATCGAATCATTGCCGTTGTAGCGGTTGGCGAAGGCGAGGCCGGTGCCGATCGACACCTGCGCGCCGACGATGCCGTGGCCGCCGTAGAACTTCTTCTCCTTGGAGAACATGTGCATCGACCCGCCCTTGCCGCGGGAGTAGCCGCCCTGCCGGCCGGTCAGCTCGGCCATCACGCCGCGCGATTCCATGCCGGTGGCCAGCATGTGGCCGTGGTCGCGGTAGCCGGTGATGACCTGGTCGCCATCCTTCAGCGACATCTGCATGCCGACGACGACGGCTTCCTGGCCGATATAGAGGTGGCAGAAACCGCCGATGAAGCCCATGCCGTAGAGCTGGCCGGCCTTTTCCTCGAAGCGGCGGATCAGGAGCATCTCGCGATACGCCTTCAGATCCTCGTCCTTGGTAAACTCCAGCGGCGCCGGGGCGTCGATCTGGCCGACCTGCGGCGCGACGACGGCCGCCTCGGGCACGGAGTCGCCCAAGAGGTCGAGGTCCGGCTTCTTCTGCTTCGTGGTCGCCATCGCGCCCTCCCGATCCAGTGATCGCATCCCGAGAGGGCTGCGGATTGGCGCGGATTATAGTCTTCCGGACCAAGGGAGCAAGCGAGCGGATTTCTTATACCAAATTTCGGTTAAACTACCGCAATGCAGCATGTTTAACTGAATTCAGGTTACTAGCGCATGATGGTGATTTCGTCCGGAGCAGTGTAGCCCAGGAGCCGACGGGCGCGCTCGTCGATCATGTCACGCTCCAGCGTGCCGTCGTGCAGCAGCTGGACACGCCGTTCGAGGCCCTCGCGCTGAACCACGAGCTTGGCATAGCGCTCCTGGCTCGCCGCCAGTTCCTGGGCCAGCAGCACCTTTGATTCCATGCCGAACTTGCCGCTCTGCGCGTGAAAGGCGAAGTAGGCGAGAAAGCTCAGCGCAATCGTCGGCACGATCAGGCGGCCCATCTTGCTCTGGCGGTATTGTTTCGTGCGCATCGGCTTCTCCATTGCGCAGACCTTGCCACGCCGAGCTTTAAAGCCCGGTTAAGCCTGTTGCCCTTGCAGAAATGCCCTGCCACACGACTTCTTCTGAACCTTCCGACGCCGGGACGGTTTGCCGCACCCCGCAGGCACCACCAACAGGACGAGACATGAGCAAGGACGACTTGGCAGGCGCAGCGCCGGAACCGACCCCGTCGCCGCGCGAACAGATGGACAATCCCCCGTCCGCCGGCGACACCCTCAGCGACTATTTCGCCTTCGAGGAAATTTTCGCCCGCGTTCTCGCCACCGCCGACCACGAGCTCGACGCCAGCTCCAAGTTCCTGTTTTTCAGCGGGCTCACCGCCGGCTTCGCGCTCGGCCTCAGCTTCCTCGCCAAGGTGATCTTCACCGAGGCCGCCGGCGAGGAGATGCCAGGCCTCCTCGGCACGCTGATGTACCCCGTCGGCTTCTTCATCATCGTCATCGGCCGCTACCAGCTGTTCACCGAAAACACGCTGACACCGGTGGTGCTCGTCCTCACCAAGCTCGCGAGCCTTGCCAACCTCCTCCGCCTCTGGGGCGTCGTGCTCCTCGCCAACATGATCGGCGCGGTCGCGGTGGCGGCCCTCCTTTCCTACGCCCACGTCCTTGACCCCAAGGCGATCGAGATCGCGCTGAAGATCGGCGAGCACGCGGTCGAGACGCCGTGGCTGACGCTGTTCTCGAAAGCTCTCATCGCCGGCTGGATCGTCGCCTCCATGGTCTGGCTGGTCCACGCCGCCATGGATACGATCTCGAAAATCCTGATCGTCTGGTTCCTGATGTACTTCGTCGGCGTCGCCAGCTTCTTCCATGTCGTAACGTCCTCGGTCGAGGTGTTCTTCCTCGCCTTCGAGGGCGACGGCCCGTTCTGGTCGCTCTGGCCGAACTTCATCTTGCCGATCATCGTCGGCAACACGGTGGGCGGCATCCTGTTCGTCGCGATCGTCAACTACGTGCAGTTCGGCGCCCAGAAAGAGTCCGCGATGTTCGAGCGCTACGGCGATCGCCTGACCTGGCGCCAATGGGCCTTCGGCCGGACGAAGGCACTGGGCAGCGAGACCTCGCCGGTCGATTGACGGCGTTGCGCTGGATCGACGTCCGGCGCGAATGATCGAAACCGTACCGCAACCTCGCGCATCCCGAGGGTTTGTCCCTTCTTACAGAAGGAGACATTCCATGAAGGCACTTACCTGGCACGGCAAGGGCGACATCCGCTGCGAATCCGTCCCCGATCCGATCATCGAGGACGATCGTGACGTCGTCATCAAGGTGACGGCGTGCGCGATCTGCGGCTCCGACCTTCACCTGATGGGCGGCTTCATGCCGACGATGGAGCACGGCGACATTCTCGGCCACGAGACCATGGGCGAGGTCATGGAAGTCGGCCGCGGTGCCGCGGGCAAGCTGAAGGTCGGTGACCGCATTGTCGTGCCGTTCACCATCTCCTGCGGCGAGTGCCGGCAGTGCAAGTGGGGCAACTGGTCCTGCTGCGAGCGCACCAACCCGAACGGCAAGCTGCAGGCGGAGACTTTTGGCTATCCGCTCGCCGGCCTCTACGGCTTCTCGCATATCACCGGCGGCTTCTCCGGCGGTCAGGCCGAGTACATGCGCGTCCCCTATGCCGACGTGAACCCGATCGTCATCCCGGACGGTCTCGACGACGAGCAGGTGCTCTTCCTCTCCGACATTTTCCCGACCGCCTACATGGCCGCTGAGAACTGCAACATCCAGCCGGGCGATACCGTCGCGGTATGGGGCTGCGGCCCGGTCGGCGTGCTCGCCATCAAGAGCTGCTTCCTCTTGGGCGCCGAGCGCGTCATCGCGATCGACACCGTGCCGGAGCGCTTGGCCCTCGCGCGGTCGGCGGGTGCCGAGACCATCGACTTCGGCGAACAGGTCGTCCAGGAAACGCTGATGGAGATGACCAACGGCCAGGGGCCGGACTCTGTCATCGAAGCCGTCGGCATGGAGGCGCACGGCGCCGATACGCTCGCGCAGAAGGTCTCGTCGGCCGTGATGTCGGCAACGGTCTCGATGGAGCGTCCCTTCGCCTTCAACCAGGCGGTTCTCGCTTGCCGTCCGGGTGGCACGGTCTCGATGCCCGGCGTCTACGCCGGCCCGTCCGGTCCGGTGGCGCTGGGTCTCGTCATGAACAAGGGGCTGACCATCAAGACCGGCCAGACCCACATGAAGCGCTACATGGAGCCCCTCCTCCAGCGTATTCAGAACGGCGAGATCGACCCGTCCTTCATCATCAGCCACCGCGCGACCTCGCTGGAGGACGGCCCTGCCCTCTACGAAACCTTCCGCGACAAGAAGGACGCCTGCACCAAGGTGATCTTCAAGCCGCACGGCTAAGGCTCGAACGCACTGCGAAGCAAGGAGGCGCGACCGCAAGGCCGCGCCTTTTTCATGTGCCGCAATCGGGGGTTTTGCCGCGGGATTTTGCGACCGCTCGTTCGAAAACGTGCCGCAAGCGGAATTCACGCGATGCCCCCGCCCAGCTCTCGACGCGCAGTATCGTCCATCTATAAGCTCGCTGAACTTTTGGGAGATGACCTATGGCCAGAACGACGCTTTTCGCTTGCCTTCTGGCCGCCACGCTGGTCACCGCCGGACCTGCCTCTGCTGACGATGCCGGCCTGCCTTTCATCGGGACCTGGGACTGTGAGGTCGCGACCTTCACCTTCACGGCGGACACCTACGACAACGGGTCGGAGACCTTGCCGATCGAGGAGGTCCAGGAGGGCAGCGACGGCTCGTGGACGCTGATGTTCGCCGACGACTACGTCATCACGCTCTCGGGCTTCACCGGCGACGAGATGGGCTGGTTCTCGCCCGCCAGCGGCGACAGTTTCCAGTGCAAGGCCGTCCGCTGACGCACTTCACGTGCTGCTGCCGATCTCCGCCGGATACGACCGGACGGCAGCCATGGCTGAACGAAAAAAGGCGGAGCCGAAGCCCCGCCTTTTCCATTCGTTGCTTAGCCGATCAGACGTTGACGGCTTAGCGCCGGCGCAGGATCGAACGACCGGCATAGACGGCCTGGTCGCCGAGTTCTTCCTCGATGCGCAGCAGCTGGTTGTACTTGGCGGTGCGGTCCGAGCGCGCGAGCGAGCCGGTCTTGATCTGTCCGCAGTTCACGGCGACCGAGAGGTCGGCGATGGTCGAATCCTCGGTCTCGCCCGAACGGTGCGACATCACGGCGGTGTAGCCGGCGCGGTGCGCGACGCTGACGGCGTCGAGCGTCTCGGTCAGCGTGCCGATCTGGTTGACCTTGACGAGGATCGAGTTGGCCACGCCCTGCTCGATGCCCTGGCGCAGGCGCGCCGAATTGGTCACGAACAGGTCGTCGCCCACCAGCTGGCAGGACGAGCCGATCTTGTCGCTGAGCGTCTTCCAGCCGGCCCAGTCGTCCTCGCCCATGCCGTCCTCGATCGAGATGATGGGATAGGCGCCGGCGAGCTCGGCAAGGTAGGCGGCCATGTCGTTCGGCGAGAGCTTGCGGCCTTCGCCGGCGAGGTCGTAGACGCCGTCCTTGAAGAACTCGGTCGAGGCGCAGTCGAGCGCGAGGTAGATGTCCTCGCCCGGCTTGTAGCCGGCCTTCTCGATCGCGTGCAGCACGAAGTCGAGTGCCAGCTTCGGCGAGGCAAGGTTCGGCGCGAAGCCGCCCTCGTCGCCGACATTGGTATTGTGGCCGGCGTCCTTCAGCATCTTCTTCAGAGTGTGGAACACCTCGGCGCCCATGCGCAGGCCTTCGGCGAAGGTCGGCGCGCCGACCGGCATGATCATGAATTCCTGGAAGTCGATCGGGTTGTCGGCATGCGCGCCGCCATTGATGATGTTCATCATCGGCACCGGCAGGACATGCGCGGAGGCGCCGCCGACATAGCGGTAGAGCGGCAGCGCGGAGGAATCGGCCGAGGCCTTGGCGACGGCGAGCGACACGCCGAGGATGGCGTTGGCGCCGAGGCGGCTCTTGTTGTCGGTGCCGTCGAGCTCGATCAGCAGCTGGTCGACCCGGATCTGCCCTTCCGCGTCGATGCCGGCCAGAGTCTCAAAAATCTCGCCGTTGACGGCTTCCACGGCGCGCTGGACGCCCTTGCCCATGTAGCGGGCATCGCCATCGCGGAGCTCGACCGCCTCGTGCGCACCCGTCGACGCGCCCGACGGCACCGCCGCGCGGCCCATCGCGCCGTCGTCGAGGATGACGTCGACCTCGACGGTCGGGTTGCCGCGGCTATCGAGAATTTCGCGTCCGATGATGTCGATGATCGCAGTCATGGCCCACTCCTTTGCGGCTGTTTCGCGAGCCTCTTAGAGCAAGCCGGCGACAGTTTGAACTCGTTTCGGGAAAATCGTGAACCGGCCCTGCGGCGAGCGGCCAGTGCTGCGGCGCGTGCTCAGCCTTCCTCGAAGGCGATGAACCCGTTGTCCGAACCGAGGAGATCGACCACCAGCCGCTCGCCCAGCCGGCGACCGCGGAGACCGGCGACGTCCATAAGCGCCTGAACCGCCGCCAGCGACGGCACCCTCAGCACCACGCCCTCGAACCGCAGCCCGCGCTCGCCGTCCCGGCGCCGGCCATAGCGTTCCGCCATGCCCTCGGCACCCAGCACCTCGAACCCGCTTTGCCCGAGCACCACCGAAAGCCCGTCTGCGATGGCGATCACCTCGGCCCCGGCGGTGACGTCCCCGATGAAAGCGGCATAGTCGTCCGGCCGTGGCTCCGACAGCACCAGCCGTGCCAGCCCGCTGACGCCGTTCGCATGGCGGCTGAGCGCCGACCGGTCGCCTTTCGGCGCCATCGCCTGGCAAGTGAAAAAGAAGAGGTCCGGCACCCGTCGGTCCTGGGCGAAGGCAAGCCGAAATGTCAGGCGCCGCTCCGTCCCCGCCGCCTGGAACACCCGCGAAAATTCGAAGATTTCGCCATCGGCGAGCCCCGACGCCGAGAAGGCCGTATGGTCGGCCTCGGCATCCTCAGAGGCAAAGGCAATGCCCGAAAAACCGGGAGCCCCCCGCCGCGCCCGAAACGCCCGGTCGCGCGCGACGAACACATTGCCCGCCAGCGCCTCGGTGGCACAGCGGTTTGCATCCGCCACCGCCAGCGGCTCCAGATAAGTGCCGTCGGCAAAGAACACGCAGGCGTTCGCCGTGCCGAAGGGATGGACGGCGTCCGGCGCGACGGTGAAGCCCAGCGCCCCGAAGAAGGCACGCGACCCGGCGAGCGAGTCCACCGGCAGTACCAGATGATCGAGACGGCGCGGCGCCACCGAAGCGACGCCTGCCATCAGACCAGCCGCGAGCGTTCGAGCGCGGCGGCGATGAAGGACGAGAACAGCGGGTGCGGCTCGAACGGCCGTGACTTCAGCTCGGGGTGGTACTGTACGCCGATGAACCAGGGATGGTCGGGGAATTCGACCGTCTCCGGCAGGAGGCCGTCCGGCGACATGCCGGCAAAGACCATGCCGGCCGCCTCGAGACGCTCGCGGTAGTCGCGGTTCACCTCGTAGCGGTGGCGGTGGCGCTCGACGATCTCGGTTGCCCCGTAGATCCCGGCGATGCGCGAGCCCGCGGCAAGCGAGGCCTGGTAGGAACCGAGCCGCATCGTGCCGCCAAGATCGCCCTCGCGCGCCCGCTGCTCCAGCTCGTTGCCGCGCATCCATTCGGTCATCAGGCCGACCAGCGGCTCCGACGTCGGGCCGAACTCGGTGGAGTCGGCATTGTGGATCCCGGCGAGCGAACGCGCGGCCTCGATCACCGCCATCTGCATGCCGAAGCAGATGCCGAAATACGGCACCTCGTGCTCCCGCGCGAACTTCGCCGCAAGAATCTTGCCCTCGGCGCCGCGCTCCCCGAAGCCGCCGGGCACCAGGATGCCGTTGACCCGGTCGAGATAGGGCGTCGGGTCCTCGGCCTCGAACACTTCCGAGGAGATCCAGTCGAGCTTGACGCGCACCTTGTTGGCGATGCCGCCGTGCTGCAGCGCCTCGATCAGCGACTTATACGCGTCCTTCAGGCCGGTATACTTGCCGACGATGGCGATGGTGACTTCACCCTCGGGATTGTGGATGCCGTGCGAGATCTGGTTCCAGCGCTCGAGCTTCGGCTTCGGCGCGGGGTCGATGCCGAAAGCGGCGAGCACCTCAGTGTCGAGGCCTTCCTGGTGATAGGCGTTCGGCACGTCGTAGATCGAGGCGACATCGAGCGCCTGGATCACCGCGGTCTCGCGGACGTTGCAGAAGAGGCTCATCTTGCGCCGTTCCTCGACCGGGATCGGCCGGTCGGCGCGCACGAGGAGGATGTCGGGCTGGATGCCGATCGAACGCAGTTCCTTGACGGAGTGCTGCGTCGGCTTGGTCTTCAGCTCGCCGGCGGTGGCGATGTAGGGCATCAAGGTCAGGTGGACGTAGATCGCGCCGTTGCGCGGCAGGTCGTTGCCGAGCTGCCGGATCGCCTCGACGAAGGGCATGGCCTCGATGTCGCCGACCGTGCCGCCGATCTCGACGAGCACGAAGTCGAACTCCTCATTGCCGTCGAGCACGAAATTCTTGATCGCGTCGGTGACGTGCGGAATGACCTGGACGGTCGCGCCGAGATAGTCGCCGCGGCGCTCCCGGGCGATGATGTCCTTGTAGATCCGGCCCGTCGTGATGTTATCCATCTTGTTGGCCGGGCGGCCGGTGAAGCGCTCGTAGTGCCCAAGGTCGAGATCGGTCTCGGCGCCGTCGTCGGTGACGAAGACCTCGCCGTGCTGCGTCGGGCTCATCGTGCCCGGATCGACGTTGAGGTAGGGATCAAGCTTGCGCAGCCGGACACGGTAGCCACGGGCCTGCAGGAGAGCCCCAAGGGCTGCCGAGGCGATGCCTTTTCCCAAAGAGGAAACCACGCCGCCGGTAATGAAGATGTATCGCGCCATGGGCCTTCCCGATAACCGCTAGAAGTCGATTCGGCCAGTCAGAAACTCGGCCTCAAAACGAAACAGGGCGCTCGGAGCGCCCTGTCGGTGGCTGTCTTGTCTGTCCGCCTTACTGGGCGGGCGTCGTAGTAGTTGCCGGGCTGGACGGTGTCTCCGTCGCCGGTGCCGAGGTTCCCGTTGCCGGTGCCGGTGCCGGTGCCGAGGCTCCGGTCGCCGGGCTGCCCGTCGACGATGCCGGGGCGTCGCTGGACGGCGTTTCCGCAGCCGGCGACGTGGTCGACGGCGCCTCGCTGGCGGGAGCGGTGGTCTCGAACGGTGTCGAAGTCGAGTCGGCCGGGGCCGTTGTCGCTGGTGCCGTCGGCGTGGTGGCCGAAGGAGCCGGCTGCGGCGGCGTCACCGGCGGGGTCACGGCGGCGTCGGGCGCTGCCGGTGTCGCGGCATCGGTCGTCGTCGGCGCGACGTCGGGGGCCGTGGCCGGCAGGCCGCCCAGCTGGTCAAGCAGGTTGCCGCTGCCGGAACCGGTGCTGCCGCCCTGGTTCGCCGGAAGGCGATCGAGGATGTCGGTCGGCTGCGAGCCGTAACGGGCGGTGAGGCCCAGCGCCAGCGAGGTGATAAAGAAGGCCGCAGCGAGGATCGCGGTCGTCCGGGTCAGCGCGTTGGCCGCGCCGCGGGCGGTCATCAGACCACCACCGCCGCCGCCGATACCGAGCGCCCCGCCTTCCGAGCGCTGCAGCAGGACGACGACGATCAGTGCGAGCACGATCATCAGATGGACGATAATAAGAACTGTAGTCATTGATCCGCTTCGCACACGACTTCTTCAGGGGACGCGCGCCTCATATAGGAGGGGCGAGCTTATTCCAAACGCTTTCGCGCGTCCGCTGCCGTCAGGCCGGCCGCGCCGCCTTGCAGATCGCCACGAGATCCGTGGCCTTCAGGCTCGCTCCCCCGACCAGCGCGCCGTCGACATTGTCGATAGCCAGGAGTTCGGAAGCGTTCGCCGGCTTGACCGACCCGCCGTAGAGAAGGCGGATCGCCGCACCGGTCTCGGCCCCGAACCGGTCGCTCAGCGCCTTGCGCATGAAGGCATGCGCCGCCCGCACATCCTCGACCGTCGGCGTCTTGCCGGTGCCGATCGCCCAGATCGGCTCATAGGCGATGACGAGCCGGGCGACGTCCAGGTCGTCCGGCAGCGAGCCGGCGAGCTGGGTGCCGAGCACGTCGAGTGTCGTGCCGGCAAGGCGCTCGGCATCGGTCTCGCCGATGCAGACGATGGCGATCAGCCCGCAGCGCCAGGCCGCCTCGGCCTTTTCCCGCACCAGCTGGTCGCTCTCGTCGTAGCCTTCGCGCCTTTCGGAGTGCCCGAGAATGACGCAACGGGCGCCGGCATCCGCCATCTGCTCGGCCGAGATGTCGCCGGTATGGGCGCCCTGGGAGGCGACGTGGATGTCCTGGCCGCCCAGCATCAGCCGGTCGCCGACGCGGTCGGCGGCGGCCATCAGCAGCGTCGACGGCAAGCAGACCGCGATGTCGCAGGCGAGATCGCCGGCCTCCGTCACGGCCTGCAGTTCCGCCAGATCCCGGCGAAGGCCATGCATCTTCCAGTTGCCCGCTATCAGTTGCCGCATGCCGTTTTCCTCCCGCTCCCCGTCTTTGTGGTTCTTGCCTAGCGGCAGAGAAACCCGAAATCAATCAACGCGGCGGCTTGCGTCCCGGCGCGGCATTTTCCTAATAGAGCGTGAAGTCCCGCCGCGGCGTCCACCGGCGGGAAGAGAACGGCGGTGCGTCCGCCGCCCAAACAGGACAACAGCCTTCGCTGGATCCGGCGAAGGCTTGCGGAGATGCCGAGACATGATGAACTCCATGCGCAAGAGCGTCGGCGGCGGCTGGGTCGCCAAACTGCTGATGGGGCTCATCGTCGTCGCCTTCGTCGTCACCGGCTTCTCCAGCTTCTTCTCGGGCGCGGCGCCCAGCACCGTAATCTCCGCCGGCGGTACCGACGTCGAGGTCCAGGACTACCGTCTGGCCTACCGGCAGGCCGAGGCGCAGCTCGCCCGCCAGCTGCAGCGCCGCCCGAGCCGCGAGGAAGCGGCCGCGCAAGGCATCGACCGCCGCGTCCTCAACCAGCTGATCTCAGAAGCCGTGCTCGACGAACAGGGCCGCAACATCGGCCTCGGCCTGTCCGAGGAGCGCCTTGCCCGCCTGATCGCCGACGATCCGTCCTTCCACGACGCGTCCGGCCGCTTCTCGCGCGACAGTTTCCGCCAGCTGCTGTCGAGCGTCGGCATGCGCGAGAACGACTTCATCCGTAACCGCGAGCAGGCGGCCGTGCGCAGCCAGATCGTCGATTCGATCTCAGAGGGTGTCTCGACGCCGAGCCTCGTGAAGCAGGCTTTCGGCCTCTACAACGGCGAGCGCCGCACGGTCGAATACGTCACCTTGCCGCTGACGCTGGTGCAGCCGGTGGCCGATCCCTCTGCCGAAGTGCTGCAGGCCTATTTCGACGGCCGCAAGCAGCGCTACGCCGCGCCGGAGTACCGGGCCATTTCCTATGCCGCGCTGACGCCGGACGCTGTCGCCGACCCCGCCAAGGTGACCGAGGCAGAGATCCAGGCTGCCTACGCCAAGGACACCGAGAAATTCACGACGCCCGAGCGTCGCCGGATCCAGCAGATCGTCTACTCCGACAAGGCCAAAGCCGACGCCGCGCGCGCCGAACTCGCTTCCGGCAAGACCTTCGACCAGCTCGTCACCGACAGCGGCCGCACCATCGCCGACACCGAGCTCGGCCTGCAGCCGCGCAACGGCATCCCCGACCCGGTCATCGCCAATGCTGCCTTCTCGCTGGCTGCCAACGCCGTTTCCGAAACCGTCGAAGGCGCTTTCGGCCCTGTGCTGCTGCGCGTCACCGAGATCCAGCCCGAGGTGAAGAAGCCGCTGGCCGAAGTGCAGGATGCCATCCGCAAGGAGATCGCCCTCTCCTCCGCCACCGAGGCGGTCCGCTCGGCCTACGACACCTATGAGGAAGCCCGCGGTGGTGGCGCTTCACTCGAGGAAGCGTCAGAGCGCGCCGGCCTGACGATCAAGACCATCCCCGCGATCAGCCAGACCGGCCAAGCGCCGGACGGCAGTCTGATCGCCGACATCCCCGCCCAGCCGGCGCTGCTGACCGCTGCCTTCGAAAGCGACATCGGCGTCGAGAACCAGCCGGTCGACGTTCGCCCGAACGGCTTCGTCTTCTTCGAAGTCACCAAGGTCGATCCGGCACACCAGCGTCCGCTCGACGAGGTGCGTGCGCGCGTGATCGAGGACTGGAAGGCGACCGAGGCCGACCGCCTGCTCGCTGAGCGCGCCGTCGCGCTGAAGAAGCGCCTCGACGCCGGCGAGGCCATCGACGCCATCGCCGCGTCCGAGAAGCTCACCAAGCAGGTTGCCGCCTCGATCACCCGCCAGAGCGGCGCGCAGGAACTCGGCGATGACGCGACGCGCGCGGTCTTCGCCGGCACTACCGGGCTTGCAGCCGTCGCCGATGCCACCTCCGATTCGTCGAAGCTGGTTCTGAAGGTGACCGAAGTCGCGCCGCCGCTCGATCCGTTGGCTAGCTTCCCCGCCGACCAGGACGGCCAGCTGGCGTCGCTGATGAAGTCCGACATCGTCCAAAGCTACGTCAACGTCTTGCAGGACGCCTACAAGGTCGTTTCCTACCCCGCCGCGATCCAGGCGGCGCAGGCCATGCCGCAATGAGCCAGACGCTGAAGCCCTACATCGCCAAGGTCGCGGGCGGCGAGGCGCTGAGCCGCGCCGACGCCGAGGCGGCCTTCGGCGTGATGATGTCGGGCGAGGCGACGCCATCGCAGATCGGCGGCTTCCTGATGGCGCTGCGGGTCCGCGGCGAGACCGTCGACGAAATCGCCGGCGCCGTCTCGGTGATGCGCGCCAACATGGCGACGGTGACGGCACCCGACGACGCGATCGACATCGTCGGTACCGGCGGCGATCATGCCGGCACGCTGAACGTCTCGACCTGCGCGGCCTTCGTGCTCGCCGGCTGCGGCCTGACGGTCGCCAAGCACGGCAACCGGGCGCTCTCCTCGCGCTCCGGCTCCGCCGACGTCCTGATGGCGCTCGGCGTCAAAGTGGACCTCTCCCCGGCGCAGATTTCCGCCGTTATCGCCGAGGCCGGTCTCGGCTTCATGTTCGCGCCGACGCACCATGCCGCCATGCGCTTCGTCGGCCCGAGCCGGGTCGAACTCGGCACGCGCACGATCTTCAATCTGCTCGGCCCCCTCGCCAACCCTGCCGGCGTCCAGAACCTCCTCGTCGGCGTCTTCGCCGAGCAGTGGCTGCAGCCGATCGCCGAGACGCTGAAGGCGCTCGGCACCAGGAACGCCTGGATCGTCTATGGCGACGGTCTCGACGAGATGACCGTCTGCGGCCGGACCGATGTCGTCACCCTCCGCAACGGCGTCATCTCCCGCTTCGCCATCGAGCCGGAAGAGTTCGGCCTTGCCCGTGCCGACCTGTCGGAGATCCGCGGTGGCGACGCCGTCCACAACGCGGAAAAGCTTCGCGGCGTTCTCGACGGCGCCCCCGGCGGTTACCGCGACATCTGCCTCCTCAACGCCGCCGGCGCGCTGGTGATGTCCGGCCATGCCGCAGACCTTGCCGAAGGCCTTGTCGCCGCCCGCCTTTCGGTCGATACCGGAAAGGCCCGCGCGGCGCTCGACCGGCTGATCGGCGTCACCCAGCGCATCGGAGAACCGGCATGACCGACATCCTGAAGGCGATCGAGACCTACAAGCTCCAAGAAATCGCCGCCGCCAAGGCGCGCCTGCCACTGACCGAGCTGGAGGCTCATGCCCGCGCAGCCGACCCGGTTCGCGGCTTCACGCAGGCGATCCGGCGCAAGCACGCGGCGGGCGACGTCGCCCTCATCGCCGAGATCAAGAAGGCGAGCCCGTCGAAGGGCCTCATCCGCGCCGATTTCGATCCGCCAGCTCTCGCAAGTGCCTATGAGCGCGGCGGCGCCGCTTGCCTCAGCATCCTCACCGACGCGCCGTCCTTCCAGGGCCAGCCGAGCTTCCTCACCGAGGGCCGCGCCGCCTGCTCCTTGCCGGCGCTGCGCAAGGATTTCATGTTCGACGCCTACCAGGTGTTCGAAGCCCGCGCCTGGGGTGGCGACGCGATCCTCCTGATCATGGCAGCGATCGATGACGGCTGTGCGGCCGAGCTCGAGGCGGTGGCGATGGACCTCGGTATGGACGTGCTGGTTGAGGTGCACGACGAGGCCGAAACCGAGCGCGCGCTGAAACTCCGCTCGCCGCTGCTCGGCGTCAACAACCGCAACCTCCGGACCTTCGAGACCGACATCTCCACCGCCGAGCGGCTGTCGGCCCTCGTGCCGGACGACCGCATTCTCGTCGGCGAGAGCGGCATCTTCACCCCGGCGGACTGCGCCCGGCTCGGCCGCGTCGGCATCGCCACCTTCCTCGTTGGCGAAAGCCTGATGCGCCAGGCCGACGTCGAGGCCGCCACCCGCGCCCTGCTGGCCGTGCCGCCGACGGAGCATGCCGCATGACCGGCCTCACCCATCTCGACGCCACCGGCGCCGCCACCATGGTGGATGTCGGCGACAAGGCCGAGACCGTGCGCGAGGCCCGCGCCGAGGGCCTGGTGCTGATGCTGCCGGAGACGCTGGCGCTGATCGAGGCCGGCGGCGCCAAGAAGGGCGATGTCATCGCCGTCGCGCGGCTTGCCGGCATCATGGCGGCCAAGAAGACCGCGGACCTCATCCCGCTCTGCCATCCCTTGATGCTGGAGAAGATCGCCGTCGACATCGCCGCCGAGCCCGCCCTGCCGGGCCTGCGCGTCACCGCGACGGTCCGCCTCAGCGGCAAGACCGGCGTCGAGATGGAAGCGCTGACCGCCGTCAGCGTCGCTTGCCTCACCATCTACGACATGGCCAAGGCGGTCGATCGCGGCATGCAGATCTCCGCGATCCGGGTGCTTGCCAAATCCGGCGGCCGCTCCGGTGACTGGTCCGCATGATTTCCGTCGCCGACGCCTTCGCCGCGCTGATGCAGGACGCCGTCGCGGTGACAGAGACCGAGACCGTGCCGCTGCGCGCGGCGCGCGGCCGCATCCTTGCCGCCGACTTGCCCGCTCTGCGCACCCAGCCCGACTTTGACGCCTCCGCCATGGACGGCTACGCCGTGCGCGCCGACGATACGGCCGGTCCTTTCCAGCCGCTGACGGTCATCGGCGAATCCGCCGCCGGGCGCGCCTTCGACGGCAGCGTCGCTCCGGGCGAGACCGTCCGGATCTTCACCGGCGCGCCGGTGCCGGACGGGGCGGATGCGATCCTGATCCAGGAGAACGCCGAGCGGCCGACGGCGGCAACCATGCTCCCGCTGGAACCTGCCCTCCGTGGGCGTCACATCCGCAAGGCAGGCGCCGACTTCTCGAAGGGTGACACGCTCATCCCGGCGAACACCCGCCTTGGCGCCGGCACGATCGCGCTGGCGGCGAGCGGCGGCCATCCGCGGCTCACCGTGCTGCGCCGTCCGCGCATCGCGATCCTTGCCACCGGCGACGAACTGGTCATGCCCGGCGAGCCGGTCGGCCCTTCGCAGATCGTTGCCTCCAATACTTTCGGGGTCGCCGCCATGGTCGAGGCCGCCGGCGGCGAAGCGCTCGACTACGGCATCGCCCGCGACGACGAGGCCGAGATCGGCGCCCTCCTCGACTGCGCCGTCACCGACGCCGTCGACATCTTCGTCACCATCGGCGGCGCCTCGGTCGGCGACCACGACCTCGTCGGCAAGGTCTTCGCCGCCCGCGGCGTCGCCCTCGATTTCTGGAAGGTCGCCATGCGGCCGGGCAAGCCGCTGATGGCCGGTCGCATCGGCCGCACCCGGCTCATCGGCCTTCCCGGCAACCCCGCCTCCTCGATGGTCGCCGCGACCTTGTTCCTGAAGCCCCTCGTTCATGCCCTTACCGGCGCCCCGGCCAGCCCGCTCTACCGCGAGGCCATCCTCGGTGCCGACATGCCGGCGAACGACCAGCGCGCCGACTTCATCCGGGCGACGCTTGGCGAATCGCAGGCGGTCGTGCCGATCGTCACGCCTTTCGGGCGCCAGGATTCGTCGCTCCTCTCGGTCTATGCCCGGGCCAATGTTCTCCTCTTGCGAGAACCCCATGCGCCAGCGGCCAAATCCGGCGATTCTTGCCGCTACATCGCGCTCGACTAAGCTTCCGGCTCTTGCAGAACACAACTAGAACAGATAGCTTTGTTCAGGTTTTGTTTTAACAAGGATCGCCGGAAATGCTGACGCGCAAGCAGCACGATCTCCTGATGTTCATCCATGGGAGATTGCAGGAACTGGGCGTGCCGCCGTCCTTCGACGAGATGAAGGATGCGCTGGATCTCCGCTCCAAGTCCGGCATCCACCGACTGATTACCGCGCTGGAAGAGCGCGGCTTCATCCGCCGTCTGCCGAACCGCGCCCGGGCACTGGAAGTCCTGAAGCTGCCGGACTCGGTCGCGCCGGCCAAGGCAAAGAGCGCCGACGCCGAGCCCGTCGCGCCCCGCCGCGAGCCCATCGCGGAGACATCCGTCGAGCCTTTGCCCAAGCGCATTCGCCCGGCCGCCAACGACAGCGAACCGGTCGGCATTCCGCTGATGGGCCGCATCGCCGCCGGTGTGCCGATCTCGGCCATCCAGCAGAGCGGCAGCCAGATCTTCGTGCCGCCGGACATGCTGGGCGGCGGCGAGCATTACGCGCTGGAGGTAAAGGGCGATTCGATGATCGAGGCCGGCATCCTCGACGGCGATACCGTCGTCATCCGCCGGGGCGACACCGCGCAAGGCGGCGAGATCGTGGTGGCCCTCGTCGACGACGAGGAGGCGACCCTCAAGCGCTTCCGCCGCCGCGGCGACACCATCTCGCTCGAGGCCGCCAACCCCGCCTACGAGACCCGCAGCTTCGGCTCCGAGCGCATCAAGGTCCAGGGCAAGCTCGTCGGCCTGATCCGCAAGTACTGAGGCGGGCTGGGGGGCGGTTAGCGGCTTTGCGGAGTGCCCGTCCGCCAGCCCCGCCCCCCTTCATCCCGCTGCCGCGACCTTCTCCCCGCAGGGGAGAAGAAGCTAATCGCCCCCTTGAGTATCCAACGCCGGCAGCTCCCATGCCGCCACGCCTTCAGCTGCTTTCTTCGCCCCTCCGGGGAGAAGCGGCCGGCAGGCCGATGAGGGGGCCACCCGCGAACGCAAGCCTTCGGCCACGTCCACCGCTCCTCTCGCCGGTGCCCCCCCTCATCCCGCTGCCGCGACCTTCTCCCCACATGGGAGAAGAAGCTAATCTCCCCCCGACAGTATCCGCCGCCGGCAGTTCCCATGCCGCCACGCCCTCAGCTGCTTTCTTCGCCCCTCCGGGGAGAAGTGGCCGGCAGGCCGATGAGGGGGCCGCCCGCGAACGCCTAACCTTGCATCCCAACGCCCCGCATCACGGCCGCGGCTTCTCCGGCGTACTCTCAACCGCCCGCCGCCAGGTCTCCGGCCAAGGTGCCAGCCGCTGCACTTGCCACGGCTCCGGCACCGGCGCGATCGAGGCGGTGATCTCGGCGTGGCCCGTTGCAGCAGAGCGGGAGATGGCGAGCGAACCGGTCCGCCGCAGCGTGCGCAGCGTCACCAGCACGGCGCCCGAGCGGCACGCCTCGCGCCGCGCCGCCCGTGCGACGATGGCGACGTCCGCGCTGTCGCAAGCCGTACCGATCTGGCGATAATCGTCGGTCCAGACCACCCTGAGCCCGCTCCGCGTCGTCGCCCGGCAGATCTGCATCGGCCGGGACGCCCGCTTCGCCGGGACGGCCGGTACTGCCGGCGTCAACGACTTTCCGTCGATGACAGGCGCTGCGGGCTCGCCAGTGAGCGGCGGCGTCGACCGTAAGAGTTGAGGGACGGCAGCCGAGGGCGAGGATCTCTTGGTCGCGACACCACCCTCTGGCTCTAAAGCTTCGCAGCGAAATCCCGCCGCACTCGGGTCTGGTGGCACACCGGCGTCCGGTCGCACGCCGGCGCGCGATGGCACGCCTGTGTCCAGCGGCTGAGCGCCGTCCGGAAAAGCCCTCTGCCACTGCGTCAGCACGAACGCGTTCGGCTTCGGCCGCAACGGCATCAGCACGTTCCCCGCCTCGATCAGCGCGAGTTCCCGCCCATCCTCGAACACCAGGAGTTCCGGCCGCGGGCCTGTCGCCGGCGCCAGCGCAAGCCCGAGTGCGGCCATTGGCAAGGCCAGCCCGCGCAGGCCGCTGGCGAGAAAACAGGCCAGCAGCAGCGCCAGCGACAGCAGCACCAGTCCTTCCGGGGTCAGCAGCCCGGTCGGCGTGTCCGGCAGATGGTCGTGCAGGAAGTGGGCAATGCCGAACACGAGTTTCAGCCCCTGCCCCATCAGGATCAGGAACACGGCATCGAGGCCTAAGGGCATCGCGACGACCGCGCACAGCGCCAGCGGCATGATCCACACCGAGAACAGCGGCAGCGCCAGAAGATTGGCGAACAGGCCGAAAGGCGCCATCCGCTGGAAATGATAGGACGCGAACGGGCCCGTCGCGGTGCCGGCGATCAGCGACGAGGCGCCAAGCCCGATCAGGAACACCACGAGCCGCCTCGCCTGTCCCGCCGGCGGCGCGTCCACCTGTCGCCGCGCCCGTGCCCGCGCGACATGGCCGTAGACGCCGACGAGCGAGGCCGTCGCGCCGAACGACATCTGGAAGCTTGCCGTCACCAGCGCGTGCGGCGTCATCGAAAGGACGACGATCGCCGCGAGAGCCACGCTGCGCAGCGTGATCGCCGCCCGGTCAACGAGGATCGCCACCAGCATGATCGCCAGCATGAGATAGGAGCGGTCCGCCGCGACGTTCCGCCCGGACAGAAGGATGTAGAAAGTGACGGC
The DNA here is from genome assembly GCF_055730135.2 of Mesocryomonas lacus. Lineage (NCBI taxonomy): Bacteria > Pseudomonadati > Pseudomonadota > Alphaproteobacteria > Hyphomicrobiales > Aurantimonadaceae > Mesocryomonas > Mesocryomonas lacus. The sequence continues at coordinate 87,156 of NZ_JBUZWE020000005.1, read as the reverse complement.
ACCAAGCGCCGCCACCGCCGCAAACTTCTTGATCGGCCAGCGCAGCGCGACGCCCGGGATCGCCGCAAGCCCGGCGCGGACGAGGAACATCGCAAACCCCGCGACCAGCGCCATGTGCAGGCCGGATATCGACAGCACGTGCGACAGGCCGGTGGTGCGCAGCCAGAGCTCGATCTCGTCGGGAATGCCGGCCCGGTCGCCGGTGATGAGCGCCGCCGCCACCGTCCCCGCCGGTCCGCCGATGACGCTGCGGATGCGCTCGCTCATCGACACCCGCAGCGCCAGGATACGTTCGCCGGCGGTTTTCCCCGTCGGGCTTGCGCCGGCTCCCGGCGGATCCGGCGGCCCCAAGGCAAATCCGTTGGCGCCGACACCGTCGAAGTAGTTGCCGAAACTGAAGTCGTAGCCGCCGGGAAAGGCGGGGCCGGACGGCGCCCGCAGCCGCACCAGCCCGGCATAGCGGCCGCCGACGGGGATCGGCGTGTGCCGGCTGGAAACGAGAATCTCGGCGATCCCCGGCGGGCGCGACAGCACCGGCCGCTCGGTGGTCTCGATGGCCACGCGGTAGCGCAGCCGCCCCCGCTCGTCCTGCTCGCGTCCCTCGACCCGGCCGGCGATCCGCACCGTCGCCTCGCCTGAGAAGAGAACGGTCTTCGTGCGCGCCAGTTCATAGCCGGACAGTGCGAAGCCCGCGGCGACGAAACCCGCCAGCAGGCAAGCCGCGCCCGCCGCCTTGCGCGGGCCGAGCATCGCCGCGCCGAGGAGCAGCGGCAGGCAAGCAGCAACCGCGAATGGGATCGGCGGTCGCCACCCCGCGGCGTAGAACAGAGCGATGCCGAGCATCATCCCGCCCGGCACCAGGAAGAAGCCGCTGCGCGCTTCCGCCTCGATCTCGCGCTGCCGCGCCAGCCAGCCGACGATGCTGGCGCGCATGTCCCTCGGCAGGCCGCCCCAAGGAAAGCTTTTCCGTAACCAGCCCCCCTGTGACAGGTCTAGGATACGTTGCCAAAGGCCCTGCCGGCGTCGCTCCTCAGGACCTCTGGCTGCTGCGCCGGCGATGGCCATGCTTGCCTCCGAAGCGACCGGGCCCTGCCTTGTCTCTCTCCCGGCCTATGCTACACAGCCCCACGGAAAAGCCGACCGCAAAGATCGTGCGTCCGCACCCATTTGCCGCACTGGAACCGCCATGACCGTCGTCACCCGTTTCGCGCCCTCGCCGACTGGCTATCTCCACATCGGCGGCGCCCGCACCGCGCTGTTCAACTGGCTCTATGCCCGGCGCATGGGTGGCAAGATGCTGCTGCGCATCGAGGATACCGATCGCGAGCGCTCGACCGAAGCCGCCGTCGTAGCAATCATCAAGGGCCTCTCCTGGCTCGGCCTCGATGCCGACGAGCCGCCGGTGTCGCAGTTCGAGCGCGCCGCCCGTCACCGCGAGGTCGCCGAACAACTCCTCGCCGCCGGCAAAGCCTATCGTTGCTATGCCAGCCAAGCCGAGCTCGAGGAGATGCGCGAGACCGCCCGCGCCAACAAGCAGCCGCCCCGCTATGACGGCCGCTGGCGCGACCGCGACCCGTCCGAGGCCCCCGAGGGCGTCAAGCCGGTGATCCGGCTGAAGGCCCCGCAGGAGGGCGAGACCGTCGTGCACGACCAGGTGCAAGGCGAGGTCCGCTTCCCCAACCGCGATCTCGACGATTTCGTGCTGCTGCGCTCTGACGGCTCGCCGACCTACATGCATGCCGTCGTCGTCGACGACCACGACATGGGCGTCACCCACATCATCCGCGGCGACGACCACCTGACCAATGCCGGGCGCCAGACGCTGATCTATCAGGCGATGGGCTGGGACGTGCCTGTCATGGCGCATATCCCGCTTATCCACGGCGAGGACGGCGCGAAACTGTCGAAGCGCCACGGCGCGCTCGGCGTCGATGCCTACCGCGCGCTCGGCTACATGCCGCAAGCGCTGAAGAACTATCTCGTCCGCCTCGGCTGGAGCCATGGCGACACCGAGATCATGACGGAGGCCGAGATGGTCTCCTGGTTCGACATTCCCGACATCAACAAAGGTGCCGCGCGCTTCGACTTCGCCAAGCTCAACGCCATCAGCGGCACCTATGTCCGGGCCGCGGGTGACGCCGAGCTGGCCGACCTTCTGATGGTCGAGCGCGACTACCTGCCGAACGGCGACATTTTGAAGCGCCGCCCGGACGCCGAGACCCATGCGCTCCTCCTCGCCGCCATGCCGGGCCTCAAGGAACGCGCGAAAAACCTCGTCGAACTCACCGATTCGACGGCCTATCTCTTCGCCGATCGGCCGTTGCCGATGGAGGAGAAGGCCGAGGCGATCCTGCGCGATGGCGGCCGTGACGTCGTGGCCGCGCTCCTGCCGCGACTTTCCGCCGTCACCGACTGGTCCGTCGCGCCGCTGGAGGAGGCGGTACGCCTTTATGCCGAGGAGACCGGGTTGAAGCTCGGCAAGGCGGCGCAGCCCTTGCGTGCCGCCCTCACCGGCCGCACGACCTCCCCGGGCGTGTTCGACGTGCTCGCAGTTCTCGGACGCGACGAGTCGCTCTCGCGGCTCGGCGACCAGGCGGAGTGATGAACTCCGCGCCACTTGGCGTTAGAGTGCGGCGCAACATGTCAGTTTGATACGCAACTTGTTCGCGTCTCCGCTTTGGAGTACGCAAGTTTTCGCCAGGGACCTGTGCGCTGCAAAAGCGATCTCGTCCCGTCGGCTCACGAAGAAGGGGATACGCATGACGAACCACGCGGCGACCATGGCAGTGGGTGAGAAAAACGCGAGCCTCGAGGTCCGGAGCGGCACGATCGGTCCGGATGTCGTCGACATCACCTCTCTCTACAAGCAGACCGGAATCTTCACCTACGATCCCGGTTTCTCCTCGACGGCGTCCTGCGAGTCGAAGATCACCTATATCGATGGCGACGAGGGCGTGCTCCTGCACCGCGGCTATCCGATCGACCAGCTCGCCGAGAAGGGCGACTTCCTGGAGACCTGCTATCTCCTGCTCTACGGCGAACTGCCGACCGAGCGCGAAATGTCCGATTTTTCGTACCGCGTCACCCGGCACACCATGGTGCACGAGCAGATGTCGCGCTTCTATTCCGGCTTCCGCCGCGACGCCCACCCGATGGCCGTCATGGTCGGCTCGGTCGGCGCTCTCTCGGCCTTCTACCACGACTCGACCGATATCGCCGATCCGCACCAGCGCATGGTCGCCTCGATCCGCATGATCGCCAAGACCCCGACGCTCGCCGCCATGGCGTACAAGTACCATATCGGCCAGCCCTTCGTTTACCCCCGGAACGACCTGTCCTACGCCGAGAACTTCCTCCACATGTGCTTCGCGGTTCCGTGCGAGCCCTACAAGATCAACCCGGTTCTGGCCAAGGCGATGGACCGGATCTTCATCCTCCACGCCGATCACGAGCAGAACGCCTCGACCTCGACCGTCCGCCTCGCGGGTTCCTCGGGCGCCAACCCGTTCGCGTGCGTCGCCGCCGGCATCGCCTGCCTCTGGGGCCCCGCCCATGGCGGCGCCAATGAGGCCGCGCTGAACATGCTGACCGAGATCGGTACCAAGGACCGCATCCCGGAATACATCGCCCGTGCCAAGGACAAGAACGACCCGTTCCGCCTGATGGGCTTCGGTCACCGCGTCTACAAGAACTACGATCCGCGCGCGACGATCATGCAGAAGACCTGCCACGAGGTGCTCGACGAGCTCGGCATCAAGGACGACCCGACGCTGGAAGTCGCGATGGAACTCGAGCGCATCGCGCTCACCGACGAGTACTTCATCGAGAAGAAGCTCTACCCGAACGTCGACTTCTACTCCGGCATCACGCTGAAGGCGCTCGGCTTCCCCACCACCATGTTCACCGTGCTGTTCGCCGTCGCGCGCACCGTCGGCTGGATCGCCCAGTGGAAGGAAATGATCGAGGACCCGCACCAGCGCATCGGCCGCCCACGCCAGCTCTACACCGGCGCCGCCCAGCGCGACTACGTCGACGTGGCGGGCCGCTGAGGGTTCAGCGGTTCAGGTAAGGAATGACGGGCGCCTCGGCGCCCGTTTTCATTTGCGGCTGAATACTTTGGAGCGCATCGCGGCAGCTTCATCCCCACTGTCCTGCCGGATATCTCGCCCTCAAGGGTGGAGATCGAAGACCCTAGCGTCCGCAACTAGCTGATCTCCCCACCTGAGGGGGAGATGTCCGGCAGGACAGAGGGGGGGCGGCGCTGCCGCAAGCATCAACTCAGCGAATGCGGCTTCCCGCCCGCCCCCGAACCACCTCCAGCACGATCGACGCCGCCGCCTGCCCGGGATCCTCGCTCACCGCCATCTTCCGGCGGATATCCCGGAACCCCTCGACCTGGGCGCGCCGCTCCAGCGTGTCCGTCAGCAGCCATTCGAGCCGCCGTGACAGGGCTTCCGGGCGGATGAACTCGTGGAAATGCTCGGGCACCAGCGGGTGGTCGGCGATGTAGTTCGGCAGCGCCGCGGTCCAGCCGGTGATCCAGTGGCGGACGCGGTAGGCGATCGGGTCGATGCGGTAGCAGAGCGCCATGGGAACGCCGGCGAGCGCGAGTTCCAGCGCCACGGTGCCGGATGCCGCAAGCGCCGCGTCGGCATCAGCGAACGCCGCCCATTTCTCCGCCTCGCCGGTCACGATCTCGGGCTTCACCGCCCAGCCCGCGACCTTTTCCTCGATCGCCGCCTTCAGCCGCGGCACCGCCGGCAGCACGGCGCGCACGCCCGGCATGCGTTCTGAGAGCAGCGCCAACGTCCTGCCGAAATCGTCGCTCAGCCGGTTGATCTCGCCCCGGCGCGACCCCGGCAGAACCAGCAGCACGGGCGCTGCCTTCGGCGCCGGCAGGTCGGGTCCCGCATCGAGCCGCTGCATGATGGCGGCAAGGTCGGGCTGGCGCATCAGGGGATGGCCGACATAGGTCGCGGGCGGGCCGCCATGGCGCTGATGGAAATCCGGCTCGAACGGGAAGACGCAGATTGCCCGGTCGATATAGCCGCGCATCGCCGTCGAGCGCTCGGGGTGGTAGGCCCAGACTGCCGGCGGAACGTAATTGATGATCGGAAGGTCCGGCCGGGCCTTGTGCACCTTGCGCGCCACCCGGTGCGAGAAGGCATAGCTGTCGATGACGACCAGCGCATCCGGCGCTTCGTTGAGGATATGGCGCACGGTCTGGCCGATGCGCCCGATCAACTGGGGCAGCCGCGCGACGATGGCGCCGACGCCGATGATCGACAGTTCGTCGATGTCGAAGAGCGTCTTCAGCCCCTCCGCCGCCATCTCGTCGCCGCCGAGACCGGTCACCTCGACCGCTTCGCCCGCTTGCTGCCGCAAGCCACGGATGAGCGCTGCGCCCAGACGATCGCTGGAATTCTCGCCGACGACGAAGGCGATCTTCATAGCAGCGGTTCTCCGGAAGGATCGGGCCAGCCGACGAGGAACATGCCCTCTGCCTTGGCAGCCGCGATGACGTCATCGATGCCGATCACCAGCGCATGGCCGGCGCTGAGGCCGATGCCCGACAACCCCGCTTCGGCGGCTTGCTCGATGGTCGCAACGCCGATGCTCGGCAGATCGAAGCGCAGATCCTGGCCCGGCTTGACGACCTTGACCAGCACGCAATGTTCCTTCCGGCTGACGCGGCCCCGCCGGCGAAGGTCGGCGACGCGTGCCAGCATTTCCTGCGTCCCCTCGATGCCCTCCAGCGCGATCACCCGGTCGCGCGAGGCGACGACCGCCTGCCCGACGTCGAGCGCGCCCAGCACCTTCGCCGCCTCGAACCCGCGGGCAAGCGCCACGCAGTCGATCTCGGAAGGGCTCAGTCCCGTCACCGGTCCCGCCGGCATCAGCATCTCCGGCAGGATTTCCTGGACCGCTACGAGCTCGAAGCCACGGCCCTCGAAGGCCCGGGCCGCCGCCCGCAGCAGGTTGTCGTCGCCGCCGCGGATCACCTGGAAGATCTGCGGCAGCATGGCGAGCGTCTTGAGGCTCGGCAGGATGGAGCGGAAGTCGGGGCGCACGGAGACGGTGCCGCACATCACGATGCGGCGCACGCCCCTGCCCTTCAGATGGCCAAACGCGTTGCCGAGCTTGCCCCAGGCCATCGGCCAGGCATCCTCAGGCAGCCAGGACGAGCCGATCCCGTCGCCGACGGCGAGGACGACGGGTGTCCAGCCGTGCAGCACGGCTTGTTCCGCCACCAGCCGCGGCAGGTCGCCGCCGCCGGCGACGATGCCGAGCGGCTCGCCCGGCCTGCCCGGCGCGACGATGGCGGGCTGGGCGGGAAGCGTCACGCCGGGCGGCTGTGGCGCGGAAAGCAGATCGCCCGGTCGCCGCCGGAGCGGATGAAGCCGAGCAGGTCCTGCACCAGCGGATCCTCGGGATACTCGCTCTGCACCTCGTCCATGTTCTCGCGGAACGTCAAATCGTCGGAGAACAGCATGCGGTAGGCCTTGCGCACGTTGCGCACGGCGTCGCGGTTGAAACCCGCGCGCTTCATGCCGATGACGTTGAGGCCGGAGAGATAGGCGCGGTTGCCGAGCACCATGCCGAAGGGAATGACGTCACCCTCGACCGCGGCAAGGCCACCGATATAGGCATGGTGGCCGATCCGGGTGAACTGGTGGATGCCCGAGCCGCCGGCGATGGTGGCGAAGTCGCCGATGACGCAATGCCCGGCCAGCATGACGTTGTTGATCACCGTCACGTTGGAGCCGACATGGCAGTCATGCGCGACGTGCGAGCCCGTGAAGAACGAGCAGTTGTCGCCGATCGTCGTCTCGGAGCGCCCCTGGATGGTGCCGGGGTTCATGGTCACGCTCTCGCGCACCAGGCAATTCTCGCCGATGACGAGGCGGGTGTCCTCGCCCTTGTACTTCAGATGCTGCGGCGCATGCCCGAGGGAGGCGAAGGGGTAGATGTTGGCATTGGCGCCGATGGTGGTGTTGCCGGAGATCACCACGTGCGAGCGCAGCTTCGCGCCCGGACCGAGCCGGACCTGCGGACCGATATGGCAGAACGGACCGATCTCGACGTCCTCGCCGATGACGGCACCGTCCTCGATGATCGAGGAGGAATGGATGGACATGGGCACCCCTACTATTGGCCAGGGAAACGCCGACGGCGCCCCGCAAAGGGCGCCGTGACGGAAGCGGCAGCGTCAGTTCGGAGCCGCTGGCATGCGATGGCGCTCAGGCCGGGTCGCGGGCCACCAGCATGGCGCTGACGGTCGCCTCGGCGACCTTGACGCCGTCGACCTTGGCGACGCAGTCGAACTTCCAGATGTTGCCGCGCTTCTTGTTCTGCACGACGTGGTATTCCAGCCGGTCACCCGGCACCACCGGACGGCGGAACTTCGCATTGTCGATGGTCATGAAATAGACCAGCTGCGGCGTGCCCTTGCCCATCGCCATGGTGCAGATCGCGCCGGCGGTCTGGGCCATGCCCTCGATGATCAGGACGCCCGGCATCACCGGCGTGCCGGGGAAATGCCCCATGAAATGCGGCTCGTTGACCGTCACGTTCTTGATGCCGATCGCCGCCTTGTCCGAGTCGATGCCGACGATGCGGTCGACCATCAGGAACGGGTAGCGGTGCGGCAGGAGCTCCATGATCTGGAGTATGTCGGCGCTCTCAAGCGTCGTTGTCGTCTCGTCCATCCCTGCCCCCTGGTACGCGTCGCGCCTTTGCCATTTCACTAACCCAGGTCACTTCCCGGAACCAGTCCCGCACCGGCTTGGCCGGCGTCCCGCCCCAGCGGGCGCCGGGCGGCACGTCGCTGGCGACGCTGCTGATGGCGGCGATCTGCGCGCCATCGCCGATGGTGACGTGGTTGTTGATCGCCGTCTGGCCGCCGATGGCAACGCCGTCGCCGAGCGTCACGCTGCCGGCGAGCGCCACCTGCCCGACGATCATGCAGTTCTGACCGATCCGCACATTGTGCGCGACCTGAACCTGGTTATCGATCTTGGTGTTCTCGCCGATCACCGTGTCGCGGATGGCGCCGCGGTCGACCGTCGTATTCGCGCCGATCTCGACACCGTCCTGCACGATCACCCGGCCGATCTGCACCATCTTCAAAATGCCGTCGCGGCCCGCGGAATAGCCGAAGCCGTCCTGCCCGAGGCGAACGCCCGGATGCAGGATCACGCCATTGCCGATCAGGCTGTGCTGGATGCTGACATGCGCGCCAATCCGGCAGTCGCGGCCGATCTTGCAGTCCGAAGCGATAACGGCTCCCGCTGAGATCACCGTGCCACGGCCGATGCCGACGCGCGGACCGATCACCGCCATCGGCTCCACCGTGACGCCATCCTCCAGAACCGCCGTCGGATCGATAGCGGCGAAGGGCGAAATCCCGGGGCTCATCGCCTGCGGCAGAAGCGCTTCGGGAAACAGGGCCCGGCCGGCCAGTGCAAAGGCCCGCCCGGCATCGCGGGCGACGAGCGCTGCGATGCCCTCCGGCACCAGCGGAAGACTGCGGCGGGCAACGACGACGCAGCCGGCGCGCGTTGCCGCGAGGGCCTCGCGGTAGCGCACATTGTCGAAGAAGGTGAGATCGTCCGGGCCGGCATCGTCGAGGGCCGCAAGCCCACGGACGCGCCGCGTGCCGTCGCCGCCCGCAACGAGCTCGGCGTCGCAGAGCGTCGCGAGCGCGGAGAGGGTCAGCCCCTCACCGGCTGGAAAGAATCGGATGTCTGTCATCAAAACTGAAGCGGGAGACCCTGAGGTCTCCCGCTATCCCTTAGAACCGGGTCGAGAAGCCGAAGGACAGTTCCTGGGTCTCGTCGTAGTCTTCCTTCATGACCGGGTGCGCGTAGTTGACGCGCAGCGGACCGAAAGGCGAGGCCCAGAGCAGGCCGACACCGACCGAGGCGCGCACTTCGAGGTCGTCGCCGACGACACCTTGCTGGCCTGCGAATTCCGTGCCCCAGAGCGTGCCGGCATCGGCGAACACCGCGCCCCGGAAACCGAAGTCGCGCGACACCAGCGGCAGCGGGAAGGTCGTCTCCGCCGTGGCGTTCAGGTAGTTCTCGCCGCCGATCGCGACACCGCTGCCGACGCGGTTGCCGCTGGCATCGAGCTCGAACTGGCGCGGGCCGATGCCCTTGGTCTCGAAGCCGCGGACGATGTCCTGGCCCTTAAAGAAGTTGTCGAAGACGCGAAGGTCGCCGTCGAGACCGGCAACATTGCCGCCACCGACCGAGAGCTGTCCGACGACGTCGTATTCTTCCTGCAGCTGCTGGAAATACGATGCCTTGCCGGTGGTCTTGACGAAGCTCGCGTCACCGCCGAGGCCGGCGACTTCCTGGCCGAACGAGGCGATGATGCCGTTGCGCGGGTCCTTGGTCGAGTCGAGCGTGTTGTAGGTCAGCGCGTAGGAGACCGACGATGTGGTGTACGGGCTGTCGCAGATCGCCTGGTTGATGATCGTCGAGCGCGTGTACTTCGGGGCGCCCGAGAAGTCCGTGGCACCGGCAACCTGGCGGCCTGAGACGAGACCGTAAGGGTCCGGATCGCCGCAGGTGGCGTAGATCGCCTTGGTGTCGCCGTCGAAATCGCTACCGGCAACGACCGGCTTGCCGTCCGCACCGATGATCAGGGCACCGGCGGAGTCGACGAGATAGTCATCGATCTTGGCACCGCCGTCGTCGTCGCCGAACTTCTCCTGCTTGAAGTTGTAAGCGACCTGCGCGGTGAAGTCGTCGGTGATCGGCGCGGCGACACGCAGCGAACCGCCGGTGCGCTCGACGTCGTAGGATTCCGACGTGTTGGTCGAGGTGTAGATGTCGAAGCCGGCGGCCAGGCGGCGGCCGAGGAAGTAGGGCTCGGTGAACGACAGCTGGTAGTTGCGGGTATCAGCGCCGAAGCCGGCGGAGACCTTCACATACTGGCCACGGCCAAGGAAGTTGCGCTCGGTCACGCCGATTTCGGCAACCGGGCCATCGCTCTCGCCGCCGGTGGTGTAGCCACCACCGATGGAGAACTCGCCGGTCGACTTCTCGACCACGTCGACGATCACGACGACGCGGTCCGGCTCGGAGCCCGGCGCGGTCGAGATGTTGACCGAGGTAAAGAAGCCGAGCGACTCGAGGCGCTGCTTAGCGCGCTGCACCAGAACCTGGTTGAAGGCGTCGCCTTCGGAGACGTCGAACTCGCGGCGGATGACGTAGTCGCGGGTCTTGGTGTTGCCGCGCACGTCCAGCCGCTCGATGTAGGCGCGCTGGCCCTGGTCGACCACGTAGGTGACCGAGATCGTACGGTTGTTGAAGTCGCGGTCGCCGCGCGGGGTGACCTGAGCGAAGGCATAACCGTTCTCGGCGACGCGGTTGGTCACGGCGACCAGCGAGTCCTCAACCTTCTGCGCGCTGTAGACGTCGCCCGAGCGGGTCTTCAGCTCGCGCTCCAGCGCGGCGCCGTCGACGCCCGGAATGGCGCTCTCAACGGCGACGTTGCCGTAGGTGTAGCGCTCGCCTTCGTCGATGGTGAAGGTGACGGTGTACTTGTTGTTGGTCTCGTCGAGATCGGCAACCGAGGAAACGATGCGGAAGTCGGCGTAGCCGTGGTTGTAGTAGAAGCGGCGCAGCGTCTCTTCATCGGCGCGCAGGCGGTCGGCATCATAGATGTCGTTGCGCTGGATGAAGCTGAGCAGGCCGGACTCGCGCAGCGCGATCACTTCCTTCAGACGGCCATCGCCATAGGCATTGTTGCCGACGAAGTTGATCGTGCCGATCTTGGTGCGGTCGCCCTCGTTCATCTCAAAGACGACGTTGACGCGGTTGTTGTCGACGGGAAGCGTGCGGACGGTGACGGTCGCATCGCTGCGGCCGATCTTGCCGTAGGCTTCCTTGATGGAGGCGACGTCGGCCTCGGCGGTGGCAGCCGAATAGGCGCCGCGCGACTGAGTCTGGACGGCGGCCTTGAGCTGCTCGTCCTTCAGCTTGGAATTGCCCTGGAAGACGACCTGGTTGACGATCTGGTTCTCATCGACCCGCACGTTCACCGTGCCGCCGCTCTGGCTGATCTTCACGTCGGAGAACAGGCCGGTCGAGTAGAGCTTCTGCACGCCCTCGTCGATGTCGGCTTCCGTGGCATTCTTGCCCGGGCGGATCGACAGGAGGCCGCGGATCGTATCGGCCTCGACGCGCTGGTTGCCCGTCACGACCACGTTGCTGACCATCGCGGCCTGGACCTGCGAGACCATCAAGAGCTGGACACCGACAGTGGTGGCCAGGATCGTCGATGATAGCGCAAATGCCGACGTGGCCCTCAGGAGCTTTGATCCAGCCGTCATAGGCTTCACCCACCTTTTATACATAACACCGCAGCGACGCCGTTTCGGCATCATGCGCTCATTGCCTTTTAACGGCTTTAGGACCGCGTTCAAGCAAACTGGACGGATTCAGTTTAGGAATCGGAAAACCGTTGCTCCCCGGCCACGGCTCCCTGATACATGGTTAACACAGCGTTAAACCGGCGACAGGAGAAAAGCCCCGCGCAAGCCACGCTCAGGTCAGCCAGGAAATGTCGTTCCACATCGCGAAGATCATCAGCGACAGGACGAGGACGATGCCGATCCGGAAGCCGACGTCCTGCACGCGCTCGCTCAGCGGCTTCCCGCGCAGCGCCTCGAAACCGTAGAACATCAAGTGCCCGCCATCGAGCATCGGGATCGGCAGGAGATTGAGAAGGCCGATCGAGATCGACAGCTGCGCGGCCAGAATCAGCACCGCGGCAAAGCCGAGCGTCGCCACCTGGCTGGAGATACCGGCGATTCGGATTGGCCCACCGATCTGCTCGGCGCCGGAATGCCCGGTGACGATACCGCTGATGAAGCTGACGGTATGGTGGGTGAAGAACCAGGTCTGGTCGACGCCGAACTTCAGCGCTTCGACCGCCGACAGGCTCTCGACGCGGAAGTCGGCGCTCTCCTTGCTGGCGACAAGGCCCATCAAGGGCGTCTGCACCTCGTTGCCGAAAGGATCGGTCTGCGTCACCAGCGCCGGCGTCACGGTGAACTCCAGCGGCGCGCCGGCCCGCTCGACGCCAACGCGGATCGGCACCTCGGCCCGCGTCGACACGTATTCCAGGATGTCGTTGAAATAGGTGACCTTCGTGTCGTCGAGGGAGACGATCCGGTCGCCGGCGAGAATGCCGGAGGTCGCCGCCGGGGTCCCTGCCCGCACTTCCGACACCACGGGATCGCCGACCGGCCGCCCGCTGATGAAGGCGACGCCGGCGAAGATAACGATGGCGAGGATGAAGTTGGCGACCGGGCCGGCGACGACGGTCGCCGCCCTGCGGCCGACACTCTTGGCCGGAAAGGACTGTGCGCGCTCCGCCGGGTCCATGGCCTCGACGGCGGCATTGTCTGGCATGCTCGCGGCGTTCTCGTCGCCGAGGAACTTCACATAGCCGCCGAGCGGAATGGCGCAAAGCTTCCAGCGGGTGCCGCGGCGGTCGTTGAAGCCGACGAGTTCCGGTCCGAAACCCACGGAGAACGCCAGCACCTTGATCCCGCAAAGGCGGCCGATCAGGAAATGCCCGAGCTCGTGGAAGAAGACAATGACCGTCAGGACGAACAGGAAGGGCACGAACTTGATCAGGGCGGTGTCCCAGATCATGCCGAGGCCGGACGAGAGATCCATCTTGTTTCCTTGCTCGAAGGGCGCGATCGGCCGGTATGCCTGCAAACCGGTCCGTCTATCTTATGGAGTCCGCTTGCCGCGCGGCAAGCAAACCTTCTGTGTGGGATGACTAGATCGCGAAGATCGCCCGCGCCGGATGCTCGATTCCCTCCAGCATCACGCCGACGATCCACGCGGCGCCCAGCGCGATGATCAGCGCATCGATCCGGTCCATCAGGCCGCCATGGCCCGGAATGATCCGGCCCGAATCCTTCACGCCGAAGCGCCGCTTGACCCAGGACTCGAAGAGATCGCCGGCTTGGCCGAGCACGGAGAGAACGGCGGTGAGAAGGAGGATCCAGAGCGGAAACTCGCCGGTGACCTCGACATAGAAGGCGGAGCCGAAAGCCATGCCGGCAATCAGGCCGCCAAGCGAGCCGGAGATCGTCTTCTTCGGCGAGACCGAGGGCAGGATCTTCGGTCCGCCAAAAGTCTTGCCGGTGAAGTAGGCGAAGATGTCCGTCGGCCAGACGACGGCGATGACGAGGCCGAGCACCGCGAGCCCCGCCGCGTCGTCGGCCCGCAGCATGCCGGGGGCCAGCGCCGCGAAGCCTGAATAGACGAGGCCGCCGAGCGCCCAGTCGGCCTTGCGCTCGCGCCGGTCGACGAAAGCGACGAAGAGGCCGGCGCCGCCGATGATGATGAGGGAGAGAAGGTTCTCGCCGAGCAGGAAGGCAAACAGGCTGAAGAAAAGCGCCCGGCGGGCGAACTTGAAGATCGGCCCTGCCCGCTTGGCGCGGGTCATCCGCGCCCATTCCTCGAACACGATGACGCCGGTGAGGCAGCACAGCATGCGGAACGGCACGCCGCCGACGAAGGCGATCGCCAGCACGGCAGCGCCGAGGATCACGGCGGAGATCAGGCGCGATTTGAGGTCGGCCCAGGATTGCGTCGAAACGAGCCTGCCGATTCCTAGGCCCATCGGATCATCCGCATCGGGTCAGGACGCGATCTCGCAGGAGACGCCGCCATAGCGCCGATCGCGCGAGGCGAAATCCTGCAGCGCGCCCTCGAACGCCTTGCGATCGAAGTCCGGCCACAGACAGGGCAGGAAGACGAACTCGGAATAGGCCGCCTGCCAGAGCAGGAAGTTCGACAGCCGAAGCTCCCCGGAAGTGCGGATGATGAGATCGGGGTCGGGAATCCCGGCGGTGTCCATGTGACCGTCGAGCAGTTCCTCGCTCACCGACTCGGCCTTGATCTCGCCCGATGCCACCTTGTCGGCAATCCGCCGGACAGCACGGGCCACTTCCTCGCGGCCGCCGTAGTTGAAGGCGATGACCAGCGTCGTATGGGTGTTGTCGCGCGTCAGGTTCTCGGCTTCCTCGAGCAGCGAGCGGATGTCGTTGCTGAGGTTTTCGCGCGCGCCGATCACCTTGACCCGCACGCCTTCCTTATGAAGGTCGGCGAGGTCACGGCGGATGAAGAGCTTCAGGAGGCCCATCAGCTCGTTCACCTCCTCGGCGGGGCGTCGCCAGTTCTCCGAGGAGAAGGCGAACAGCGTGAGGTAGCGGATGCCGAAGTCACCGGCAGCGCGGACGGCCCCACGGACCGCCTCCACGCCGCGGCGATGACCCATGGTACGGGGCAGGCCGCGGGCTTTCGCCCAGCGTCCGTTGCCGTCCATGATGATGGCGACGTGTTGGGGTTGCCGCACCGCTTGTCCTCTTGATTCCACCGCCGCAGAAGGCACGTTCAGGCTAGACCTGCATGATTTCGGCTTCCTTGGCCGACAGGGTCCTGTCGATCTCGGAAATCGTCTCGTCGGTGATCTTCTGCACGCGATCGGACATCTGACGGGCGTCGTCCTGCCCCATATCGCCGTCTTTCTCGAGTTTTTTCAAGGTCTCCATGCCATCGCGTCGCACATGGCGTGCGGCCACGCGGCCATTCTCGGCATAAGTGTGGGCAACCTTGACCAGTTCCTTGCGGCGCTGCTCGTTCAGCTCCGGCAGCGGAATGCGCAGCGTGGTGCCGTCGGTGATCGGGTTGAGGCCGAGATGGCTGTCGCGGATCGCCCGTTCGACCTTGCCGACCATCGTCTTGTCCCACACCGAGACCGACAGCATGCGCGGCTCGGGGATCGACACGTTGGCCAGCTGGTTCAGCGGCGTCTGCGTGCCGTAGGCCTCGACCGTGATCGGGTCGAGCAGGCTCGCGGAGGCGCGGCCGGTGCGCAGCCCCTGGAGGTCGTGCTGGAGGGCGTTGATCGCGCCGTCCATGCGCCGCTTCAGGTCGTTGATATCGAATTCAGCCATGGTCTGTCCTTTTGCTTTTGCGCCGTGTCGATCCAGCCTAGTCGGTCACGATGGTGGCGCGACCGCCGCCCGACAGGATGCGGGCGAACTCACCCTTCTCATGGATGGAGAATACGACGATGGGAATGTGATTCTCGCGTGCCAAGGCGACGGCTGCGATGTCCATCACCGCGAGACCCCTTTGCAGCACCTCGTCGTGCGTCAGCTGGTCGAAGCGGGTGGCGTTCGGGTTCTTCTTCGGATCCTCGGAATAGATGCCGTCGACCTGCGTGCCCTTGAACAGCGCCGCAGCGCCCATCTCGGCCGCACGGAGCGCAGCGGCGGAATCGGTGGTGAAGAACGGGTTGCCGGTGCCGCCGGCGAAGATCACCACGCGGCCCGCCGCGGCATGGGCGAGCGCCACGCGCTGAGAGAAGCTTTCACAGATCTCCGGCATGGCGATGGCCGAGAGCACGATCGCCTCGATGCCGAGCTTGGCGAGCGAAGTGCGCAGCGCCAGCGCGTTGATGACGGTCGCCAGCATGCCCATGTGGTCGCCGGTGACGCGGTCGCCACCCTTCGACGCCACGGCGACGCCGCGGAAAATATTGCCGCCGCCGATGACGACCGAGATGTCGGCGCCGAGCGCCCTCGCCTCGGCGATATCGCCGGCGATGCGGTCGACGACCGTGACGTCGATGCCGAAACCCTGGCTACCCATAAGGGCTTCGCCGGAAACCTTGAGAAGCACGCGCTTGAAGCGGATGTCTGCCGTCATTTCCATCATCCTCATGCAATGCGGGCCCGCAGCGCGAGCCGGCCTGCGATACAATAAGGGCGCCCGCTTGTCACGCAGGCGCCCCCGGCAGTCTCGAAGGGAGAGTAAACGCTTACTTCTGGCCGGCGGCCGCAGCGACTTCGGCAGCGAAGTCGCTCTTGTCGCGCTCGATGCCCTCGCCGAGCGCGAAGCGCACGAAGCCGGTGATCTTGGCCGGGGCACCAAAATCCTTCTCGGCCTCCGCGAGCGCCTTCTCGACCGTCAGGTCGGGATTGATCACGAAGGCCTGGCTGAGCAGGACGACTTCCTCGTAGAACTTGCGCATGCGGCCTTCGACCATCTTCTCGATGATCGCGTCCGGCTTGCCGGACTCGCGTGCCTGCTCGACGAAGATCGCCTTCTCGCGATCGGCGGTCGCCTGGTCGACCTCGGCCGAGGTCAGCGCCAGCGGGTTGGTGGCGGCGACGTGCATGGCGACCTGACGGCCGAAAGCAGCGAGAGCCGCCTTGTCGCCGGTGGACTCCATGGCGACGAGAACGCCCATCTTGCCGAGGCCGTCGGCGACCTGGTTGTGGATGTAGGTGGCCACGACGCCATCGGTGACGGTCAGCATAGCGCTGCGGCGCAGCGACATGTTCTCGCCGATCGTGCCGACGGCCTCGACGATGGTCTCGGTGACCGACTTCGACGAATCGGGATAGGCGGCAGCGCCGACAGCCTCGACGGAACCGTCCGTCTCGAGGCCGACCTTCGCGACATTGCGCACGATCGTCTGGAAGGCGTCGTTGCGGGCGACGAAGTCGGTCTCGGAATTGACCTCGACGACGATCGCCTTGGTGCCGCTCGAGGCGGCGCCGATCAGGCCTTCCGCAGCGGTGCGGCCGGACTTCTTGTCGGCCTTCGAAATGCCCTTGGCGCGCAGCCAGTCGATGGCGGCTTCCATGTCGCCATTGTTCTCGGCGAGCGCGGTCTTGCAGTCCATCATGCCTGCGCCGGACTTCTCACGCAGCTCTTTTACCATCGCGGCGGTAACGGTCATCGATCAGCCTCTTGGAAAATGAAACAGGCGCACCCCCGTCGCCAGACGAGAGGTGCGCTGTCAATGTGACGGCGTGATTACGCCGTCCGGTCAGGATGCGCCGGCTTTCGCCGGCACAGGGTCTCAGGCGGCCGGCTGGGCTTCCGGCTCCGGCTGCGGCTCGGCAGCAGCCTGGGCGTCGGAAGCGACGTCGGTCTCGGTCTCGGCAGCCGACTGCGACGGCATGGCCTCTTCTTCCAGCGTCTCCATCGGAGCCTCTTCCATCGCGCCGATGTCGACGCCCATGGCGCCGGCCTGGCGGCCGATGCCGTCGAGGCAGGCCTTGGCGATCAGGTCGCAGTAGAGCGTGATCGCGCGGGCCGCGTCGTCATTGCCCGGGATCGGGAAATCGATCGGGCGCGGATCGCAGTTGGAATCGATCACGGCGACGACCGGGATGTGGAGGCGCTTGGCTTCCTCGATCGCGATCGCTTCTTTGTTGGTGTCGACGATGAAGATCATGTCCGGCACGCCGCCCATGTCCTTGATGCCGCCGAGCGCCCGGTCGAGCTTGTCGCGCTCGCGCTGCAGCGTCAGGCGCTCCTTCTTGGTGAAGCCGTGCGCTTCACCGGAGAGCATCTCGTCGAGCTTGCGCAGGCGCTGGATCGAGTTCGAGATGGTCTTCCAGTTGGTCAGCATGCCGCCGAGCCAGCGGGCGTTGACGTAGTACTGGGCGGACCGGGCAGCGGCATCGGCGATGATGTCGGACGCCTGGCGCTTGGTGCCGACGAACAGCACGCGGCCGCCGCGAGCGACGGTGTCGGACACGGCCTTCAGCGCGGTGTGCAGGAGCGGCACGGTCTGCGCGAGGTCGAGGATGTGGATGTTGTTGCGCGAGCCGAAGATGTAGGGGGCCATCTTCGGGTTCCAGCGGTGGGTCTGGTGGCCGAAGTGGACGCCTGCTTCGAGCAGCTGGCGCATGGAGTAATCGGGCAATGCCATCGTGTCGGTTCCTTTACCGGTTCAGCCTCCACGGAAAAGAAGCAGCCAGGGTTGGCCGCCACCGGAGGGACCGCAGCGGACGACCGAGGTCGCCATGAAGTCCCGAATTCCGTGTGTGGAATGACCGCGCCCATACACCGATTCAGGCGGCCGGGCAAGGGTTAGGTGTGGGGCGCGGGTTGGATGCAGGCGGTGGATGCGGGGGGTGGAGGGGTGATTTGCGGCTTGGGGGTGGGTGCTATGTCGGTCGGGCTGCGCCCCTTTCCGCAGTGAAGTGCGTGGCCATTTGAGCGTAAAGCGCAATGGCGCCGACTCTTCAATCTCGTCATCCCGGACTTGATCTCTGCGAAACCAAAGGTTTTGCTGGGATCCATTCCTCTGCGGTGGAGTCCGCAGTCCGCGTCAGAACACCGGCAAGGTCGACCGTAGATCACTCGTTCAACGATTTGGAATGGATCGCAGCGAAACCTTTGGTTTCGCAGAGATCAAGTCCGGGATGACGAAGTTTTGGCCTTAGAACCCTCTCCCCACCCGTCTTCGACCCCGTCCCGTCTCACTTGCACCCCTTCGCATCCAGCAGATCGAGCTGGCTCAGCGCGCCGTTGAAGGCGTACTCGCCAAAATTCAGCGTCAGCGCGTCCGACACGCCGTTCTCGTAGAGGGTGTAGCTGGTCTCGAACACCGGCATGCCATCGGGGTCGCTGTCGCTGTTGTAGTAGGATTCGCTGACCTTCCAGGATTTCAGCCCCGCCAGTTCCTGGTCGATCTTCGGCGAACGCGGCGGCGGCGGCGTGCCGTCGGCCTTGTTCGGCTCAGGCGTGGGCGCCGCTGCCGGCGGATCGTTCGGGCTGATGATGGCGGTGCTGGAGAGCAGCTTCTCCGCGTCGTCGTCGCCGTCGAAGAGCTTCGCCTCGACGATCCGGTCGCCGGCCTTTGCGTGCTCGATCAGCGTCGCGGTGTGCTGCATCGGGAAGTAGGAGAGCGGCAGGCTGAACTCCGCCGCCTTCGGCGACTGCATTGCGACCTTGGTGGCATCGCCCTCGCGCCGGGCCTTGCCGCGGATTTCCTTTTCCGGCGCGCCGTCGACGAAGGTCTTGGTGGTGAAGCTGAAGTCGCTGCCGTCGGCGTTCTCGGTCGAGATCGTCTGCTGGTCGGTGACCGTCACCTCCTCCTCCTGCTGGAATTTCGCGACGAAGCGGTAGTCCAGCGCATAGACGCCGCAGGTCTCGGTCTGCAGCTTCAGCGCGATTCGCCCCTCCGCCCCGACGAAGTCGGTGGAGCCCGACGCGAGCGACAATTCGTAGACAGCCTGATGCGGGGCGAGCGGGACGGCGACGGCGAGACCCGTCGTCGCGGGAAGCATTGCCAGAACGACCAAACTGCGGAACACCATGCAAAACTTTCCTCAACGAGGCCGGCGATCCGGGCTATGTCGGGCCTCGTCACACTCTATCCCCGACGGGGAGCCGGCAATATGCCCGCGGCCCTCCAATCATGTGAACAAAGGAAATTTGATGACCGACACGATCGCCTCCCGCCTCGCCGCCGCCGGCGTCACCTTGCCTGTCGCCGCCGCACCCGCCGCCAACTACGTGCCCTACGTCACCTACAACAACGTGCTGCAGACCTCCGGCCAGCTGCCGTTCGAGGACGGCAAGATCGCCGCCATCGGCAAGCTCGGCGGTGGCGTCTCGCTCGAGGACGGACAGCGCGCGGCGAAGGCCTGTGCGGTCAACATCCTCGCCCAGGCAAGCGCGGCTCTCGGCGGCGACCTCACCCGCATCGTCCGCCTGCTGAAGCTCACCGTCTTCGTCGCCAGCGACGCCGGCTTCACCGAGCAGCACAAGGTCGCCAACGGCGCGTCGGACTTCATGGTCGAGATCCTTGGCGATGCCGGCCGCCACGCCCGCTCCGCCGTCGGCGTGCCCAGCCTGCCGTTCGACGCCGCCGTGGAAATCGAAGCGTTCTTCGAGATCAAGTAAGGCAGGACAATGCGTTACAGCGGTTCTCTCGACTGGCTGGTGAGCCGGCCGATCGCCCATCGCGGCCTCCATGACGGCAATGTCGCCGTCATGGAGAACTCGGTTCCCGCCGCCCTTGCCGCGATCGCCGGCAGCTACGCCATCGAATGCGACGTGCACCTGTCGCGCGACCGTGTGCCGGTGATCTTCCACGATGCGACGCTCGACCGACTGACCGGCACCCCGGGGCGCACGGACGCGGCAACGCTCGATGAGCTCCGCCGCCTGCGGCTCGGCAACACCGGGGCCGGCATTCCGACCGTCGCCGAGTTCCTCGCCGCCATCGACGGCGCGGTGCCCTTGGTCATGGAGCTAAAAGGCAGCAGCCCGGACGAGGACGCCGACTTCCTCGACCGGCTGATGCCGGTCCTCTCCGGCTACCGCGGCCAGCTCGCGCTGATGTCCTTCGATCCCTGGCTGATCGACCAGGCGATCGCCGCGGGCGGCTTTCCGGTGGGCCTGACGGCCGAGGGCCTGAAGCCGGAACAGCTCGACGAACACCGCGCCGTCTACAGCCGCGGCTGCAGCTTCGTCTCCTACAGCGTCCACCATCTGCCGAACGGCTTCGTCGACTGGGTCCGTGGCGACCAGAAGGCGCCGGTGATCACCTGGACAGTGCGCAACCCGGACGGCGTCGCGCAGACGGAGCGCCATGCCGACCAGATGACCTTCGAGGGTTTTTCGCCGCAGGTCTGAGCGCTTGCAATGCGGCAGGCGGGCGATAGCTTGGGGCGATGACACAGGGCACCGACACCACCGAGGCCGAGGGGGACGTCTTTTCCCTGCGCGTCCTCGAATCCATTGACCAGATCGCGCCGACAACCTGGGACAGCCTCGCTAGCGTCTCGCCACCGGAACCACCGGGCGATGAAAGCGATGCTTCATCGCCCGGTGGCAACCCCTTCCTCCTGCACGCCTTTCTGAAGTCGCTGGAGGACAGCGGCAGCGTTTCGGCGCGCGCCGGCTGGATGCCGCAGCACCTCGTGCTCGAAACCGCGTCCGGCCAAATTCTCGCGGCCATGCCGGCCTATCTCAAGAGCCACAGCCAAGGCGAATACGTGTTCGACCACGGCTGGGCCGACGCGCTGGAGCGGGCCGGCGGCAGCTATTATCCGAAGCTGCAGATCTCCGTGCCCTTCACCCCCGCGACCGGACCGCGGCTGCTGGTCGGGCACTCCACTGGCGCCGACGTGCGGCGACTGGCGCTGTGCCAGGGCATCAAGGCCTATGTCGGCCAGACCGGCATCTCCTCGGCGCATGCGACCTTCCTGACACCAGCGGATATCGAAGCGATGGAGGACGGCGAGTTCCTCCACCGCATCGACCAGCAGTTCCACTTCAAGAACCGCGGCTACGGCACCTACGAGGACTTTCTGGAGACGCTCGCCTCGCGCAAGCGCAAGGGGCTCCGGAAGGAGCGGCGGGAGGCGCTGTCGGCCGGCATTACCGTCGAGTGGCTGACCGGCAAGGACCTGACCGAGGCCGCCTGGGACGCCTTCTACGGCTTCTACATGGACACCGGCAGCCGCAAATGGGGTCGTCCCTACCTCAACCGGAAGTTCTTCTCGCTGATCTCCGAGCGGATGCCGGAGCGCATCGTGCTGATGATGGCGAAACGCGAGGGCCGCTACATCGCCGGGGCGCTGAACTTCGTCGGCGGCGGCGTGCTCTACGGCCGCTACTGGGGCTGCACCGAGGACCATCCTTTCCTGCATTTCGAGCTCTGCTACCACCAGGCGATCGACTATGCGATCGAACACAAGCTGGCCGTCGTCGAGGCCGGCGCGCAAGGCGAGCACAAGCTGGCGCGCGGCTACGAGCCGGTGACGACGCATTCGGCCCACTACATCCGCCATCCCGGGTTGCGGCAGGCAATCGAGAACCACCTCGAGGTCGAGCGCCGGCAGGTGGCGGCGATGCAGGCCATGCTGGGCGAACACACCCCGTTCAAGAAGCACGAGGACGGATCGCCCGCCTCCGCTCCGGCCGAGCTCCAGCGCCCCGATCAAACGGAACAGGATTGACCGGCCGGGCGGATCGTGGTCCCCCCGAGGAGCGCAACCCGCTGGAGGAGACGACCATGAGCTACGATCCGCAGAACATCTTCGGCAAGATCCTGCGCGGCGAGATCCCGAGCCAGAAGGTGTTCGAGGACGAGACCGCCATCGCGATCATGGACGTCATGCCGCAATCGAAGGGGCATGTACTGGTGATCCCCAAGGCCCCCTCGCGCAACCTTCTCGACGCCGAGGACGCCACGCTCTCGGCGCTGATGCCGATCGCGGCGCGGCTGGCGCGGGCGGTGAAAGAGGCCTTCGCCGCCGACGGCGTGGTGGTCACCCAGTTCAACGAGGCACCAGCTGGCCAGACCGTCTTCCACCTGCATGTCCACGTCATCCCCCGCTATGCTGGCGTCGCCCTGGTCCCGCATTCTGGCAGCATGGCGGACAATGCGGTGCTGGCCGAGCAGGCTGACCTGATCAAAGCGGCACTCGCCGCGACCTGACGCGTGCCGTAAGCCGATCTCCCCACCCGAGGGGGAGATGGCCGGCAGGCCAGAGGGGGGTGCGCTGCCGTAACGGCGAACTTTTTGATCAGACCCGGTCGGGGAGCCGATTGGTCCGGCGTGGCGCTTGACGTTCACCCCCCTCTGTCCTGCCGGACATCTCCCCCTCAAGGGGGGAGATCGGGCGGCCTGAGACCCTCAGCCCGCCATCGCCATTGGCAAGCCGATCAGCACCACTTCCGCCGCGAGGATCCCGACGAGAATGCGCTTGCCGGCGGCGAGGTAGACGAGGAAGCCGGCGACCATGGCGCCGATCCGAACGGCGTCCGGCACGTCGGCGAGCGCGCCGGAGGGATAGAGCACCATCCGGGCGATGACGGCGGCGACCATGCCGGTCGCGATGGCGCGCACGAGCGCGATGTTGGGCGAGTTCTCGTCGATGCGGCCGGCGGAGAGCACGCCGAGATAGCGCCAGATGTCGGTCGGCAGCCAGCCAGCGAGCAGGATGAAGGCGTAGGGCCACCAGGCGGCAGCGATGTCGTGGAAGCCGAGGTTCATGCCGACGCCCCCTTCTCCAGCCGCCGCCCGAGGGCGAAGGCGATCGCGCCGCCGGCGATGCCGGCGATCAAGAGGTCGAATTCCGGCGACAGCCAGTGCGCCGGGGGCACGCAGAGCATGCCGAACAGCAGCGCCAGCCGCCCCGTGCGGTCGCGGGCCGAATGGAACAGCGAGATGAGGAAGTAGACAGGGGTGAGGAAGGCCAGCGCGCCGGTGATCAGCGCCGGCAGGTCCTCCATCAGGTTGAACACCAGCGCCACGACCAGCGTGTTCGTCAGCGTCAGCGTCGCGCCGAAGCTGCCGAAAAAGAGGAGGCGCTTTTCCCGCGGGACCTCGTCCAGCCGCTGCATGGCGAACACCCAGGCGGTAATGGCGATGAAGTGCGAGAAGGCGAGGAGCTTCAGGGTCCGCGTCTGCGGCGTCTTGACCTCGGCGATCAGCGCGACCGTCATCGGCATCAGTCGGATCGCCGACAGGCCGACCGCCAGCGCTGCCGCCGGCAGCGCGATGCCCGCGCTTACCGCCCCGATCAAGATGATCTGCGAGGGAAGCGCCCAGACTGTCAGCGTCATGAACGAGGTCTGCAGCCAGTCAAAACCTGCCTCTCGCGCCACGGCGGCAAAGCCGACATAGGCGGTGACGAGGATGAGGGCAGGCGGACTGAGCATGCCGAGCATGCCCTTGCCGATCCAGTGGAACGAGGAGCGCTCCCTGGTGAGGTCAGTTCCCGGCATGGGCATGCCCGATCATGCTGAAGCAAAACGCAACAAAAAGGGGCCGCCCTTCCGGACGGCCCCTTCGATGGAATGTTGAATCAGGACGGCTTGCGCTTGGACGCAGGACGCCGCGCGACCTTCACGGCGACATCGCCCTCGTCCTCGTCGTCACCGTAGTCCTCGCCGTCGTCATCTTCCAAGTCCTCGCCGTCGGCATCGACCTTGGCGCGCGACTTGCGCTTGGCCTTCGGCTGCTCGTCGGCGATCGCCTCGAGCGCCAGCTTGCGGGCACCCGCCTTGTCGGGGTCGTCGACGACGGTGATCTTGACGGTCCCGCCCTTCTTAAGCTTGCCGAAGAGCACCTCGTCCGCCAGCGGCTTCTTGATGTACTCCTGGATGACGCGCGCCAGCGGCCGCGCCCCCATGTGCTCGTCATAGCCCTTGTCGGCCAGCCAGACGATCGACTCCGGCGTCAGCTCGAAGGTCACGCCGCGCTCCGACAGCTGGGCTTCCAGTTGCATGACGAACTTTTCGACCACCCGGTTGATCTCGCCTGCCCCAAGGCCGGCGAACGGGATGATGGCATCGAGACGGTTGCGGAATTCCGGCGTGAACAGCTTGTTGATCGCCTCCACATCGTCGCCCGTGCGCTTGGACGATCCGAAGCCGATGGCGGCCCTCGCCCCCTCCGAGGCGCCGGCATTCGTCGTCATGATCAGGATGACGTTCCGGAAGTCGATCTTCTTGCCGTTGTGGTCGGTCAGCCGGCCGTGGTCCATGACCTGCAGCAAAATGTTGAACAGATCCGGATGCGCCTTCTCGATCTCGTCCAGCAGCAGCACACAATGCGGATGCTGGTCGATGCCATCGGTGAGAAGCCCGCCCTGGTCGAAGCCGACATAGCCGGGAGGCGCACCGATCAGACGCGAGACAGTGTGCCGCTCCATGTACTCCGACATGTCGAAGCGCAAGAGTTCGACGCCGAGCGCCGATGCCAGCTGCTTGGCCACCTCGGTCTTACCGACACCGGTCGGGCCGGAGAACAGGTAGCTGCCGATCGGCTTCTCCGGCTCGCGCAGGCCGGCGCGTGCGAGCTTAATCGTCGCCGACAGCGCGTCGATGGCCGTGTCCTGCCCGTAGACGACCCGCTTCAGCTGCGTGTCGAGGTGCTGGAGCACTTCCTCGTCGTCCTTCGACACCGACTTCGGCGGAATCCGCGCCATCGTGGCAATGGTCGCCTCGATCTCCTTGATGCCGATCTTGCGCTTGCGCTGGCCTTCCGGGAGCAGCATCTGCGATGCGCCGGTCTCGTCGATCACGTCGATCGCCTTGTCCGGCAGCTTGCGGTCGTTGATGTAGCGCGCCGAGAGCTCGACGGCGGCCTTGATCGCCTCGCTCGAGAACTTCACGTTATGGAAGTCCTCGAAATAGGGCTTCAGGCCCTTCATGATGGCGATGGCGTCGTCGATCGACGGCTCCTTGACGTCGATCTTCTGGAAGCGACGGACGAGCGCCCGGTCCTTCTCGAAGAACTGACGGTACTCCTTGTAGGTGGTCGAGCCGATGCAGCGGATCGCGCCGCTCGACAGGGCCGGCTTCAGGAGGTTCGACGCATCCATCGCACCGCCCGAGGTCGCACCCGCGCCGATCACCGTGTGGATCTCGTCGATGAAGAGGACGGCGCCCGGATATTCCTCGAGCTCCTTGACGACCTGCTTCAGACGCTCTTCGAAGTCGCCGCGATAGCGGGTGCCGGCGAGCAGCGTGCCCATGTCGAGCGAGAAGATGGTCGCGTCCAGCAGCACCTCGGGCACATCGCCTTCGACGATGCGCTTGGCGAGGCCCTCGGCGATCGCGGTCTTGCCGACGCCGGGATCACCGACATAAAGCGGGTTGTTCTTGGAACGGCGGCACAGCACCTGAATGGTGCGGTTGATCTCCTCCGAGCGACCGATCAGCGGATCGATGCGTCCGGACTTGGCCTTCTCGTTGAGGTTCACGCAGTAAGCCGTAAGGGCGTCCTGGGTCGTTTTGCGCCTGCCTTCCTCGTCGGGTCCCATGGTCGACTGATCGTCCTCGGCGCTTCTAAGGGGCCGACTTTCGGAGGAGCCGGGGCGTTTGGCAATCCCATGCGCGATGAAGTTGACGGCATCGTAGCGCGTCATCTCCTGTTCCTGCAGGAAATAGGCGGCATGGCTCTCGCGCTCGGCGAAAATCGCCACGAGCACGTTCGCGCCGGTCACCTCTTCCCGGCCGGACGACTGGACGTGAATCACGGCGCGCTGGATGACGCGGTGGAAGCCGGCAGTGGGCTTCGAGTCCTCGTCATGGCCGGTCACGAGATTGGCGAGCTCGGTGTCGATGTACTCGACAAGGCTCGCGCGGAGCACGTCGAGATCGACGCTGCAGCCCTTCATGACCGCCGCCGCATCCTTGTCCTCGAGCAACGCCAGCAGAAGGTGCTCGAGGGTAGCGAATTCCTGCTGGCGCTCATTAGCGAGCGTCAGGGCCTGGTGCAGCGACTTTTCCAGACTTTGCGAAAATGTAGGCACGATTCACCTCAATTCTTTTCCATCACGCATTGCAGCGGATGTTGATGCTGGCGGGCGAAATCCATGACTTGCGTGACCTTGGTCTCCGCCACCTCGTATGTATAGACCCCGCATTCGCCGACGCCGTGGTTGTGCACATGCAGCATGATACGGTGCGCTGCCTCGCGATCCTTCTGGAAAAAACGCTCCAGGACGTGGATCACGAACTCCATCGGGGTGTAATCGTCGTTCAGAAGCAGCACCCTGTAAAGACTTGGCTTCTTCGTCTGCGGCTTTGTACGGGTGATGACCGAGGTATTGCGGTCGGGGTCAGAGCCACGTGGCTTGTCGGCCTGGCTTCTGGCCGGCTGCGACGTCTGATTCCTCGAAAGTTCCGCGTCGCCCACTGCCGTCACCCCTGTCATCAAAATGTATGTAATGTGCTCTCTCGCAATTTTAAGGGACCGTCGTGAAGGCGCGTCCTTTCGCCCCTCTGGCCGCTCTATGAAGCGCCCCACAGCGCCGGCCAAGGCGCTATCGACCGGACGCTTTTCCAATGTCGGGGACGCCTCTAACATGGCCATTCATTCTCTCCGCGACGAGGCCCCGA
Organism: Mesocryomonas lacus; assembly: GCF_055730135.2. Lineage (NCBI taxonomy): Bacteria > Pseudomonadati > Pseudomonadota > Alphaproteobacteria > Hyphomicrobiales > Aurantimonadaceae > Mesocryomonas > Mesocryomonas lacus. The sequence goes on along the minus strand of NZ_JBUZWE020000005.1, from coordinate 60,442 downwards.
ACCAATGCGAACCTCACGGTGCTGTTTCGCGCGGCCGTCACACCCTTGCCATTCTTCTCCCGCTTTTCACCGCCTTCCGGCGAGGCCGGGGACTGCCTGACCCATCGGCGGGCATGCCGACTCGCCGGGGCGTGAAGGCGACATGCGGTGCTCAGCATTTCACTGTCGCCGTCCCGGTTCAATCTGTCGTGTGGGGAGATGCCGCACTTCCGCCGGGGGCCGCGATGCCCGCAACCGGCACGAAGTGGACGCTTTGCACTTGCGATGACAACGTTCCGGCAACCATAAACGGATTGGTAAGGCGGTGCCGTTAATCTCGGTTTCATCGAAGAGGCGTCCGGACAATGTTCCCGGTTCGGGCTCCCTCACCTTCTGCGGCGGCATTCCCCTGCTGCCTCCAGACCGAACCGAGAGAGTAGCCTCGTGCGTAAAACGATGACGAAGATGAAGCTCGACGCCCCGCTCGTCAAACGTGTCGGTATCGTCGCGGTGACCGCCACCCTTCTCCTTCAGTCTTCCGCCTTTGCCAGCGCCGAAGAGCGCTATGCCGGCTTCGTCATCGACGCCAACAACGGCAAGGTGCTCTTCTCGAAGAATGCCGACGACCAGCGCTTCCCGGCCTCGCTGACCAAGATGATGACGCTCTACATGCTGTTCGACGCCATGCGGGCGAAGCGCGTCTCGCTGCAGACGCCGATGAAGGTCTCGGCCTACGCCGCCGCCCGGCCGCCGACCAAGCTGCGGCTGAAGGTCGGCTCGACCCTTACCGTGCAGGAGGCGATTCTCGGCCTGGTGACGCTGTCGGCCAACGACGCCTCGGTGGTGATCGCCGAACAGCTGGCCGGCTCGGAAGCCGCCTTCGCCCAGCAGATGACCGCCAAGGCCCGCCAGCTCGGCATGAGCCGCACCACCTTCCGCAATGCCAACGGCCTGCCCAATCCCGGCCAGACGACCACCGCCCGCGACATGGCGACGCTCGGCATCGCGCTCCGCGAGCATTTTCCGCGCGAGTTCGCGTTCTTCAAGACCAAGTCGTTCAACTTCCGCGGCCGCCAGATCAACGGCCACAACCGGCTGGTCGGCAAGATCCAGGGCGTCGACGGCATCAAGACCGGCTACATCAACGCCTCCGGCTTCAACCTTGTCTCCTCGCTGATGCGCGACGACAAGAAGATCGTCGGCGTGGTGATGGGCGGCGCGAGTGCCGCCGCGCGCGACAAGCACATGGCGGACCTCCTCACCAAGTACCTCGCCGCAGCCAGCACCCGGGACGGCGGCCAGTTGATCGCGCAGCCGCGCCCGACCGAGCCGCGCGTCACCGTCGCCGCACTGGCGCCGGAGCCGGAGGCCTCCTACGCCGCGCCGAGCCGCGTGCCGCTGCCGCGGATGCGCGAGACCATCAACGAGCGGATCGCCGAAGCCTATGGCGCGGACGCCGATGCCGGCCACGCCATCGCCCGCATCGCCGGCACCCCGGCGCGCCCGATCGTCGGGCGCGCGGCGCTGCGCGAGGCGCTGACCACGCCGAAGACGCGGCCAAGCCGGATCCCGACCGCCAACGCGCTCGCGCCGGTTCCACCCGGCTCGATTCCCGGCGGGGAAGATTTCGACCCGACGACGACCGGTTCTATAAAGGGTGCCCTGGGTGGCATCGCTTCCTCGCCCTGGGTCGTCCAGATCGCCGCCATGCCGGACAAGGACCGGGCCATGGACATGCTCTCGGAAGCCAAGCGCAAGGGCGGTTCGGCGCTCATCCAAGCCGAGAGCTATACCGAGCAGGTCGGCAGCGGCTCCGGCGCCCTCTACCGCGCCCGCTTCGCCGGCTTCCAGTCGAAGAGCGAGGCCGGACAAGCCTGCGCCGCGCTGAAGAAGCAGTCCTACAACTGCTACGCCGTTGCCAACTGACCCGGCGGCCCCGCGGCCGCCTTACCTGATCGACCACCCGCACGACGCTCCAGCGGACCCTCTCGGGACCGACAGGCTTCGTGCGCCCAGAATTTCGACCGCCGGACCGGCAACCAGACCCTTCGTATCGAGGACTTCAGTGATGAGCGTCGACCAGGAAATCCTCGACTTCAACAGCGGCCGCCGCAGCGGCGCGCCGGTCGCCGGCCTGCACCCGATGCAGCAGGCATCGCGCCGGATCGGCGAATTCCGCGAGGGCCGTTCGGCGCTGAAGGCGAAGGATCTCGTCGGTCTGCTGCTCTGCCACGGCGCCCGCGCCTGGCGCGCCTCGCAGCCGGTCGCGCATTCGCGTCTTCGCGTGCGCACGCCGCAGGGCGTGCCGGCGATCCGGCTGCGCTTCCGCTAAAGCCTGCCGCGATCGGGCCGGCGCGTCCGATTTAGGCGGATCGGCTTGATACGGAAGGATCACGTTGCGGACGTTACGGCAGGCCGGAGCGCCTCACTCGGCGGGATCGGCGAGCATAAGCGCCAAGCCGTCAGAGCAGGCCGAGATCGGCGAGCTCGCGGCGCAGTTCCGGCGGCATGGAGGCCATGTCGCCGCCGGCACCGATATCGCCCGGCGCCTCTTCCGGCGTCAGGTAGCGCCAGCCTTGGAAAGCGCGGCGCGGCTGCCAGTCGGTGAGGATGAAACTTGGCTCCAGCACGATCCGGCAGCGCTTGATGCCCTCGGCGTCGACCACCGGCCGGAAGGCGAGGATCGGCTGGCGCACCTGCACCTTGCCTTTGATCACCCAGTAGAGCGAGCCGCCATCGAGGATCTCCTCCATGCGCTTCGGCACCATGCGGGTCTGGTGGAACTGCTCGGCCGGCTGGCCGGTGCGCGTGGCCGTCGCCAGACGCTCGGCAACCCAGGACTGGAGATCCTCGACGGAATCGGCGCCGACGCAGAGTTTGACCATGTGGAGAGGCATGCGCGTCTTCTGCCGCGCCGCGCCCGGCCGCGTCAAGCGAACGTGGGTGCGGAGCCGGCCGGCGGTTGCGATGTGCACACACGGGTGCGTGTTCCCGCGCCGTTGCCGGCCGGGTGTTCTAGGAAACGGCGGACGCCGGACTGCGGTAGCGAAAAGAAGCTCCGGCGTCCTCGCGTTCCTGCACGGCGGCTCGCAACCCCGCCGTCTGCCCTTCCCGCCGGCCGCGAAAAACCCGTTGAGGATCCGCGGCCGAGCCTCCTGCCGGGGAGCCGCCCCCGGGTCGTCCATCGCGGCACGGGCCCCGCCAAGGCCCTTGCCGCCGCCGGCAGGTCTTTGCCTCGGCCCGATCTGTCCCTCCGGCGCCGGATGGACTTGGGCTGTCTCAGGCATCGGCCCGCATGCGTCCGTTTTCCCGTGACGGAGAACGGATCCGAACTGTCGCAGGATGGTTCGGCGGGGCCCCACCGCGCCGTCCCGGCGACATCCAGACCATGTCACGGACCGTCGGTTGTAGGAATAACTTCTGGTAGGAAATAATTCTAGCTGACTATCGAGCCGCACCCTGACGGAAGATAGAACCAGTAAATACCAATTATAGGTAAATCTTCTGATGGCCTTGCGCGGTCTTGGCGGCTGTCGTCTCCTCGCGAAGTGCGGGTGCACGCTCTGTCGAAGCAGACGCGCAGGCTGCTGAAAACGGACGGAATGATGGGTACGGGGCGAGCGCGGCTTTGCGGCTCCGGCGCGGCAATGCTAGTCGGATCGGGCGAAAGGCTGCCGGTTCGGCAGCGGCAAGCGGAAAGAGCGATGGCGACCTTCGATTCCAGCGACGCCGTGGCGATCGGCATCTTTCTCGTCGGCTGGTTCGCCTACAACTGGCTGACCGAGCACAGCCCCTGGGCCAAGTACGGGCTGAGCCAGGCGATGAACGCCCAGCGCCGGCGCTGGATGCAGGTGACGCTCGGCCGCGATCTGCGGATGATCGACACCGCCATCATGGCCGGCCTGCAGCAAGGCACCGCCTTCTTCGCCTCGTCCTGCATCTTCGCCATCGGCGGCTGCTTTGCGCTGCTGGGATCGGCCGAGCAGATCGCGACCATCGCCGCCGACCTCCCCTTCCACGGGCAACTCGACCGCGGCCTCGTCGAGGCCAAGCTGCTCGGGCTGGTGGCGGTCTTCGCCTATGCCTTCTTCAAGTTCGGCTGGGCCTACCGACTGTTCAACTACTGCACCATCCTGATCGGCGCGATCCCGATGCGGGCAGATGCGGAGCTTAACCCGGCCAAGGCCCAGCAGGCCGTGCGCAGCGCCGGCCTGATGAACGCGCTCGCGGCCAAGAACTTCAATGCCGGCCTGCGCGGCATCTTCTTCGGCCTCGCCTATCTCGGCTGGTTCCTCGGTGCCTACGCCTTCATCGCAACGACGCTGTTCGTGATCGCGATCCTCGCGCACCGGCAATTCTTCTCGCGGGCGCGCTATGCCGCCGGCGATCCGTTCGAAGGCGAGTGAGCATGACCGAAATGTCCGAGACGATCCTCAGCATGCTCTCGGAGCGCGCGGGGGAAAAGACCCTCTGCCCGTCCGAGGTGGCGCGCGCCATCGCAGGGTCCGACGAGAAGGCCTGGCGCCTCCTGATGAAGCCGATCCGCGCCGAGGCCGTTCGCCTTGCCGCCGAGGGCCAGCTGACCATCCGCCGCAAAGGGAAAATCGTCGATCCCGGAGATTTTAAAGGCATCTACCGGATCGGCCACCCGCGTGCTGCGGACGCCGTCGCCGAGGACGGCGAAGAGGCCAAGCACGGGGCGACGCCGGCCGAGAAATAGGCGGGCGGCGATCAAGCCCCAGGGACGGACGGCGCGGCGCCGGCCGCCGGCACGGGGAGCGGCGCTGGGAACAGTGCGTCGGTGCGGTCGGTCATCCAGTAGGCGAGCAGGCCGACATATTCCCGGAAGGCGAAATGGACCTTTTCGAGGTTGCGCGTCGCGGTGGTCGAGGGCGACCAGATGTCCGGCCCAAGCGGCGTGCGAAAATCGACGGGATAGGGAATGACGTCGAAACCGGCCTTGCGGAAGCAGCCGACGCTGCGCGGCATGTGCCAGGCCGAGGTAATGAGCAGCCAGGTTTCGCCTGGCTTCGGTTCGGCCATCGCCTTGGTGTAGACGGCGTTCTCGGCGGTGTTGCGGGCCTTGCCCTCGAGCAGCAGCCGGTCTTCAGAGAGGCCGAGCGCGGTGAAGATCTGCTTGGCCGAGACGACTTCTGCGATATCGTCGTCGAAGAGCGCCGCGACCCCGCCGGTGAAGACCACCTTCGCCTCAGGATAACGCCGCGCCAGCCCCATGGCGACGGTGATGCGGTCGCCGGCCTCGTTCAGTTCCGGCTCGCCGCGCGTCTTGGCAACGCGCGTATCAAAGCTACCGCCGAGGACGACGATGCCGTCAACCTTCTCGGGAAGCACCGGCGGCGGGAAGCGGTTCTCGAGTTCGGCGGTCATCACGAGGCCGAGCGGCGACAACGAGACGATGACCAGCACGACGGCGGCCAGCGACATGATCGCCGTTCCCATCCGGCGAAACCGCAGCAGCGGCAGCAAGAGACCGATGCCGCCCAGCACCATGACGGCGACCAGCGGCTGGATCAGAAACCAGGCGACTTTAGAGACGGCGAAGAACAAAGGGCACCCCTTCCAACTGGACAGGTGCCCCGCTTACGCGCCGCTTTCGCCCTGCGCTACCCCGGGCAGCGCAATGGCGCCCGGGGGAAATTCGCTCGGCCGTGGCCGAGGCTTGCTCAGATCCGGTCCCAGTTCGGCGCGAAACCCGGGTTGACGAGACGCTTGCGCGCGGTCGTCAGCGCCGTGACCGAGGCATGGTCCTCGGCCGACAGTTCGAAGTCGAAGACGGCGAGGTTTTCGGCAAGGCGCGCGACGGTCTTGGTGCGCGGGATGGCGGCGATGCCGTCCTGCTGGACCTCCCAGCGCAGCACGATCTGCGCCGGCGTCTTCCCGTACTGGGCCGCAAGGCCCGCGATCAGCGGGTGAGACAGGATCTCGCCGCCTTGCCCGACCGGCGAATACGCGACCATCGCCATGCCGTGGCGCAGGCAAGCGGCGTGGATCGCGTCCTGCGACAGCAGCGGGTGATATTCGACCTGGTTGCAGGCGATCGGCGCCGCCGACAGCGCCACCGCCTCGTCGAGCATGGTGCTGGTGAAGTTGCCGAGGCCGATGTGCCTGGTCTGGCCGGCGGTGATCGTCTCGTTCAGCGCGCCGATCGATTCCTCGAGCGGCACTGCCGGGTTCGGCCAGTGGATCAGGAACAGATCGACGGCGCCGATGCCGAGCTTGTCGATCGATTCGGCGGCCGAATGCTGCAGCGCGCCGGCGGCGATGTTCTCCCACCAGACCTTGGTGGTCACGAAGAGATCGTCGCGGGCGATGCCGGAGCGGCGGATACCCTCGCCGACGGCCTTCTCGTTGTCGTACATGGCCGCCGTGTCGATGTGGCGGTAGCCGGCCTCGATGGCGCGAGCCACCATGTCGGCGCAGTCGTCGCCCTTCAGCGTCCAGGTGCCGTAGCCGATCGCGGGAATGCGCGCGCCGTTTGCCTCGATGATCTTCATGCCTTGGTCTTTCTGTGTCATCACGGCGCCCCCGGGGCGCCTCTCAGGCTGAGATAGGCTGAACGCCCCGGCTGTCCAATCGCAGGAGGGACCGTCATGTCCGAGAGCCAGAGGGATGCCGTGGTCCCGGCCGGCAAGGCCACGCATCGGATCGACGGGCTCGACGTGCTTCGCGGCATCGCGCTGCTGGCCATGGCGGTCTACCACTTCACCTGGGATCTCGAGTTCTTCGGCTATGTCGAGCGCGGCCTGACCGGCCACGGCGGCTGGAAGCTGTTCGCGCGCTGCATCGCCTCGAGCTTCCTGTTCCTCGCCGGCGTCAGCCTGGTGCTGGCGCATGCGCGGGGGATCCGCTGGCGGCCCTTCGGCAAGCGGCTGGCACAGGTCGCGGCGGGCGCGGTGGCGATTACCATCGTGACCTCTATCGCGACGCCGAGCGGCTTCGTGTTCTTCGGCATCCTGCACCAGATCGCGCTGGCGAGCCTTCTCGGCCTCGCCTTCCTCCGCCTGCCCTTCTTCGTGACGGCAGCCGTCGGCATCGCCGTGATCGCCTTGCCGCAGGTCTACGAGACGGTGCTCACCAATCCGCGCTGGCTCGCGTGGATCGGCATGGCCGAGACCGCGCCGACGTCGAACGACTTCGTGCCGCTGTTTCCCTGGTTCGGCGCGGTGCTGATCGGCATGGCGGTGTCGCAGCTGGCGACGGATCGCGGCTGGTGGGGCGCCCTCGCCCGACTGAACCCCCGCCTCGTCCGGTTCCGCCGGCTCGCCTTCATCGGTCGGCATTCGCTGATGTTCTACCTCCTGCACCAGCCGCTGCTGATCGGGCTCGTCTGGGTCTTCGCGCAGGTGTCGCCGCCCGATCCGGCAGCAATGCTCCTCGGCGACTGCCGGCGCGGCTGCATCGCCGAGCGGGCCGACGAGGCCTTCTGCACGCGCTATTGCAGCTGCGTCGGCGAGAAGCTGACGGCCGAGGACCTCCTGCAGAAACTGATCGACGGCACCACGAGCCCGGCGGAGAACGACCGGGTCAGCGACATGGTCTATGCCTGCTCGGCGCCGGCGCCCTGAGAGGAACCGGCAACAGCGCCTCAGTGCGTGGAAAAAGACCGGGCCGTCAGCTGGCCTGCGTGACGCCGAGCTCGGCCATGCGGGTGAGGCAGGCTTCCTCGGCATTGTCGAGCTCGGCCAGGAGCTCGTCGATGTCGTGCCGCTTCTGCTCGAGCTCGCGGCGCTTCTCGCTGACGCGGCGGACGATAGCCCGCAGCTGCCCCGCCTCGCCAGGTGGGGTCTTGTACATCTGCATGATCTCGCGGATCTCCGCGATCGAGAAGCCGAGCCGCTTGCCGCGCAGGATCATCTTCAGGAGCTGCCGGTCGGAATGGCGGAAAAGCCGGGTGCGCCCGCGCCGGATCGGCGCGATCAGCCCTTCGTCCTCATAGAAGCGGATGGTCCGCGTCGAGATGTCGAACTCGCGGGTCAGTTCGGTGATGGTGTAGTAATCGCGCATCGGCATTCCCCGGGTCGAACCACCTTGTCTGCCGGAAGACTTACGTAAAAGTCAATTTGGTGCCGGGGGCTGAGGTCATGGCTGCTGCTCCAGTTCCTCAGGCGGACAAAAGTAGTGCCTCTTCAGGCCGATAGCTCTGGATCCCGGCGGGACGGCCGAAGGCATACCCCTGGAGGAGGTGACATCCGGCAAGGCCCAGCAACACGGCTTGCTCCTCCGTCTCCACCCCTTCGGCTGTAACCTTCATGCCCAGACCGTTGGCGATCGTGACGGTCCCGGCGACCATCACCGCAGCTTCCGCGTCGACGTCCACCCGGCTGGCCAGCGACTTGTCGATCTTGATACGGTCGAAGCGATATTCCCGGAGGTAGCCGATGCTGGTGTAGCCGGTGCCGAAATCGTCAAGGGCGATGCCGATCCCGAGAGCCCTGAGGTTCCCCATCGCCTCCTTCGCCCGGGTCGGCTGGTCGATGAGGTATCCCTCGGTCAGTTCAAGGTCGAGGCGATCCCCGGGAAACCCCGTCGCCTTCAATACGTCGGCGACGTTCTCCTCGAAGCGCGGATCATGGAACTGGACGGGCGACACGTTGACGCTCAACCGTACGCCGGGACTGTCGCGCCAGTCGGTGCAAGCTCGTTTCAGGACGTTCAGCCCGATGCGGTGAATGAGCCCGCTCGTCTCCGTTACCGGGATGAAGACGTCAGGGCCAACCGGTCCAGCAGGTCGGCGGGGCCAGCGCAGCAGCGCTTCGACCGCCCGCATGTGACGGCCGCTGGCGTCGACGATGGGCTGGTAGACGACGTCGAACTCGTCTCGATCGATGGCGAGACGCAACTCCGCCTCCATCTCGCTTCTCCGGATGCGGCCCTCGTCGAGGTCTGGATGGAAGGCGACCGCGTGGTTCGCCCCCCCGTCCTTTGCCGCAGACAGCGCGACGTCCGCACGTCGCAGCATTTCCTCGACGTCGCACGTGCCGACCGCCGTCGACGAAATGCCGACGCCCAAGGTGACCATGATCGGTCTCCCGCCGACATCGATCGGGTTGCGGAAGCAGTCGAGGATAAGACCGACGATCCGAGTGCCCTGGTCATCTGTCTCGGAAGTCCGGTCGAGGAAAGCGAACTCGTCGCCACCGATGCGGGCTAGTTTGACGCCTGCGGGAACGGCATCGAGAAGTCTGTCGGCTATCGCGACGAGGAGCCGGTCCCCCACTTCGTGCCCATAAGTGTCGTTGACCTCCTGAAACCCGTCGATGTCGATGAAGGCCAGTGTTGCTGAAGCCCGTCTTGGTCCGGCAAATGTCTTCTCCAAGCTCGAGATCAACGCCTTTCGGTTCGGCAATCCCGTCAAGCTGTCGGTCAGCAGAGCCCCACGCAGCCGCATCGCCGCCGATGACAGTCGGCGCAACCCGTAGACCAGGAGGACGACGAACGCGGCGACGAGCAAACAGACGGCAGCAAGGATCGAGGTGACCTTCGGCCGGACGACCGCTGCCGCTTCCTCTCCCGGTAGACGTGGCTGCCAGGTCAACACGCCAATGCGGGTTCCGGCAGGTGACATGAGGTCGATTCCGGCGACGCCCGTGGCCGGGACCGGATTGAGAGCGAGACCATCGATGTCGAACATGGATGCCAGGCTCGCGAGAAGATTACCGTCGATCCGCTTGTACATCAGGAGATAACGGTTCGATGGCGCGGCGAGAACGTCATCGCTCTCCGTCGGACGGATGCGCTCTGTCGCCACGAGAGCGAAAAATCCTCCCAGATTGACAATTCCCTTGGCGACCGCGTTGTCGGTGCCAGGCAGAACGATACCGTCAAGCGCGAGGCGGCGGCTGAAAGTGAGCCCGTCCATCGCGGCGAAATCAACACCCTTCGCGTGGCCCCACCAAACGCTCATGTCGGGATTGAGGATCGCGACGCCGTCGTAGTTCGTGCCGACGTCCGCCGTGCTTCCCCATGTCTCATAGAACCAGTCCACATCAGGCTTGGTGCTGTTCACCTGCTCGTAGGCGATGGACCAGTAGGCGTTGTCGGTCACCATGCCGACCAGGCTGTCCATCGCGGAATCGACGGCGGCATGGACCGACTGTTCCGTCCGCGCGGCATCCAGCTCGTTGGTCTTATCGACGACCGCTCCAAGGCTTGCCTGCAGCGTCAGCACGATGCCGCCGACGATGGTGAGACCGCCCACGACGGACAGTGTTACGAGTAGCCATGCACGTGGGATCATCATCTGTCCGCAAGCTCTTAGGTGCCTACCGACTAGCCTGCCATTCTTAAGATATGGCCTCGGCTGTACTGCCGATTGTCTTCATACCAGGCGTTTGGTTTCGATGGTTTGCGAAATGCTGCATCGATCCCTCGCTGCGTCTCGAGGAGGCCGAGGTCGGGCAGGATGGCAAGGATTGCGCCGTCGAACCGGTCTCGGACCGCGAAACTTTGTCCCGTGCCATCCGCTGACAGCCAGTCGCCTTCGTCAAAAGCTCGGTGCGTTAGGAAGGTATTGTCGGCGACAGCTCACAGGCTTTTTCTGCGTTGGCCGCAAGGTCGGACGAGTGCTGGCAATTGACAGTCACAATTATGGTATACCATGATACGGGATATTAACGCTGTCGGGAGCGATCCGCCCATGGAAATCCGCAAGACGCTTCTCCAGGTCGAGACCACCCTGATTGAAGGTGGCAAGGCGGCGCCGATGCCGCTGAAGCTCTTCGCGGCGATCGCCGTCGTCCGCAATCCGTGGGCCGGCCGGGGTTTTGTCGAGGATCTGAAGCCGGAGATCCATGCGGGCGCCCCGATCCTCGGCGAGCTCCTCACCCGCATGATCCTCGATGCCGTCGGCTCTGGCGAGGCGGTCGAAGCCTACGGCAAGGCGGCCGTGGTCGGGCTGGACGGCGAGATCGAGCATGCATCAGCGCTGATTCACACCCTGCGCTTTGGCAACCACTACCGACAGGCTGTCGGTGCCAGGTCCTACCTCGCCTTCTGCAACACGCGAGGGCCGGCGAATGCGCCGGTGATGATCCCGCTGATGGACAAGGACGATGAGGGGCGGCGATCCCACTACCTGACGATCCAGACCGCCGTGCCGGACGCGCCGGCGGCGGGAGAAATCCTTGTTGCGCTCGGCGCCTCGGTCGGCGGGCGGCCACATCATCGCATCGGCGACCGCTATCAGGACCTCAAGGATCTCGGCCACGATGTCTCCAACCCAGCCTCGGTCTAAGACGCCCGGCGGGGCAGCCTTCCGTGAAGCAGGCTGCGGGGAACCGCTCCTGCTGATCCACGGGGTCGGTATGCGCCTTGAAGCATGGGAACCGCAAATGGCCGCGTTGTCGTCCACGCACCGTGTCATCGCCTTGGACCTGCCGGGGCATGGCGCCAGCGTTGCCTTGCCGGCGGGGTCGCCGCTCGAGGCCTTCGTCGCATGGCTCGGCAGGACGATCGACGAACTGGGTCTCGGGGCGGTGAACCTTGTCGGGCATTCCATGGGCGCCCTGGTCTCGGGCGGGGCTGCGGCGACCTTCGGGCCGCGCATCCGGCGCGTCGCCCTTCTCAACGGCGTGCACCGTCGCTCGCCGGAGGCCCGGGCGGCGGTCGAGCAGCGGGCGAGAGAGATCGCGGCGGGAGGGGTCGACCTTGAAGGGCCGCTCCGGCGCTGGTTCGGGGATGGCGCCGAGACCGAGATGGCCTACCAGTTGACGCGCGATTGGCTCGCCGGCGTCGACCCCGCCGGCTACGCCACCGCCTATGCCGCCTTTGCTGGCGGCGATGAAACCTATGCCGACGCCTGGCCGCAGATCGACGCCGAGGCACTGTTCATGACCGGCGACGGCGATCCGAACTCGACACCTGAAATGGCGCAGGCGATGGCCGAGGCCGCCCTGCACGGACAAGCGGTGATCATCCGTGGACACCGCCACATGGTGAACCTCACCGCCCCGGACGAAGTGAACCAACACCTCGCCGACTGGCTCCGCCGCTGAGGCCTGAACTGGGAGAAACGAGCATGACCGACTTCGATCCCCGCGCCCTCAGAGATGCCTTCGGCGCCTTTGCCACGGGCGTCACCGTCGTCACCAGCCGCACGGGCGACGGAACGCCGATCGGCTTCACCGCCAATTCCTTCGCGTCCGTGTCGCTGGATCCGCCGCTGCTGCTCATCTGCCTCGCCAAGACCTCCCGTAACTTCGCCAACATGACGGCCGCACGGGCGTTTGCGGTGAACGTTCTGGCGGAGGATCAGAAGGACGTCTCCAACACCTTCGCCAAGCCTGTGGAGGACCGTTTTGCGGCGGTCGAGTGGCAGGACGGGCCAACCGGCTCGCCGGTCTTCTCGGGGGCCGCAGCCTGGTTCGACTGCACAGCCGAGCAGATCGTCGACGCAGGCGATCATGCGATCCTGATCGGCCGGGTCTCGGGGTTCGAGAACTCCGGTCGCAACGGCCTCGGCTACGTGCGCGGCGGCTATTTCACGCCGGCGCTCGAGGCCAAGGCGCTGCGTGCGGCCGGGGATGGCGAGACGCGGGTCTCCGCGGTGGTCGAGCGTGCCGGTGAAATCCTCCTGGTCCCGTCCGGATCGGACCGCTTCGCGCTGCCGGGAACCGTGATCGGCGAGCGTGATCCGGCACAGGCGCTCGAGGACGACCTTCGGTCCCGGACGAACGTCTCGGCGACGGCAGGCTACCTCTTCTCGGTGTTCGAGGATCGAGCCGGCGGCCAGCAGAACATCGTCTACCGGGCCAGCGCCGCGCGCGGGGAGCCGAGCGACGGGACGTTCTTTCCCATCGACGCCCTGCCGATGGACCGCCTTGCCAATTCCCAGACGGCAGACATCCTACGCCGCTACGTCGCCGAGAGCACGCTCGGCAATTTCGGCGTCTATGTCGGCAATGAAACGACGGGAAGGGTCCATCCCCTTCCGGGAAAGGCTTGAGCCATGAAGTTCTCCCTCTTCGTCCACATGGAGCGGCTCGGGGCGGACCAGCGCCAAGAGGATCTCTACCGCGAGTTTCTGGCTCTCTGCGAGATCGCGGACCAAGGTGGGATGCATGCCATCTGGACGGGCGAGCACCATGGCATGGACTTCACGATCGCGCCGAACCCCTTCGTCACGATCGCCGATCTCGCCAACCGGACGAAGAACGTGCGCCTCGGCACCGGAACCGTGATCGCGCCCTTCTGGCACCCGATCAAGCTTGCCGGCGAAGCGGCGATGACGGATCTCATCACCGGGGGGCGTCTCGATATCGGCATTGCCCGCGGTGCCTATTCCTACGAGTACGAGCGGCTGCATCCCGGCCTCGACGCCTGGGGCGCCGGGCAGCGCATGCGCGAGCTCATTCCGGCGACCAAGGCGCTCTGGGCGGGCGACTACGCCCATGAGGGCGAGTTCTACCAGTTTCCCGCGACGACCTCGGCGCCGAAGCCCGTGCAGCAGCCGGGACCGCCGATCTGGGTCGCCGCCCGCGATCCGAACAGCCACGTGTTCGCCGTCGCCAACGACTGCAACGTCCAGGTGACCCCGCTCTGGCAGGATGACGGCGAGGTCCGCACGCTGATGGACCGCTTCGAGGCGGCCTGCGCGGCGCATCCGGAGAAGGCGCGGCCGAAGATCATGCTGCTTCGCCACACCTATGTCGGTTCCGACGACGCCGATGTTGCGGAGGCCGCGCGCGAGCTGTCGGTCTACTACAACTACTTCTTCGCCTGGTTCAAGAACGAGCGCCCTGTCAGCCAAGGCCTGATGCAGCGCCTTTCGGCCGACGACCTGGCGGCCAACACCATGGTCTCGGCCGAGGTCATGCGCGCCAACAACGTCGTCGGCGACGCGGAGGCAGTCATCGGTCGCATCAAGGCCTACGAGGCCATGGGCTACGACGAATATTCGTTCTGGATCGACACCGGCATGCCCTTCGAGCGCAAGCGGGCCTCGCTGGAGCGCTTTATCGCCGACGTGATGCCGGCCTTCGCGGAGTGAAGCAGATGCGGCGGTTCCAGAGCTACATCGACGGCGACTTCACCGACGGCGAGGCGAGCTTCGCCAGCCTCGACCCTTCGACCGGCGAGACCTGGGCCGACATGCCCGAAGCGCGCGAGGCCGACGTCGACCGCGCGGTGCGGGCGGCAGACCGCGCCCTTCGCGACGGCGACTGGCCGAAACTGACGGTCAGCGCCCGCGGCCGCCTCCTCTACCGCCTGGCCGATCTCGTTGCGGCGCACGCCGGGGAACTCGCGGAACTCGAAACGCGGGACACCGGCAAGATCATCCGCGAGACCTCGGCGCAGATCGCCTACGTCGCCGACTATTATCGCTATTATGCCGGCCTTGCCGACAAGATCGAAGGCGCAGTGCTGCCGATCGACAAGCCGGACATGGAGGTCTGGACACGACGCGAACCAATCGGCGTCGTCGCCGCGATCGTGCCGTGGAACAGCCAGCTCTTCCTCGCCGCCGTCAAGATCGGACCGGCTCTCGCCGCCGGGTGCACGCTGGTCGTCAAGGCGTCCGAGGATGGCCCCGCGCCGCTGCTGCATTTCGCGCGCCTGGTTCACGAGGCGGGCTTTCCCGCGGGCGTCGTCAACGTCATCACCGGTTTCGGTCCGTCCTGCGGCTCGGCGCTGACGCGCCATCCCCTCGTCGCCCACGTGGCCTTCACCGGGGGTCCGGAGACGGCACGCCATGTCGTGCGCGGCACCGCCGAGAACCTTGCATCGACCTCGCTGGAGCTGGGCGGCAAGTCGCCGTTCGTGGTCTTCGCCGATGCCGATCTCGACAGCGCCGCCAATGCGCAGGTTGCCGCGATTTTCGCGGCGACCGGCCAGAGCTGCGTCGCCGGCTCGCGCCTCGTGGTGGAGCGCAGCGTCAAGGACCGCTTCCTCGCGATGCTCCGCGAGAAGGCGGAGCGCATCGCCATCGGCGCGCCGCTGGAGATGTCGACGGAGGTCGGTCCGCTCTGCACGCTCCGCCAGCGCGAGCACATCCAGGCGCTGGTCGACCGCGCGGTCGCGGCCGGCGCGCGTATCCTGACCGGGGGACACGTGCCGGACGGCGCCGGCCACTTCTATCCGCCGACCATTCTCGACTGCGACGGCGGCGGCTCGCCGGCGTTGGCGGAGGAGTTCTTCGGACCCGTCCTCTCCGCCGTGTCCTTTACGACCGAAACCGAAGCGATCGAGATCGCCAACGACACGCGCTTCGGCCTCGCGTCCGGCGTCTTCACGACCAACCTCGCCAAAGCCCACCGGATGGTGCGGGCTCTCCGGGCTGGCGTCGTCTGGGTCAACACCTACCGCGCCGTTTCGCCCATCGCGCCGTTCGGGGGCACGAAAATGTCCGGCCATGGACGCGAGGGGGGACTTGCCGCCGCCCTCGACTACACACGCACCAAGACGGTCTGGCTGCGGACATCAGACGATCCGATTCCGGATCCGTTCGTCATGCGCTGACGGCCGACCGGCGCAAAGCGGGGCCGGGACAGCTCAACACGCATCAACTGGGAGGATGACATGAAGAAGACCCTTATCGCCGCGCTGGCGGCATCCCAGTCGCAGCAGCTCCTCGCCTCTCTCGACTCGCTGGCCCTTATGGATCCAGCGATCAAAGACCTTGCCCGATCGGCAAACCGCCAGCCAAGTCAACGCGGACATGGCCTACTGGGCTGAACATCGCGATGAGATCGGCACGCGCTGGTACGCCTGGCACGTGCAGTAACGGACCGAAGCACTCGTGCGTCGTCTCCCAAGACCACGCCCGAGCCCGCGCCGTCTGGCTCGGCTTCGATCCGCAAGCCACGCATGTCTTCTGCTGATACAGTCGGCTTGCGACACGAATTTCGACCGAGGGAACGACAGCAGCATGACGGAAGCAGCGTCCGCAACACCCAGTTCACGCATGGCGAGCATGCGCGTCGAGCGTCCCCAGCGGACGCTGCGGGAACTGACGCTGGAGAAGATGCGCGAGTCGATCCTGGAGCAATACTTCAAGCCGGGGGAGCGCCTGGTCGAGCGCGACCTCTGCGAGCAGCTCGGTGTCAGCCGGACGATCGTCCGCGAGGTGCTCCGGCACCTCGAATCGGAAGGCCTCGTGTCGAACGTCGCGCAGCGCGGCCCGATCGTCGCGGAAACCTCGCTCGAGGAGGCACGCCAGATCTACGACATCCGCGGTGCCCTGGAAGGGCTGGCGGCCGGCATCTGCGCCGAACGCCGCGGCGCTGCGGCAGCCGACAAGCTGGAGGTCATCCTCGGGCAGATCCGCGCGGCCTACGCCGCCGGCGACATGCGACAGGTCCTTGCCGAAACCAGCGAGTTCTACCGTGTCCTGTTCGAGGAGGCCGAGTGCGACATCGCCTGGAACATCGTGAGTTCCCTCACCGCCCGGATCAACCATCTCCGCTCGATGACGATCAAGACCGAGCACCGCGACGTCGAGGGGCCCGCCCAGATGGACCAGGTCATCGCCGCCATCCGCGCCCGGAACCGCAACGACGCGACCGCGGCGGCCGCGCAGCACGTCTCGAACGCATCCCGCATCGCCGTGGCGCTGCTCAGCCGCCGCACTCCGTAAAGAAGGAAAGCGGCCGATCACCGAGGGTGGCGCCGTGCCCGCTGTGGAGCCCCGCCGATAGCCCCGACCTCCCCCGCCGCTTTGCCTAAAGTCTCGGCGAGTCCAACGCCGGCCAATGGCAGCGCTGCGACACTCAGCCAGTTGCACCGGCGCATCCGTTCGCCTAAGCCGCGGTAAAGCGGTAAACGGATTATCCTGCAAGCGCGGGTTGCTACCGCAAGGCCATCAGACCGCACCGCTCCGCCATCGCGTGGCGCAGCGGGGGCGAAGGGAAGCAGGGCATGTCGACGATCGCAATTGCTCCAGCGCGGGCTGGCACGGCCACGCTTTCCATTCTCCTCGCGGTCAGCGGCTGCCACCTGCTGAACGACGTGATGCAGTCGCTGCTGGCCTCGCTCTACCCGCTGCTGAAGGCAAACTACGGCCTGGACTTCGTGCAGATTGGCCTGTTGACCATGGCATTCCAGGTGACGGCCTCGCTGCTGCAGCCGGCCGTCGGCGTCGTCGCAGATCGCTGGCCGATGCCCTACGCCCTGCCCGTCGGCATGGCCAGCACGCTGGTTGGGCTGGTGCTGCTCGCGCATGCCGGCAGTTTCGCCATGCTGGTCTGCGCCGCGTGTCTGGTGGGTCTCGGATCGTCGATTTTCCATCCCGAGGCGTCGCGCGTCGCCCGGCTGGCCTCCGGGGGCCGGCACGGCTTTGCGCAATCGCTGTTCCAGCTGGGCGGCAATGCGGGAACGGCGGTGGGTCCCTTGCTCGCCGCCTTCATCGTGCTGCCCTACGGCCAGGAAAGCATCGCCTGGTTCGCTGGCATCGCGCTCACCGGGATGATCATCCTGACCTGGACGGGCCGCTGGTACGCCGCGCACCGGCGCACCCATGCCGGCCGGCCCGCCGCAAGCCGCGCTCTGCCGCTGCCGAGAGGCGACGTCCTTCTGGCGCTGGGCATCCTGATCCTCCTGACCGCCACCAAGAACGTCTACATGGCGAGCTTCTCGAGCTACTTCACCTTCTACACGATCGATCGCTTCGGGCTCAGCGTCCGCGACGCGCAGCTGATGCTGTTCCTGTTTCTCGGCGCGGCGGCGGTCGGCACCTTTGCCGGCGGGCCGATCGGCGACCGGTATGGCGCGCGCTTCGTGATCTGGTTCTCGATCCTCGGCGTCATCCCGTTCGCGCTGATGCTGCCCTATGCGAACCTCTTCTTCACCGGCGTCCTGAGCATCACCATCGGCCTGATCCTCGCCTCGGCCTTCCCGGCCATCGTCGTCTTCGCACAGGAACTGCTGCCGGGCCGGGTCGGCCTCGTCGCCGGCATCTTCTTCGGCTTCGCGTTCGGCGCCGGCGGGCTCGGCGCCGCGCTGCTCGGCAC
This sequence comes from Mesocryomonas lacus, assembly GCF_055730135.2. NCBI lineage: Bacteria > Pseudomonadati > Pseudomonadota > Alphaproteobacteria > Hyphomicrobiales > Aurantimonadaceae > Mesocryomonas > Mesocryomonas lacus. The sequence continues at coordinate 42,497 of NZ_JBUZWE020000005.1, read as the reverse complement.
GATCGCCGATACCAACGGCATTGGTTTCGTCTACCAGGTGATCTCTTATCTGCCGATCCTCGGCGTCGCGACGGTCTTCCTGCCGAAGCTCAGACGCTCTTGAGCCGATCGTCCGGGGACCCACCTCGCCGTACACTGTGGAGCGCCGGTCCGGGTAAACATGCCGCGGCAAGCCGTCCTGCGCAGGGCACGATGCGCAATCCGGTTCGCCGCGGCCGGGAAAACGTGAGAGCATCCACGCTACCGCGGCGCCCGTTCTAATCGCAGCATGCCGAAGGAGATTTCGATGAGCGACGATCAAAGTCACCCGCACCCGCAGCTGAACGACGAGCCGCGCTGGAAGCACGATGGCATTCGCGTGATCAAGGGCGATGCGCTGGACGCCAACACCCCGCAGACGCCCGGCATGTTCCGCCAGGCGGCGATCAACGCCGCCCGCGTCGGTGCGCAGAAGATCTGGGCGGGCACGGTGAGCATTGCGCCGGATGCCAAGACCGGCGTCCACCATCACGGTGCGCTGGAAAGCGTGATCTACGTCGTCAGCGGCAGAGCGCGGCTGCGATGGGGCGACCGGCTGGAGTTCGTCGCCGAGGCCGAGCCCGGCGACTTCATCTTCGTGCCGCCTTTCGTGCCGCATCAGGAGATCAACGCCGACCCCGCGCAGCCGCTGCAATGCGTCCTTGTGCGCTCCGACAACGAGGCCGTGGTCGTCAACATCAGTGATGTCGACCCGGTGGAAAAGCCGGAGGAAGTCTACTGGGTCGACCCGATCCACAAGCACCCGGCAAGCTGAAGCGGCGGCATTAGACGTCGAGCGCGGACTCGCGCTCCCAGGCGGTAAAGTGGCTGCAGAAGCTGGTCCACTCGCCGTGCTTCAGTTTCAGATAGGCGGTGGAGAAGGCGGATCCCATCGCCTGCTGCAGGCCCTCGTCGGCCTCGAAGGCCCGTAAGGCGTCGAGAAGGTTCAGCGGCAGTTTCGGCGCACCGGTGACGGTATGGCCGTCGCGGTACATGTCGATGTCGTGGTGCGGGCCGGGATCGGCCGCCATGCGGATTCCGTCGAGGCCGGCGGCGAGGATGATGGCCTGGAGGAGATAGGGGTTCACCGCCCCGTCCGGCAGGCGCAGCTCGAAGCGGCCGGGTCCAGGGACACGGACCATGTGGGTGCGGTTGTTGCCGGTCCAGGTGACCGAGTTCGGCGCCCAGGTGGCGCCGGAGATGGTGCGCGGGGCGTTGATGCGCTTGTAGGAATTAACGGTCGGATTGGTGACCGCGGCGAGCGCCGAGGCGTGCTGCATGATGCCGCCCAGAAACTCCCGCCCCTTGGCCGACAGGCCGAAAGGCATCGCCTTGTCGGCGAAGGCGTTGACCGTGCCGTCGCTATTCCAGACCGAGACATGGCAGTGGCAACCATTGCCGGTCAGCCCCTCGAAGGGTTTCGGCATGAAGGTGGCGCGCAGGCCATGCTTCTCGGCGACCGACTTCACCATGAACTTGAAGAAGGAGTGCTTGTCGGCGGTGGCGAGCGCGTCGTCATAGGCCCAGTTCATCTCGAACTGGCCGTTCGCGTCCTCATGGTCGTTCTGGTAGGGCTCCCAGCCGAGTTCCAGCATGGCGTCGCAGATCTCGGCGATGACGTCGTAGCGACGCATGACCGCCTGCTGGTCGTAGCAAGGCTTGCCGGCCGTATCGTATTCGTCGGAGATCCGGTCGCCCTTCGGCGTGATCAGGAAGAACTCCGCCTCGACGCCGGTCTTCACCCGCAAGCCCATCGCCCCCGCCTCGCCCACCAGCCGTTTGAGGACGACGCGCGGCGCCTGCTCGACCGGGGCGTCCTCCATGACGCAGTCGGCGGCGACCCAGGCGACGTCCCTCTTCCAGGGGAGCTGGATCACCGAGGACGCGTCGGGCACGGCGAAGAGATCGGGATGGGCGGGGGTGAGGTCGAGCCAGGTGGCAAAGCCCGCGAACCCCGCCCCGTTCGCCTGCATCTCGGCGATCGCCTGCGCCGGCACCAGCTTGGCGCGCTGGCCGCCGAACAGGTCGGTATAGCTGATCATGAAGTACTTGATGCCGCGCTCGGCGGCGTAGGCGGAGAGATCGGTGGTCATGGCGGTCCCCTGGATCGGCTGCGGTGGGCGGAGGGACGGTGGTCCGGTCGCTCCCCCCGAAGCGGCCGGCCGCCGGTTCGAAGCTCTAGAAATTCCCCTTGCCGGGGATCCAGCTGGTGCCGGCGAGCGGCACCTGCGCCATCGCCGAGGCCTCCAGCGTCAAGGCGCAGAGGTCTTCGGGCTCGAGATTGTGCAGGTGGTTCTTGCCGCAGGCCCGGGCGATGGTCTGCGCCTCCAGCGTGATCACCTTCAAATAGTTGGCGAGGCGCCGGCCGGCCGCGACCGGATCGAGCCGCTGCGCGAGCGCCGGATCCTGCGTGGTGATGCCGGCGGGATCCTTGCCCTCGTGCCAGTCGTCATAGGCGCCGGCGGTGGTGCCGAGCGCGTTGTACTCCGCCTCCCATTTCGGATCATTGTCGCCGATGGCGACAAGTGCCGCGGTGCCGATGGCGACGGCGTCGGCCCCCAGCGCCAGCGCCTTGGCGACATCGGCCCCGTTGCGGATGCCGCCGGAGACGATCAGCTGCACCTTGCGGTGCATGCCGAGGTCCTGCAGCGCCTGCACCGCCGGCCGGATGCAGGCGAGAATCGGCTGGCCGACATTCTCGATGAACACGTCCTGCGTCGCCGCCGTGCCGCCTTGCATGCCATCGAGCACGACGACGTCCGCCCCCGCCTTCACCGCCAGCGCGGTGTCATAGTAAGGCCGGGCACCGCCGACCTTGATATAGATCGGCTTCTGCCAGTCGGTGATCTCGCGCAGCTCGAGGATCTTGATCTCGAGGTCGTCCGGCCCGGTCCAGTCGGGATGGCGGCAGGCCGAGCGCTGGTCGATCCCCTCCGGCAGGTTGCGCATGCGGGCGACGCGCGGCGAGATCTTCTGCCCGAGCAGCATGCCGCCGCCACCGGGCTTGGCGCCTTGCCCGACGACGATCTCGATCGCATCGGCGCGGCGCAGATCCCGCGGGTTCATGCCGTAGCGAGACGGCAGGTACTGGTAGACCAGCACCTCGGAATGGCCGCGCTCCTCGTCGGTCATCCCGCCGTCGCCGGTGGTGGTCGAGGTGCCGGCGAGCGTCGCACCGCGGCCGAGCGCCTCCTTGGCATTGCCGGACAGAGCGCCAAAGCTCATGCCGGCGATGGTGATCGGCGTCTTCAGGTGGATCGGCTTCTTGGCGAAGCGCGTGCCGAGCACGACCGAGGTATCGCAGCGCTCGCGATAGCCCTCAAGCGGATAGCGCGACATCGACGCGCCGAGGAACAGGAGGTCGTCGAAATGCGGCAGCTTGCGCTTCGAGCCGCCGCCGCGGATGTCGTAGATGCCGGTCGCCGCTGCCCGGCGGATCTCGGCCAGCGTGTGGTCGTCGAAGGTGGCGGACTTGCGCGGCGGCGTCGGCGGGTTCTGGTAGCTCATGAAGGTTCCCTCAGTACGCGTCGGCATTGTCGATGTTGAAGGTGTAGAGCGTGCGGGCCGAGCCGTAGCGCCTGAACTCGCCGGCGCTGGCGCCCTCGACGCCAGCCTTGGCGAGGAGATCCTCGAGGACGGCGAGGTGCTCAGGCCGCATCTCCTTCTCGATGCAGTCGGCGCCGAGGCTCTTGACGCTGCCGCGGACGAACAGCCTGGCCTCGTAGAGGCTGTCGCCGAGCGCCTCGCCGGCATCGCCAAGGACGACGAGGTTGCCCGACTGCGCCATGAAGGCCGACATGTGGCCGATCGAGCCCTCGACGACGATGTCGATGCCCTTCATCGAGATGCCGCAGCGCGAGGCGGCGTTGCCGCGGATGACGAGAAGGCCGCCGCGGCCGGTGGCGCCAGCATATTGCGAGGCATCGCCCTCGATGACAACGGTGCCCGACATCATGTTCTCGGCGACTCCCGGCCCGGCCGAGCCGCGCACCGTGACGGCGCCGCCATCGTTCATGCCGGCGCAGTAGTAGCCGACGGAGCCTTCGACGGTGACCGTCACCGGCGCATCGATGCCGACTGCCACCGAATGGCTGCCGCGCGGGTTGATCACCTCGAACGCAGTATCGTTGGCGCCAGGCGCGAGGTCATGGAGCGCCTGGTTCAGGTCGCGCAGCGGCGTGACCGCTAGGTCGAAGACGGGCATGGCAGATCCTTGAAACGCGCGGGGCAGAAAGAGGCTCAGGCGGCCGTGCGGTGATCCCAGAAATAGACCGTGGCCGGCTCGGGCTCCCAGACGCGGGCGGTCTCGATGCCCGGCAGGTCGACCAGTGCCCGGTATTCGGAGCCGAAGGCGACGTAGCGGTCGGTCTCGGCCATCACCGCCGGCTTGCAGGCAATAGGGTCGCGCAGAACGCCGAAGCCGGATTTCGTGCCGACGACGAAAGTGAAAAAGCCGTCGAGATCGTCGAGCGCCGAGGTCAGCGCCTCGCCGAGGTCCTTGCCCCTTCCCATCTCGGCGGTGAGGTAGGCGGCGGCGACCTCGCTGTCGTTCTGGGTCTCGAAGGTCATGCCCTCCTGCACCAGCGTGCGGCGGAGATTGTTGTGGTTCGACAGCGAGCCGTTGTGGACGAGGCACTGGTCGGCACCGGTCGAGAACGGATGCGCGCCCATGGTGGTGACGGCGGATTCGGTGGCCATGCGGGTGTGGCCGATGCCGTGGGTTCCCGCCATCCCGGCTACGCCGAAACGGGAGACGACGTCCCGCGGCAGCCCGACTTCCTTGTAGATCTCGACGCTGTCGCCGGTCCCCATGACGCGAAGCGTCGGCGAAAACTGCCTTAGCGCCTCTCGGACCGGACCGAAATGCAGGTGATCGAGCGTCACGACGGCGTGCGAGCTCTTGCGGATCAGGCTTGCCGTCCCACCGGTCAACTCGGCGAGGCGTGCCTGCAACGCCGGAAAGTCGGCGTCCGGCCGCGCCGACTGCACGGTGATCTTCGCCATCCCGTCCGCGGGCGCGCCGTAGATGGCGATACCGGCGGAATCCGGGCCGCGGTCGGTCATCGTGACCAGCATGGCCGAGAGAAGGCCGCCCAGCTGCGGCTCCAGCGCCTTGTCCTTCAGGAACAGTCCGACGATGCCGCACATGACCAAGCCTTTCCGCCGGTTCGATCCCCAAGGTATGGCAAATCAGGGCAGAGAGTTCAACTGGTAAGAAAGACTGTTTCCTCTGAAGAGATACGCTGATCGCTTCCATGGCGGTGAGGCTGAGCTCACGCTTTCACAGACATCGCCGAACTACGCCGCCCCCCCCTCGCGCAGAAGGTCGCCGCCCCCCCGGTTTGCGCCCGAAAGGCAGTAGCCCAAACAACGTGTTCTAGACTCCGGATCATCTCCCGTTGCAGGGATGGAGCCACCCGACCGAAGGATGCCCACGGGACCCCACGGAGAAGACGCCAATGCTCGCGCTTTACATCGCCAACAAGAACTACTCGTCCTGGTCGCTGCGGCCCTGGGTGCTGATGAAGACGCTGGGCATTTCCTTCGAGGAGCGGATGCGGCCCTTCGCCTATGGCCCGGACGCCCCGCCCCGCGACTTCTCTCCGACCGGCAAGGTTCCGTGTCTCGACGATGGCGGCCTGCTGGTCTGGGATTCGCTGGCGATCTGCGAGTACCTTGCCGAGAGCCATCCCGCCGTCTGGCCGGCGGACCGGGAGGCCCGCGCGTTCGCCCGCTCGGCAGCGGCCGAGATGCATTCGGGTTTTTCGGCGCTGCGGAATGCCTGTCCGATGAATGTCGGGCTGACGGTCAGCCTGCCCTCACCCTCCGCCGCGGTCACCGCCGATCTCGCCCGGCTGTCGGCGCTCTGGAACGAGGGACTGTCGCGTTTCGGTGGACCGTATCTCGCGGGCGAGCGCTTCACCGCCGCCGACGCCTTCTTCGCGCCGGTCGCCTTCCGCATCAAGACCTTCGGCCTCGTCATCACCGGCGCCGCCGCCGGTTACGCGCCGACGCTCCTCGACCTGCCGGCCATGCGCGACTGGACGGCGGCGGCCGAAGCGGAAACCTTTCGCGAGGAAGGGCACGAGGATGAGATCCGCGCCGTCGGACCCTGGACCAAGGACCGCCGCGCCACAGCGTAAGCCGGCGGCGGCAGCGTCAGCTGCCGCCGATGCCAAACCACCAGGCGGCAAGGCCCAGGAAGGCGAAGAAGCCGACGACGTCGGTGACCGTCGTCACGAAGGTCCCTGAGGCGATGGCCGGGTCGGCGCCGACCCGGTCCAGCACCAGCGGAATGAGGATGCCGGCGAGCGCGGCGGCGATCATGTTGATGATCAGGGCAAGGCCGATGACCTGCCCGAGCCCGGCATTCTCGAACCAGAGACCGGCGACGACACCGATAATCACCGCAAAGACGACGCCGTTGATGAGACCGACCAGGAGCTCCCTGCGCACCACCCGTCCGGCGTTGTAGATGTCGATGTCGCGCGTCGCGAGCGCGCGCACCGCCACCGTCATGGTCTGCGTTCCCGCATTGCCGCCCATCGAGGCGACGATCGGCATCAGCACGGCCAGCGCCACCATCTGCTCGATGGTCGCGTCGAAGAGGCCGATAACCAGCGAGGCAAGAATCGCGGTGCCGAGGTTGATGAACAGCCAGAGAAAGCGCGAGCGCACCGTCGTCAGCACGGTGTCCGACAGCTCCTCGTCGCCGACGCCGCCGAGCCGCAGGAGATCCTCCTCGGCCTCGGCCTGGATGACATCGACGACGTCGTCGATGGTCAGGATGCCGACGAGACGCTCGTTCTCGTCGACCACCGCGGCGGACAGGAGATCGTACTGCTCGAAGATCTGCGCGGCTTCTTCCTGGTCCATGCCCGCCGGGATCGCATGGCGCGTCTCGTGCATGATTTCGTCGATCGTCTCCGGCCGGCGGGCGCGCAGGATCCGGTCGAGATCGACGGCGCCTTGCAGCTTGAAGGAGGGGTCGACGACGAAGATCTGCGAGAAATTGTCGGGCAGGCCGTCCTCTTCGCGGAGGTAGTCGATGGTCTGGCCGACCGTCCAGAACGGCGGCACCGCGACGAACTCGGTCTGCATGCGCCGGCCGGCCGATTCGTCCGGATATTCCAGCGCCCGGCGCAACCGGACGCGCTCGCGGAACGGCAGCTGGTCGAGGATCTCCTTGCGGTCGTCCTCGTCCATGTCCTCGAGGATGTAGACCGCGTCGTCCGAATCGAGCTCACGCACCGCCTCGGCGATCTGCGCGTTCGGCATCGCGCCGACGATCTGCAGGCGAATCGCCTCGTCGACCTCGGTGAGCGCGGTGTAGTCGAACTCGTCGCCCATCAGGCGGACGAGGGACTGGCGATCGTCCTGGCTCAGATGCTCCAGGAGGTCGCCGAGCTCGGACTCGTGCAGCGAGCCGACGTCCTGCTTCAGGTGCTCCGCATCATCCCTCGACAGCGCTTCGGTGACGCTGTGCAGGAAGCCCGAATCGAAGTCGCCGTCGGCGTCGTAGATCTCGCGACGCGCCTCGCCAGTCTCGGGGACCGCGACGCCTGGGATGCGGGCGTCCAGCGCGTCGCTCTCGGGCTTCAGCTCAGCCATGGCCGCCCTCCTGACGCCGCTTGCAAATCAGCTTGGGCTTAGAACATGGCAACCGAAATAGGAAACCGCTTTTCCGCTTCCCGGCGAGAAGCGTTCAGAACACTCGCGGCAGGCTGGAAGCAAGGCCGTGCACAGTGCTTCCAGCGCTCTCCGGCGCTAGGCGGCTGGCGCGGTGCCGGCCTCGATGGTGAGATCGCCATCCGCGCCGACGGAGACGGAGAGGCCGGTATAGTCGAGGCTCCAGTTTTCCCCGCCGAGGGCCTCCGGCTTCAGCATGGAGGCGATGACGAGAACCGGGGAACCGGCGGCCTTGCCGGCGGCGATGCCGGCCGGGGCGTCTTCGAAGACGATCGCGTCGGCCGGCGCGACGCCGAGCCGGCGGGCAGCCTCGAGATAGCCTTGCGGGTCCGGCTTGCCCTTCGTGACGTCCTCGGCGGTGATGAGAACATCCGGCGGCGTGATGCCAGCGGCCGCGAGGCGGATGCGGCAAAGATCGAGGTCGGCAGAGGTGACGATGGCCCAGCGGTCGGCGGGAATCGAGGCGAGGAAGGCTGCGACGCCCGCAATGGCGACGATTCCCTCGACGTCCTCGCGCTCCTGCCGGCTGAGTTCGGCGGCGACAGCGTCGGGATCGAGCCCGGGCGGGCAGACCTCGCGCACGGTGTCGATCATCCGGCGGCCGTGCGCGACGGCGATGATCGCCTCGCCGTCCATGCCGTTCTCCTCGCCCCACTGCCGCCAGATCCGCTCGAACACGGCGGCCGACAGGAGGAGCGTGCCGTCCATGTCGAAGATCAGGGCTTTCGCCCGCAGGGGATGCTGGAAATGCGAGGCCAAACTCTCGTCCTTTCGCCGGCAGCCGCCTGGCCGCTCCGAACAGGGCGACGCACCCTCATGCACGCCGGCCCGAAATGCAGAAAGCCGGGGTCGTGAGACACCCGGCTTTTCTGTTGCACTGGCATTCCGGTTGGTAGACCGGAATGTACCGAACACTTCGAGTTTTCCCGTCAGAGAAAACTGGTGCGGCCGAGAAGACTCGAACTTCCACGGGTTGCCCCACAGCGACCTCAACGCTGCGCGTCTACCAATTCCGCCACGGCCGCACACCGTGTTCACCGCTCGTTTCCGACCGGCTGCGGGCATGTAACAAACCCCCGGCACGGGCACAAGCCGAATTACGCAGCTTCTTGGATATTCGTCGCGACGGCCTGCTTTTCCCCAGCCGCCACGATCGCTAGATAGAGGCATGGACGCTCTTCCCCTGCCCGCCTCGCCGCGCCTCAATGTCGAAGCCCGGCAGTTTCATGCGATTGCCGGCGCGCCGCCGGTGGAATGGCTGATCTTCGACGGCCTGACCGGCTATGAAGACGCCGTGGCCTTCATGGAGGCCCGTGTGGCGGGAATAGCTTCAGGCGCGGCGCCGGAGACGGTGCTGCTGGTCGAGCACCCGCCGCTCTACACCGCTGGCACCAGCGCAGACGCCGGCGACCTCGTCGATCCCCAGCGCTTCCCCGTGCATGCGAGCGGCCGAGGCGGCGAATACACCTATCACGGGCCCGGACAGCGGGTGGCCTATGTCATGCTCGACCTGAAGCGCCGGCGGCAGGACGTGCGCGCCTTCGTCTCGGCGCTGGAGAACTGGATCATCGGAACGCTCGACGGCTTCCAGGTGCGCGGCGAGCGGCGCGAGGACCGGGTCGGCGTCTGGGTGCGGCGGCCGGACCGGCCGCTGATGCCGGATGGCGGGATGGCCGAGGACAAGATCGCCGCGATCGGCATCCGCCTGCGCAAATGGGTGACGTTCCACGGCATCAGCCTCAACGTCGATCCCGACCTCGACCATTTCGGCGGCATCGTGCCTTGCGGTGTCCGCGTCCACGGCGTCACCAGCCTCGTCGATCTCGGCCTGCCGGTGTCGATGCCGGATGTGGACCGCGTCCTGCGTGAGAGTTTCGAGGACGTGTTCGGGGCGACGGTCGACGTGCCTCTTGCTGGCGACGTTTGAGAATCAGGCGAATTCCATGATCACCGCGTCGACCGCCAGCGTATCGCCGGCGGCGGCGCGGACCGGACCGACGACGAGATCGCGCTCGGCGCGCAGCACGTTCTCCATCTTCATCGCCTCGACGACGGCGAGCGTCTCGCCTGCCTTCACCGCCTGCCCTTCCGCCACGAGAATCGAGACGACGAGCCCGGGCATCGGGCAGAGCAGGAGTTTCGACGTATCCGGCGGCAGCTTGACCAGCATCAACCGGTCGAGCGCGGCAACGGCGGGCGACAGGGTGCGGGTGAGGATCCAGAAGCCGTCGATGAGGATGGAAACACCCTTCGGCGAGGTTCGGACCTGCGCGTAGACCGGAACGCCGTCGAGTTCGAGCGCGACATGGCCCTCGCCGTGGACCGGCCGGCCGGCAAGGAGCATGGCGACGCCATCGACCGTCAGCGCCAGCGCCGCGCCATCCGAAGGGCCCGCCAGCTGCACGGCGACATAGGTGCCGTCGATATTCACCTCGAAGGCCGAAGCCCCCGCCCCGGCCGGCCGCAACCGGTCAGCGTGGCGGGCCAGACGCTGCTGCTCGGTGATCTCGATGGCGACGGCCAAAGCAGCCGCGCGGCGGCGGGCGGCATCACCGAGCGGCGGACGGGAGAAACCTTCTGGGTACTCCTCGGCGATGAAGGCGGTCGACAGCCGCCCTTCCTGCCAGCGGGGATGGCGCATCAGCGCCGAGAGAAACGGAATGTTGTGCGCGATGCCGCCGATCTCGAATCGCTCGAGGGCAGCGATCATCGCCCCGATCGCGCCTTCCCGAGTTTCGGCATGGGTGCAAAGCTTGGCGATCATCGGATCGTAGAACATGGAGATCTCGGCGCCCTCGGTGACGCCGGTATCGTTGCGCACCGTCGCCTCGCCGAGCGCCCCCTCGGCTGGAGGGCGGTAGCGGGTCAGCCGGCCGATCGAGGGCAGGAAGCTGCGGAACGGGTCCTCGGCATAGATCCGGCTCTCGACCGCCCAGCCATCGAGGCGGACGTCGTCCTGGGTCAGGCGCAGCGTCTCGCCGGCGGCAACCCGCAGCATCTCCTCGACGAGGTCGATGCCGGTGACGAGCTCGGTGACAGGATGCTCGACCTGCAGCCGCGTGTTCATCTCGAGGAAATAGAAGTTCCGATTGGCATCGACGATGAACTCGACGGTGCCAGCGCTCTGGTAGTCGACCGCCTTGGCGAGCGCGACGGCCTGCGCCCCCATGGCGGCGCGCGTCGCGGCGTCGAGGAATACCGAGGGCGCCTCCTCCACGACCTTCTGGTTCCGGCGCTGGATCGAGCATTCGCGCTCGCCGAGGTGGATGACGTTGCCATGGGCGTCGCCGAGCACCTGGATCTCGATGTGACGGGGGTCGACGACGAACTTCTCGACGAAGAGCCGGTCGTCGCCGAAGGAGGACGCGGCTTCCGACCGGGCCCGCTCGAATCCGTCGCGGCACTCGGCCTCGTTCCAGGCAATGCGCATGCCCTTGCCGCCACCGCCGGCGGAGGCCTTCAGCATCACGGGGTAGCCGATACCGTCGGCGATCCCCACCGCTTCGTCGGCATCGGCGATGACGCCGAGATGGCCGGGCACGACGCTGACGCCGGCGGCCTTGGCGAAAAGCTTCGACTGGATCTTATCGCCCATGGCCCGGATCGCCTTGGGCTTCGGGCCGATGAAGACGATGCCTTCCGCTTCCAGGCGTTCGCAGAACTCGGCGTTTTCGGAGAGGAAGCCGTAGCCGGGATGGACCGCCTCGGCGCCGGTCTGCCTGCAAGCCTCCAGGATTCGTGCGCCGAGAAGGTAGCTCTCGGTGGCCGGCGACGCGCCGATGTGGACCGCCTCGTCCGCCATCTCGACATGCAGCGCGTCCGCGTCGGCGTCCGAATAGACGGCGACGGTGGCAATCCCCATCCGCCGCGCGGTCTTGATCACGCGGCAGGCGATTTCGCCGCGGTTGGCGATCAGGATCTTCTGGAACATGGACTTTCTCCGGCGCGGCACGACCGGACAAGTTCTGGCCGGTCGCTCGGCGCTCGGCAAGTCGGACCAAAGTTGCGAGACGCTGCTCGGGGCTGAGACTGTACCAAAAAGCGTTGCTTGCCGAAGCCGAAAGTCGTCAGGGCGCCTCTTATCTAACATCAGTAGACTTCTCGAGGCCGCTAATAGAAAACAGCTTTATGGCAGCGTCGATGGGAACAGCGGCGTTGCATCACCGGCTTCATCGAGGTCCCGCCGACGGACAATGCTTTCGCGCCAGACGATGTAGATGCCGGAGGCGATGATGATCGCGATGCCCAGCCACTTCATCGCATCCGGGAAATCGCCGAACAGGACGAGGCCGAAAAGCGTGGCGGTGACGATCTCGAAATAGCCGAAAGGCGCCAGCACCGAGCCCGGCGCCATGCGGTAGGCGTAGCCGAACATCAGATGGCCGACCATGCCGACGAGTCCGATCAGGAAGAGAAGACTCCAGCTGAGCCAACCGACCGGCATCACCATCGTCAGTTCCGGCACCGCGAGCCAGGCGCCGGTGGCGAGAACGGCGCCGAGGAAGAGCGTGCCGCCGATGCCGGCGTAGAAGTGCATGGAGAGCGGCGAGCTGCCGCGCGACAGCTTTCGCCCGAGCACCAGGTAGACGGCGACGCAGACGGCGCTGAGCGCCGGCAAGGTGGCGATGGGTCCGAGCACGGCAAAATTCGGGCGGATGACAATGACGGCGCCGATGAAGCCGGTGAGGACGGCAAGCGAGCGGCGCCAGCCGATCGTCTCCTTCAGCATCAGCGCCGAAAGGAGCGTGATGACCATCGGCTCGACGAAGAAGATCGCGATGGCATCGGCGATCGGCATCGCGGTCAGCGCCTTGAAGAACAGGTAGCTGCCGAAGGCCAGCAGCACGCCGCGAAAGAGGTTCAAGGCGAGATCGCTCGGCCGCAGCCCGCCGATGCCCTCCTGCCAGAGCAGCAGCGGCAGCGAGAGCAGCGCCTGCAGGGCGAACCGCACGAAGGCGATCTCGACGGCGGGCAGCCCGTGGTTCTCGCCGAGATATTTCGCCGACGCGTCGAGCACCGGCAGCAGCAAGGCGGCCAGCGTCACCAGAAGGATGCCGAGCTTGATCTCGGACGGCGTGCTGTCGGGAATCGCGGGGGAAACGGCCATGCCCGACCATGGCAGAACGCTTAAGGGGCGGCTATGTCAGAACCAGCCCACAAGGAACCCGCCGACGTGACCATTCTCTACATCGACGCCGATGCCTGCCCGGTGAAGGACGAAGCGCTGGAGATCGCCGAGCGGCATGGCGCGGAATGCGTGCTGGTGTCGAACGGCGGCATGCGACCGTCGCGCTATCCCTCTGCCCGCATCGTCACAGTCACCGCTGGGGCGGATGTCGCCGACGACTGGATTGTCGAGCAGGCGGTACGCGGCGACGTCGTCGTCACCGCCGACATTCCGCTGGCCGCCCGCGCTTTGGAGAAAGGCGCGCTGGTGCTGAACTCTAATGGCCGCGACTTTACGCCAGAGAGCATCGGCACGGCGCTGTCGATGCGGGCCTTCAGCCAGCATTTGCGCGAGACCGGCGAGAGCAAGGGCTACAATGCCGTGTTCACCCCCGCCGACCGCTCGCGCTTTCGCCAGAGCCTCGACCGGTCTCTGAGGAATGCCGCTCGAAGCACCTGATTAAAATGGCTGAAACGCGATTGGGGACAGGCGCCTAGGCCCGCGTCGGCGCTGGCCGCACACGAAATCGTAAACGGGCTCCTTGGCTTGTGACGGCGCCCTGCTTGACGCTGATCGCCGGTTGCGATCATGACAAGAAGGGCAGCAAAAGGTCTGCCGGAGACCTTCGAGCATGGCCACAAGACCCAAGGGACCCCTGGTCTACAAGCAATTCCTCAGCACGCGGGTGACGCACTGGCTGTGGGCGATCTGCCTGTTCTTCCTGCTGCTCTCCGGCCTGCAGATCTTCATGGCGCGGCCGGACCTCTATCTCGGCATCCAGTCAGGCTTCGGCTTCGACAATTCCTTTCTGACCATCGGCGCCGGCTTCGACGGGCCGAACATGCGGGGCGTCACCGAAATCTTCGGCTACCGCTTCGACACCACCGGCTGGCTCGGCGCTATCTGGGTCGACGGCAATCTCGAGGGCAAGACCTTTCCGGGCTGGATGACCATCCCCTCCTACCGCGACCTTGGCACCGGGCGCGTGGTGCATTTCTTCTTCGCCTGGATTCTGGTCGCGACGCTGCTGGTCTGGCTGGTGGCGAGTCTCGTCAACGGACACTTCCGCCGCGACGTGGTGCCGACGCCGACCGATCTGCGGCAGCTGCCGCAGGACGTCGCCGACCACGCACGGCTGCGCTTCCACCACGGCCGGAGATACAACGTCCTGCAGAAACTGTCCTATGCCGGCGTGCTGCTGGTGGCACTGCCGTTGATGATCCTGACCGGGCTCACGATGTCGCCGGGCATGAACGCCTTCGCGCCTTGGCTGGTCGACGTCTTCGGCGGCCGCCAGACGGCCCGCACGATCCACTTCCTGGTGATGCTGGCGCTCGTCCTGTTCTTCGTCGTTCACATTCTCATGGTGATCGCCGCTGGCCCCCTGAACGAGCTGCGCTCGATCGTCACCGGCTGGTACCGCACCGATCCGGAGGCAAAGTAATGGCCGCCCTGCAGCTTTCCCGCCGCCGCTTCCTCACCGGCTCTGCCGTGGTCGCCGCCGCTGCGCCGCTCAGCGGCTGCTTCGATATTGCCGGCCGCAGCGATGTGCGCAGCGTGCTCGAATACGCCAATTCGCTGACCTACCGGGCGCAGCGCCTGCTCCTCGGCAGCGACAACCTCGCCACCGAGTTCTCCGAGAGCGAGATCCGCCAGCCGCAGCGCCCGAACGGCTCGACCGATCCGCAGGACGAGGCCTACCTCACGCACGTTTCCAACAATTACAAGGACTATCGCCTGTCCGTTACCGGGCTGGTGGAGAAGCCGCTGAGCCTGTCGCTGGACGAAATCCGGGCGATGCCGGCGCGAACCCAGATCACCCGGCACGACTGCGTCGAGGGCTGGAGCTGCATCGCCAAATGGACGGGCACGCCGCTCGGCCCCATCCTCGACGCCGCCGGCGTGAAGCCCGAGGCGCGCTTCGTCGTCTTCCACTGCTTCGACAGCTATGGCGTCAGCTTCACCGGGCCGGTGCAGTTCTACGGCTCGATTGATCTCGTCGACGCCCATCATGCCCAGACGATCCTCGCCTACGGCCTCAACGGTCAAACGCTGCCGGTCGCCAACGGCGCGCCGCTGCGCGTGCGGGTCGAGCGCCAGCTCGGCTACAAGATGTCGAAATACATCGCCGGCATCGAACTCGTCGACAGCTTCGCCGGCTTCGGCTCCGGCCGCGGCGGCTACTGGGAGGACAACGGCTACGACTGGTTCGCGGGAATCTAAGCATCGCGCAGCTTGATTTGAAACGGCTGCCCTCAGGGCGTAGGTTCAAGGGAAGGTTCAACATTCCCGGAGAACTGCCATGGATCAGCAGCCGAGCCTGAACGATCTCCTTACCGCTGATCCCGAGATCATGGGCGGTGCGCTTGTCTTTCGCGGCACGAGGGTGCCGGTCGAAGTGCTTTTCGAAAACCTCGCGGACGGGATGACCGTCGATGAGATCCTGGAAGACTACGAGTCGCTCTGCCGCAGCGATGTGATCCGGGTGCTGGAGCTGACGTCGTCCGCCCTCATCCGGCCCGCTGCCGCGGCATGAAGGTAATGCTCGACGAAGGCGTGCCGCGCCGTCTCGTCCCGGCGCTCACAGACCTCGGCATCGATGCGAGCCGCTTCCCGCGTGAGTGGTTCGGCATTCGGAACGGGCAGTTGATTGCCCTGCTTGAGAGGCTCGGCTTTTCAGTTCTTCTGACCAACGACAAGAACATCGCGAGCCAGCAGAACCTTTCCGGCAGAGGCCTGGCAATCGTCGCGCTTCCCCATAACAGGCAGCCCGACATCCTCGGACGGGCCGACGACATAGCCGACACAATTCTGCGGGCCCGGCCAGGTCAGCATGTCCTGATGGCATGGGACGGCAGCCGAACGGTGATCGAGGTCGTGGACGGCCGGGCCGTCCAAACGCCGATGCCGCCAGTCGGGCCGTTCAGGCGCGATCGCAGGTAACGCCCCACTATCCCCTCACAGCGGGATGTTGTCGTGCTTCTTCCAGGGGTTCTTCAAATCCTTGTTGCGCAGCATGGCGAGCGCGCGCGAGACCCTTCTGCGGGTGGAGTGCGGCAGGATGACCTCGTCGACATAGCCGCGCTCGGCGGCGACGAACGGCGAGAGGAAGCGGTCCTCGTAGGCCTTGGTGAGGGCGGCGATCTTGTCGGTGTCGGCGAGGTCGCGGCGGTAGATGATCTCGACCGCGCCGCGCGCGCCCATCACCGCGATCTGCGCCGTCGGCCAGGCATAGTTGACGTCGCCGCGCAGGTGCTTCGATGCCATCACGTCATAGGCCCCGCCGAAGGCCTTGCGGGTGATGACGGTGACCTTCGGCACCGTCGCCTCGGCATAGGCGAACAGCAGCTTCGCGCCGTGCTTGATGAGCCCGCCTTGCTCCTGCGCCGTGCCGGGCAGGAAGCCGGGCACGTCGACAAAGGTGACGAGCGGGATCGAGAAGCAGTCGCAGAAGCGCACGAAGCGGGCAGCCTTGCGCGAGGCGTCGGAGTCGAGGACGCCAGCCAGCACCATCGGCTGGTTGGCGACGACGCCGACGGTGCGCCCCTCGATCCGGCCGAAGCCGGTGACGATGTTGGCGGCGAAGGCCTCCTGGATCTCAAAGAAGTCGCCCTCGTCGAGCGTTTTGCGGACCAGCTCCTTCATGTCGTAGGGCTTGTTGGCACTGTCCGGGATCAGCGTGTCCAGCGACAGGTCGATCTCGGTCGCCGACTGGGTGAACGGCAGTTCGGGTACCGCCGCGGTGTTGGAGGCCGGCAGGAAGTCGACGAGGCGGCGCATCTCGAGCAGCGCCTCGACATCGTTGTCATAGGCGCCGTCGGCGATCGAGGATTTGCGCGTGTGCACCGAGGCGCCGCCGAGTTCCTCGGCAGTCACGGTCTCGTTGGTGACGGTCTTCACGACGTCGGGGCCGGTGACGAACATGTAGCTGGTGTCGCGGACCATGAAGATGAAGTCGGTCATCGCCGGCGAGTACACGTCGCCGCCGGCGCAAGGGCCCATGATCACCGAGATCTGCGGGATGACGCCGGAGGCCAGCACGTTGCGCTGAAAAATCTCGGCATAGCCGCCGAGCGCGGCGACGCCCTCCTGGATGCGCGCGCCGCCGGCATCGTAGAAGCCGATGATCGGCGCCCGGTTGCGCAGCGCCATGTCCTGGATCTTCTGCACCTTCTCGGCGTGCGCTTCCGACAGCGAGCCGCCGAAGACGGTGAAATCCTTGGCGAAGACGAAGACGGTGCGCCCGTTGACCGTGCCCCAGCCGGTGACGACGCCGTCGCCGGCGATGCGGCTCTCCTCCATTCCGAAATCGGTAGAGCGGTGCTCGACGAACATGTCGAACTCCTCGAAGGAGTTCTCGTCGAGGAAGACCGCTAGGCGCTCGCGCGCCGTCAGCTTGCCCTTGGCATGCTGGGCCTCGATCCGTTGCGCGCCACCGCCCTGGCGAGCGCGCTCGCGGCGGCGTTCGAGTTCGACGATGACGTCCTTCATGGCAGAGCCCCAGCAGTTAGACTCCGTCGGTCTAGCATGGGCCTCAAGGGCCCGGAACGGGGCAGCAGCCTCGCTGGATCTCTACTTTCGGCCTACTGATCGATTCAAATGGGCACGCCTTTGCGCCAGATCCACGCTGATGCGGGCACAAGAAGATCGGCGCATTCTCTCGCGATCTCAAAGACTTGCACCGGAGAGCATCAATGGCGCGGAGATCTTTGGGGTAACGAAACGAGCCAATTCGCAACTTTGGGCTGGCCATGTCGCACTGCAGCAATTAGTAATTAGACCTTGTCATTATCTTGGTCTTCGTCCGTAGAGCGGACGAGGCGAGGTGTTCGGGGGCACGCCTGTCCCCCACTCCGGAACAAACCCTGCAGGAGCCGCGACCGGGTCTTGCATGGGCGTCAGATGTGAAAGGCGCACCCATGAGCGCGATTGCCGCTTCCGGCCTGCCGAAATCCACGCCGAAAATTCGGTCGTCGTTCTCCGACCGGATCCGCATCGCCCGTGCGATGTGCATCGTCTGCATGACCTTCGTGCACGTGCCGCAAGGCGTCGCCGACAACGTCTATCTCCGCAGTGCGGGCGCCTTCGACATCTTCTACTTCTTGATGACCAGGATCATCGGCCTCAGCTCGGTGTCGCTGCTGAGCCTAGTGTCCGGCTATCTCATCGTGTCGACCTACAGCAAGCTCGGGGCCCGGCAGCTGTATGCGTCGAAGTTCAAGACGCTGGTCGTGCCGCTGGTCGCATGGAACCTCGTGATGTTGGCGCTGCTGGTCGTCTACGGCATCCTCACCGGCAAATGGGACAACCTGCCGGATCTAACGCCGCTGGGCCTTGGCAATGCGCTTCTGGCGCTGACCGAGTGGCCGGCGGTGGTGCCGCTTTGGTTTCTGCGGGATCTCTTCGTCTGCGTTCTGCTGGCGCCGGTGGTGCTGTTCGGCCTTCAGCGCAAGCCTCTGGCGACGATGATCGCACTCCTGGCCTTCACCATGCTCGGCGATCCGCTGATGATCCTGCAGCGGCCCTCGCTGTTGCTGTTTTTCGCGGTCGGCATGTGGGTGCGGGTGGCAGGAAATGACGAGGCGGCCATCGACCGCATGGCCCGTCCGCTCTCCTGGGGCCTCCTCGTAATGGCCGCCATCTACCTCACTCTGCGCATCGACCGCGTCCCGATCGGCGAGATGAACGATAGCCTGCGCACAAGCCTCGATATCCTGTTGAGAATCACGATGGCCGCGGCGTTCTGGCGTCTGACGGAATGGGTGCGCAGGTCATCCTTCGCCGGCTTCTGCACCTGGCTCGAACCCTATACGTTCTTCATCTTCTGCAGCCATGCCATCCTGTTCGAGTTCAGCGGCATCGCCTTTCGCCGGGTGTTCGGCAATTACGGTGACGACCTGTTCCTGGCGACCTTCCTCACTCTGCCGATGCTGGCGGTGGTCAGCGCGGTCGTGGGACTTCAGGTTATCGCCTGGTCGAGGCCCCTGCTCGCGGCCTTCAACGCCGGGCACGGCGCGCCGCCGCTGTCGGGCTCCGACGGGCTCGAACCGCGGCGGACTTAAGGCTTAGGCCGCTCGGCCGACCTTCAGCGCTGCGAGTACCTCGGCGGCGGTGCGCATGTCGGCGAAGCGGTTGGCGCGGCGGGCCTCGGCTTCGGCGTCGGTGCCCCAGAGGCCGATGTTCCAGTCCTCATCGACATGCGCGGCGGCCCAGGTCTCGTCGAGGTCCAGATGGCCCTCGGCAAAAGCGTAGGGCAGCAGCGCCGAGCCGGTCAGCGTCGTCATCTGGTGCAGCGCGGCGACCACAAACGGATGCTCGACCGCATCGATCCACGCACGGAAAGCCGCTATGGAGGATGGCGGCTGGGCGACATGCATCACCCCCTCGGCCAGCAGGAAGCGCGCGCCGAGCCGGCTTTCGGCGTAGGCGACCACCGGATCCCACAGCGCGCGCTGGCGCTCGACCAGCCGGTCGGGATAGCCGGCGCGGTAGTAGAGCATGTCGGTCTCGACATAGCCGGCGAGATCGGCGCGCACGCCCGCTGTGTCGTCGGCGACACCATCGATGACCGTGCTGGCGAGGCGGGTCATCGGCATCGTGGCGGGGTCGATCCGTTCGCCCTGCGCCGCCCATTCGGCTGCCAGGATTTCGGCAAGACGCTGCGCCGGAACGATCAGCGGCCGCCGCAACGGCGTGCGCAGCGTCCGGCCGTCGAGCAGGACAGTGAACCCGCCCTCGCCCGGTGAGCTCGGCTCGCCCGGTGAGCTTGGCTCGCCCGGAGCGCTCGCCTCGACCGCGGAGACGGTGACGTCCGTGTAAAAGCGCTTCGGCAGCTCGGGGCGGCTGATCTTCGGGGTATCGGACATCGGGTCTTCTCAGGCGGTCAGGGGAACGGGATCAGGCGAAGGCCGCCTGATCGGGCGACCAGCGTCCGTCGATCCAGGCGTCGAGGAGCGCGGCGAGATCGGGAACGTCGGCGGCAATGCGGGCGGCACCAGCATCCAGCAGCATTTCCGGCGAGGCGGCGCCCCAGGGCACGCCGATCGCCTCGGCGCCGGCGGCGAGCGCCATGCCGATGTCGTGGATGGCATCGCCGACGACGATCGTCGCGGCCGGATCGATGCGGAGCTCGGCGCAGCACTCCAGCACCATCGCGGGATGCGGCTTGGATGGGCAGTCATCAGCCGTGCGGATGGCCTTGAACATGCCCTCCAGCGCATGCGCCGACACCACCGCATCGACGCCGCGCCGGGTCTTGCCGGTGACGAGACCGAGCCGGACATCCTTGCGGCGAACCAGATCGTCCAGCATTGGCTTGATGCCGGCAAACAGCGCCTCGCGAAACGCCGGATCCTCCCGGGTGGCGCGGAAGTTCGTGCGGTAGCTCGCGACCATCGCCTCGATCAGCGCTGGCGGCGCCGTTGGTGCGAGATCCTGGATCGCCGTGTGCAGCGACAGGCCGATGATCGCGCGCGTCGCGGCATCCTCAGGCGCAGCAAGGCCGTGCTCGAGGAAGGTCAGCCGCATCGCCTCGCAGATCAGGCCGAAACTGTCCGCCAGCGTACCGTCGCAGTCGAAGAGGACGAGCTTCATCTCAGTCACCGGTCTGCGACTCGTCGAAGCCGAAGAGGTTGAAGGTCTGCACCATGTGCGGCGGCAGCGGCGCCATCTGCTCGATCACGCCGCCATCGGGATGCGGGATGGCGATGCGCCGGGCGTGGAGGTGCAGGCGCTTCTGCACGCCGCCGGGATAGTCCCAGTTGGTGTCGTGCTCGAAGTATTTGGGATCGCCGAGAATCGGGATGCCGATATGGGCGGCATGGACGCGCAGCTGGTGGGTGCGGCCGGTATAGGGCTCGAACTCGACCCAGGCGAAGTTCTGTGCGGCCTGGTCGATGACGCGGTAGTTCGACAGCGCGTGGTCGGCGCCGCGGTCGCCGTGCTTGGCGACGCGCATGCGGTCGCCGTCCGGCGTCTCCTCCTTGACGAGGTAGGTCGAGATCCGCCCCTCCTTCGGGACCGGCACGCCCTTAACGATCGCCCAATAGGTCTTCTTGGTGTCGCGCTCGCGGAACATCTTGGTGAGGAACACCGCAGCGCTCCGCGTGCGGGCGACGACGAGGACGCCGGAGGTGTCGCGGTCGAGCCGGTGGACGAGCCTCGGCTTCTCGCCGCGCTTGTTGCGCCAGGCCTCCAGCATGTCGTCGACATGGCGGGCGATGCCCGAGCCGCCCTGCACGGCAAGGCCGGCGGGCTTGTTGAAGACGAGCACCTTCTCGTCCTCGTAGATCAGCATCTGGCGCAGGACGTCGTCGTCCTCGCGGCCCTTCATCAGGTTGGTCGTCAGCGGCGCGGTCTTGCCGCGCGCGGCGTCCGCGCCGATCGGCGGGATGCGCACCATCTGGCCCGGCGCGATGCGCGTGTCCGACTTCACCCGGCCGCCATCGACCCGGACCTGGCCGGAGCGCAAGAGCTTCTGCAGGTGGCCGAAACCGAGCCCGGGATAGTGCAGCTTGAACCAGCGGTCGAGGCGAAGCCCCGCTTCGTCCTCTTCGACCTTTATCTGTTCGACCACCGCCATGCGCTTAACACCTTCTTCGTTAGCCCTGCAGATAGCATCAGGCGAAGTTTCGCGCGAGACCGAGACCGAGAAAGAGCGCGGCAAGGCCGAGAATGAGCGTCACGGCGACATAGACGAAGCTCGAAACCAGCTCGCCGCGCTCCCAGAGCACCGCCGTGTCGAGGGCAAAGGACGAGAAAGTGGTGAAGCCGCCGAGCACGCCGGTGGCGATCAGCAGACGCAGATCGGTCGATCCGCCGAAGCGCCGCGCGAGGATCTCGATGAAGACGCCCATGACGAAGGCGCCGACGAGGTTGACGATCAGCGTGCCGTAGGGAAAGCCCGGACCGAAGAGGCGCAGGCTGGCCACGCCGACGAGGTGACGGGCGACGGAGCCGACGGCACCACCAACGGCGACGAGGATGATTTGGCGCAGCATGGAGTGGTTCTCGGGGTTTTGGGCGGGCGAGGTTTAGCGGCTGATCGCGGGGCTGTCGAACGAAGGGAGG
Organism: Mesocryomonas lacus; assembly: GCF_055730135.2. Lineage (NCBI taxonomy): Bacteria > Pseudomonadati > Pseudomonadota > Alphaproteobacteria > Hyphomicrobiales > Aurantimonadaceae > Mesocryomonas > Mesocryomonas lacus. Next base: position 20,554 of record NZ_JBUZWE020000005.1, on the reverse strand, counting down.
GGGTTGGGGAGTGGGAATTGCGGCTGCCCCCCTAGCTTTGCCATCCCGGACTTGATCCGCTGGGAACGGTATCGCGGTGGACCTCTCCGCTTTGTCACTCTAACCTATGGTTTAGGTATCCGGGGTGTGGCCAACCCTTCAGCTTCGTCACCCCGAGCTTGACCCGGGATCCATTCCTCTACGCTCGAATCAGATGGTCCGCTTCAGAAGGGGAATGTCCACCGGAAAGAGCGCGTTCAACGGCTTGGAATGGATCCCGGATCAAGTCCGGGATGACGAAGCTGAGAGGTTTGGGCCCTGTCTAGCTCGGCGTTGGTCGTTTCAGCAGCTATTCCGAACCGGCACCTGCCCCACCCGGACTTACTCCACACCACTTATTCCGATCCGCACCTTCTCTATATCCGCACCTCACCCGCATCCGCACACACTCTCAACCGCGGCACCTACTCCGGCCCCGCCCGGACATACCCCTGCCCAGCGCCCTGCCCCAACCCTACGCCTCGCCCCGCTCCACCCGGAGCCGTGCCCAATGGTCCATGCGCTTCTTCAGCGTCGCTTCTAGGCCGCGCTCGACCGGGCGGTAGAAGCTCTGTCGGCCGAGTTCGGTGGGGAAGTAGTCCTGGCCGGAGAAGGCGTCGGGCTGGTCGTGGTCGTAGCGGTAGCCGGTGCCGTAGCCCTCGCCCTTCATCAGCTTGGTCGGGGCGTTGAGGATGTGCTTGGGCGGCAGCAGCGAGCCGTTCTCCTTGGCGGCGCGCATCGCGGCCTTATAGGCGGTGTAGACGGCGTTGGATTTTGGGGCGGTGGCTAGGTAGACGGTCGCCTGCGCCAGCGCCAGCTCGCCCTCCGGCGAGCCGAGATAGTCGTAGGCGTCCTTGGCGGCGCTGGCGATGACCAGCGCCTGCGGGTCGGCAAGGCCGATGTCCTCCGACGCCATCCGCACCAGGCGGCGGCCGAGATAGAGCGGGTCCTCGCCGGCGTCGAGCATGCGGCAGAGGTAGTAGAGTGCGGCGTCCGGATCCGAGCCGCGGACGGATTTGTGCAGCGCCGAGATCAGGTTGTAGTGGCCGTCCTGGCCCTTGTCGTAGACCGGCGCGCGGCGCTGGACGATGGTCTGGAGCTCGGTGGCATCGAACACCTCGCCGGGCCGGGCCGCACGCCAGACCTCCTCGGCGAGCGTCAGGATGGCACGGCCGTCGCCGTCGGCAAGGCGGAGCAGGACTTCCCGCGCCGCCGCGTCGAGCGGCAGCGCGCGGTCCTCGATCGCCTCGGCGCGGGCGACGAGCTGGGCAAGGCTGGTCGCATCGTGCGGATGGAAGGTCAAAACCCGGGCGCGCGACAAAAGAGCGGCGTTGAGCTCGAAGGACGGGTTCTCCGTCGTCGCGCCGACGAGGACGACGGTGCCGTCCTCCATCACCGGCAGGAAACTGTCCTGCTGGGCGCGGTTGAAGCGGTGGATCTCGTCGACGAAGAGCAGGGTCTGGCGCCCGTTGGAGCGGCGCAGGCGCGCGGCCTCGAACACCTTTTTGAGGTCGGCGACCCCTGAGAAGATAGCCGAAATCTGCTCGAAGGCGAAGTCCACCTGCCCGGCCAGCAGCCGCGCGACGGTTGTTTTGCCGGTGCCCGGCGGCCCCCAAAAGATCATCGAGCCGAGCGTGCCGGTCGACAGCATCCGGGTCATGACGCCGGTCGGACCGGTCAGATGTTCCTGGCCGACGACCTCGTCCAGCGTCTTCGGGCGGAGCCGGTCGGCGAGCGGTCGGGCGGGCTCCGGCATGCCCGGTCGATCGGGGCGTGCCGCCTGCCCGTCCGGCTGCTTCACCGCCCCAAAGAGATCGCTCATGCCGCCTGCCCCAACCCCGTGTTAGCGGACGACCTGCCGCAATGTCTTGCCGTCACGCTCGATCTCGTACTTCCAGCCGCGGCGCGTGTTCTGCGCCATCCCTTCGAGCATCTCGGTCGAGGTGACGTCCTTGCCGTTCAGCGTCAGTATCACATCCTTCGGCTGCAAGCCGAAACGGGCGGCAAAGGAGCGTTCGGCCACCTCGGTCACGACCACGCCCTTCAACGTGGGTGCCAAGTCCAGCTCGTCGGCGACGCGCGGCGACAGGTTGGCAACGGTCGCGCCCGAGAACGGCGTCTCGCCTTCGAGGATCTTCACATCGCGGGCCGGCACCTCCGGCGCGACCTCGAGCGCCATCGCCAGTTCCTCCCGCTTGCCGGCGGAGAGAACGTCGAGCTTCACGCTCCTGCCGATGCCCGACGTCGCCAGGCGGTAGCCGAGCGCATCGGGATCGCCGATCGGGAAGCCGTCCATCGCCAGGACGACGTCGCCGGCCTTCAGTCCCGCCGCACCGGCAGGGCCGCTGTCGACGACGTCCTGCACCAGGGCGCCCGACGGCAGTTCCAGACCCAGCGCCTCGGCGACATCCGGGGTGACCGGCGTAAAGCTCGCGCCGATGAACGGACGCTCGAACCGCCCGCCCTTCTTGGCGGCCTCGACGAAGACGCGCACCATGTTCGAGGGAATGGCGAAGCCGATGCCGTTGGAGCCGCCCGAACGCGAGAAGATCGCGGTGTTGACGCCCACCAGCTGGCCGCGCATGTCCATCAGCGCGCCGCCGGAATTGCCGGGATTGATCGCCGCATCCGTCTGGATGAAGTAGCCGAAATCCTTGACGCCGATATGCGTGCGCGCCAGCGCCGAGACGATACCATTGGTCACGGTCTGGCCGATGCCGAAGGGATTGCCGATCGCGAGCACGAGGTCGCCGATGTCGAGCGCATCCGAATCGGCGATTGGCATCGCCGGGAATGGCTTGTCGTCGTCGATCTTCAGGACGGCAAGATCGGCCCGCTCGTCCCGCATCAGGATCTTCGACTGGTATTCGCGGCCATCGCTCAGCGCGACCTTCACCTCGTCCGCATCGGCCACCACGTGGTTGTTGGTGACGATGATGCCGGAGGCGTCGACGATGACGCCGGAGCCGAGCGAAGATTGGACGCGCGGGCGCTGCTGCGGCAACTGGCGGCCGAAGAACTGCTCAAAGAAGGGATCATTGGCGAAGGGCGAGCGCTGCGGCGTGACTTCCCGCGCGGCGTAGACGTTGACCACTGCGGGCGCGCCGGCCTTCACCAAGGGCGCAAAGGACAGCTTGATTTCGGACGGGCTGGACGGGACGGCGGTCGCCGAGGTCAGCGGCTTGACCGGCACCGGCGTCGCCGGAGGCGCGGTATTCTGGGCAACCTCCGTGCGGCCGGATAACAGCCCTCCAAGCCAGCCATCGCTCGAGGCGGCGGTCGCGACGGGAACGGCAATCACCAAGGAAGCTGCACTGATCAGAAGAAGCTTTTTCACGGGTTCAGCTCTCATTATCCGACGTCGGACACCGACATCGCCTTCAGGCCCCGATACGCCATGCCATTGCAACGAAAAAGGGGCCGCAAAGCGACCCCTTTCACAGGCATGCCAACAGATGGCAGCAACTAGACTAGCGCGCCGATGCGGTCTGCGAGATCGTCGCCGCCGAAGCAGGGTTCGGAAGGTCGGCGGTCGCATAGCTTGCGGTCAGCACGCCGAACGCGCCGATGGCGCCGAGAAGGGTCAGAAGAGTGCGGCGCATGGACAGTTCGCTCGTTTTGAGTTCAGTGGCAGCATCTTGCATTTGAATCATTTAATCCGCGTAAACCGGCCACATTTCGTGGCCTTCTGTCCGATTGTCGACATGAAAATGCCATGCCCTATCTTTGGTTGCAGACTTTTCAAAATTTAGATGCGTCCGGGTCGAGCGGGGATATCGCACAACGGCGCAGCGACGGCTGTACCGGCGCTGCAACAGTCTGCAAACGACGGGCTGCGTGGCACCGAAGGCACAGTTTCGCCTGTCCGCTTACCCCGATCCGATCAGGCTAGCTTCTGCTCGACGAGTGACCGAGCCGTTGCCGCGATCGCCTGCTCCGGGTTGCGGAAGGACAGGCCGAGAATGCGCTCCGCAGCCTCTGTCACCAGCACTTTGGCGGCCCCGAGTTCCGGTACGATCTGCCGCGCCGGGGGCATGACGACAGCTGCCGCACGCACGAGGCCATCCAGCAGGACGCCGCGTGGCAGCCTCCAGCGATAGCTGGGGAAAACCCGAGCCAGGGCCTCGCCGATCTCCCACAAAGACCGTGAACCGCCGGAGACGATGAACCGCCTCCCCGCTGCTTCTTCGACCGTCATCGCCCGGACGTGCGCCTCGGCGACATCGCGGGCATCGACGAGGCCAAGGGACACGTTCGGCACCAGCGGCAGGCGTCCGCGCAGCATCATCCGGATCAGCGAGGTCGAAGTCGTGACCTCCGGCGCCAGCAAGGGACCGAGGACGACGGACGGGTGATGACCGCGAGTTCCAGTGCCGTCCCGCCAATGCGCGACCAGGCCGCTTGCTCCGCCAGCGTCTTCGACAGCGCATAGGCCGAGGTGAGCGGCGATTCGGTGTCGGTAACGTCCGCCTCGGTGAAGCGCCGCCCTGCCTGGTCCGGATGACCATAGTAGATGGCGGCGACCGACGAGGTGAGGACCAGCCGCTCGACGCTCGCCCGGATGGCTGCGTCGACCACCCGCAGCGTTCCGTCGCGTGCCGCTGGCACCAGTGCGAAACGGTCGCGCGGAAGGCGCGCCGGAAGCGGCGAGGCGGTGTGCAGGACGAAACGACAGCCGGCCATCGCCGCGCCCCAGCCGGCCTCGGCGAGCAGGTCAAGTTCGGCAAATTCCAGGCGCGATGCGTCTGCCCCCTGCTCCGCCAGCATCTGCCGAAGCCGCTCGGCCTTCGCGGCGGTCCGCACGGTGGCGCGAACGGCATACCCTTCCGCCAGCAGCCTGAGGAGGATGTGCTGGGCAACGAAACCAGATGCCCCCGTCAGGAGGACTCGGTCTGCGGTCATGCGAATGTCCGTCATTTTTGGATCAGGCGAAATAGACGAAGGCGGCAAAGCCAAGGACGATGATGGCGAGAAACGCCAGCGTGATTCGTTCGAGGTGCTTCTCGATGAACAGGCGCGCCGTTTCGCCCTTCCAGCGCAAAAGGCCGGCAATTAGGAAGAATCGCGCACCGCGGGTGATCGTGCTGAGGATGACGAAGGGCAGCAGCGGATAGGCCGCCAGACCCGACGCGATGGTCACCAGCTTGAACGGGATCGGCGTCAGTCCCTTCAGGAGAATGATCTCCGCCCCGTAATCGGCATAGAGCGTCCGGAAATGGTCAGCCTGTGCCTGCAGATGGTAGAACTCGATGATGCGGTGACCAATCGTCTCGTAGAACACCGAGCCGAGCGCGTAGCCGAGAAGCCCGCCGAGGACACTGCCAAGCGTGCAGATGAACGCGAAGAGCCAAGCACGGCGTGGATTGGCCATGACCATCGGCACCAGCATGGCGTCGGGCGGGATCGGGAAGAACGAGCTCTCGGCAAAGCTGACCCCGAACAGCACCGACAGCGCGTGGCGGTGATTGGCCATGCGCATGGCCCAGTCGTACATCTTGCGAATCATGCTGTGTCTCTGCGTCGGCGCGTCATGTCGGGGAATGGAGGCCCTTAAGGGTTACTAAGATCCGCGTTGCCACGGAGACCGGCGCTGAAACGAAAAAGGGCCCCGCAAAGGGCCCTTCGTCATGGTCTAGAAAGTAAGGCGATTACGCCTCGGCAGCCGCTTCGGCCTCGACGCGGTCGCGGTCGATCTGGCCGCGGGCTTCCGGGTTGCGGTCGACGAACTCGATGACGGCCATCGGGGCGTTGTCGCCGCGACGGAAGCCGGCCTTCAGGACGCGGCAGTAGCCGCCCTGGCGCTCGGCGTAACGCGGCGCGAGGGTGTCGAAGAGCTTCTTGATGCAGGTCTCGTCGCGAACCTTTGAGATGGCCTGGCGACGGGCATGGAGATCGCCGCGCTTGCCGAGGGTGATCATCTTTTCCATGATCGGGCGAAGATCCTTCGCCTTCGGCAGAGTGGTGACGATCTGCTCGTGCAGGATCAGCGAGGCCACCATGTTGGCGAACATCGCCTTGCGGTGTTCGGCGGTACGATTGAGTTTACGGCCGCGGCTTCCGTGACGCATGGGTGTATTCCTTCGAAAGGGCCGGCATATTCACCGGGGGACGGCATCCTCGCATCCACGCCCTAGGGCGATGTGCATGTGCCTTTGAATGATTGGGCAGTCTGTCAGAACCCGCCTCCCAAGGCGGGGCATACAATCCCGCCGTCCTTAGACGGCGGGATATGAGGTCCTAGTACTGGTCTTCGTAGCGCTTGGCCAGATCGTCGATGTTCTCCGGCGGCCAGGCGCTGACTTCCATGCCGAGGTGCAGGCCCATCGAGGCCAGCACTTCCTTGATCTCGTTCAGCGACTTGCGGCCGAAGTTCGGGGTGCGGAGCATTTCCGCCTCGGTCTTCTGGATGAGGTCGCCGATGTAGACGATGTTGTCGTTCTTCAGGCAGTTGGCCGAACGGACCGACAGCTCGAGCTCGTCCACCTTCTTAAGGAGGGCCGGGTTGAAGGCGAGCTCTGCGATGTGCTCCTCGGCACCGCGGGTCTCGCGCTGCGGCTCCTCGAAGTTCACGAAGATCGACAGCTGGTCCTGCAGGATGCGCGCGGCATAGGCGACCGAGTCCTCACCGGTGATCGAGCCATCGGTCTCGATCTGCATGGTGAGCTTGTCCTTGTTGAGGTCCTGGCCCTCGCGGGTCGCCTCGACCTTGTAGGACACCTTCTTCACCGGCGAGAAGAGCGAGTCGACCGGGATAAGGCCGATCGGCGCGTCTTCGGCGCGGTTCTGGTCGGCCGGGACGTAGCCCTTGCCGGTGTTGACGGTGAACTCGATCCGGATCTCGGCGCCCTCGTCGAGGGTGCAGAGCTCGTGGTCGGGGTTCAGAATCTCGATGTCGCCAACGGTCTGGATGTCGCCGGCGCGCACGATGCCAGGACCGGACTTACGCAGGACCATCCGCTTCGGGCCTTCGCCCTGCATGCCGATGGCGATTTCCTTCACGTTCAGGACGATGTCGGTGACGTCTTCGCGCACGCCCGGAATCGACGAGAACTCGTGCAGGACGCCATCGATCTGGATCGCGGTGACGGCCGCACCCTGGAGCGAGGAGAGAAGCACGCGGCGCAGGGCATTGCCGAGCGTCAGGCCGAAGCCGCGCTCCAGGGGCTCCGCGGTCAGGGACGCCTTCGTGCGGCTGCCGCCGCTTTTGAAGACGACCTGGTTGGGCTTGGTGAGATTCTGCCAGTTGCTGGAAATCATGGCATTCGCCTTTCAGTTACCTCGCCACCATCCAATCGTGGCGATAGATCTGATCGAAGAGAGCGGCGCCCTCTTCGGAGGGCCGAGAAGATCCGGAAATCGGTTGACCCCAACCGAACACCGGATCCTCTGGATATGAAACGGTCTGCCGCGCGGCATCCTTCTGGAAGGAAGCGGCGCGCCCCGTCGCGACAAAGCCGCCCCTCCTGAGAGGGACGGCAGAGCACGACGAACCGTAGAGGCCTTAGACGCGCCGACGCTTGCGTGGGCGAACGCCGTTGTGCGGGATCGGGGTGACATCACGGATCGAGGTGATCGTGAAGCCGGCGGCCTGCAGGGCGCGAAGCGCCGACTCGCGGCCCGAACCGGGGCCCGCGACTTCGACTTCCAACGTCCGCATGCCATGCTCCTGCGCCTTCTTGGCGGCATCCTCGGCAGCGATCTGGGCAGCGAACGGGGTCGACTTACGCGAACCCTTGAAGCCCTGCGCGCCAGCGGACGACCAGGCAATCGTGTTGCCCTGCGCGTCGGTGATGGTGATCAGCGTGTTGTTGAAAGTCGACTGCACGTGGGCGACGCCCGACGAGATGTTCTTGCGTTCGCGGCGGCGAATGCGCTGTTCCTTGGCCATATCGGTACTTTCCTGAGATCTCTACACCGCCGTAATGCCAGCGGCTCCACCAACGACGCGCCCTGTGGCGCGCCGTGTCTGGTCGGGTTGATTACTTCTTCTTGCCGGCGATGGCCTTGGCAGGCCCCTTGCGGGTGCGGGCATTGGTGTGGGTGCGCTGACCGCGGACCGGAAGGCCGCGACGGTGACGCAGGCCGCGGTAGCAGCCGAGGTCCATCAGACGCTTGATGTTCATCGAGGTCTCGCGGCGAAGATCGCCCTCGACCTGGTAGTCACGGTCGATCATCTCGCGGATCTGCAGGACTTCGCCGTCGGTCAGGTCGTTGACCCGACGCTCGAGACCAAGACCGACCTTCTCGACGATTTCCTTCGCGAAGGTCGGGCCGATGCCGTGGATGTACTGAAGCGCGATGATCACGCGCTTGTTGGTCGGAATGTTAACGCCAGCGATACGGGCCAAGTCCGTATTCTCCTTGTATGGGGGGCTCCAACGCCCTTGTCAGTCAAGGAACAGAAGCCGGTAAGCGAATGCGACCGGCACCGTGCTCCCAAGGGAAGCCCGCACCGATCGCAAAATCTATCGCGAATAGGCGCGGGATATAACGGAGAAAGCTATCTCAAGTCAACCGAGTCGGCTTTCAGGTAATGATGGCAGCAATGTCTTCCGAGACCTCGTCGATCGGCTTCATACCGTCGACGAAACTGAGAATGCCCTTGCAGTGGTAGTAGCCGACCAGGGGTGAAGTCTCCCGGTAGTAGGCTCGCAGCCGAACCCGCATGGTATCGGCATTGTCGTCGGCACGACGTTTGAAGTTCGAATGACCGCAGGTGTCGCAGACGCCCTCGACTTTCGGCTTCTTGTCGGTGTCGTGGTAGACGGCACCGCAATTGCCGCAGGTGAAGCGGCCGGAAACCCGGTGGACGAGGATCTCGTCATCCACGCGCATCTCGATCACGTGGTCGAGCTCCATGCCCTTCTGCTTCAGCATGTCCTGGGTCGAATCAGCCTGCTGCAATGTGCGCGGGTAACCGTCCAGAATGAAGCCGTTCGCGCAGTCGGGCTGTTCGACCCGCTCGGCGATGATGGCGTTGACGATTTCGTCGGAGACGAGACCACCCGAGGCCATCGCGGCTTTCGCCTTCAGCCCGACTTCCGTCTCCGCTGCCACCGCCGCCCGCAGCATGTCCCCGGTGGACAGCTGCGGAATGCCGTATTTCTCGATCAGCCGATGGGCTTGCGTGCCCTTCCCTGCCCCTGGGGGCCCAAGCAGTATCAGCCTCATCTTGCTCCTCGTTTCCCCCCACGAAGCTTCGCCTTCTTGACGAGACCTTCGTACTGATGCGCCAGCAGGTGACCTTGCACCTGTGCGACCGTATCCATCGTCACGCTGACCACGATCAGCAGAGACGTACCACCGAGATAGAACGGCACGCCCGCGGCCGATATGAGGAATTCGGGCAATAGACAGATGACGATGAGGTAGATAGCGCCGATCACCGTGATGCGGGTGAGGACGTAGTCGATGTAATCGGCGGTCCGGTCGCCCGGACGGATGCCCGGCATGAAGCCGCCGTGCTTCTTCAGATTGTCGGCGGTCTCCTTCGGATTGAAGACGACGGCCGTATAGAAGAAGGCAAAGAAGCCGATCATCGCCGCATAGAGCAGCATGTAGAGCGGCTGGCCGTGGCCGAGCGAAGCGATGATCCCGGTGGCCCAGCCCGGCAGCTCGCTGGTGTTGGCGAAGTTCGCCACGGTCACCGGCAGCAGCAGAAGCGAGGACGCGAAGATCGGCGGGATGACGCCGGCGGTGTTGAGCTTCAGCGGCAGGTGCGAGGTATCTCCCTGGAACATCCGGTTGCCGACCTGGCGCTTCGGATACTGGATCAGAAGACGTCGCTGAGCGCGCTCGAAGAACACGATGCCGGCGATGCAGGCGATGGCGACGATGATGACGAGCAAGATGATGCCCGTCGACAGCGCGCCGGTGCGGCCGAGCTCGAGGAGGTTGGCGATGGCGCTCGGGAGATTCGCAACGATGCCGGCGAAGATGATCAGCGAAATGCCGTTGCCGATGCCGCGGGCCGTGATCTGCTCGCCCAGCCACATCAGGAACATCGTGCCGCCGGTCAGCGTCAGAACGGTCGAGATCCGGAAGAAGGTGCCGGGTTCGGTGACGATGTTAGAAGATGATTCGAGGCCGGCGGCGATGCCGTACGCCTGTACCAGCGCCAGCAGCACCGTTCCGTAGCGGGTGTACTGGTTGATGACCTTGCGGCCCTGCTCGCCTTCCTTCTTCAACGTCTCCAGCGCCGGGACGACCGAGGTCATCAGCTGGATGATGATGGAGGCGGAGATGTAGGGCATGATGCCGAGGGCGAAGATCGCCATGCGGCCGACGGCACCGCCGGCGAACATGTTGAACAGCCCGAGAATGCCGGTCGACTGCTGCTTGAAGGCCTGGGCCAGCGCTTCGGGATTGATCCCGGGCAACGGGATATAGGTCCCGAGTCGGTACACGAGCAAAGCACCCAGCGTGAACCAGATGCGTTTCTTGAGGTCACCGGCCTTAGAAAAGGCCGAGAAGTTTAGATTGGCGGCAAGTTGTTCCGCAGCCGATGCCATCTTGTGGATATCTCCGGATCGCCTCTGGGGGTACGGAAGGACTGCCCCCTCCCCCGAGGGACCACGAGATAAGCGGCAGGGGCATCGCAATCAAGCGAAAGGCAGAGCCCTCCGCAAAAAGCTGAAAGGCGGAAGGATAACCTTCCGCCTTAGAACTGGATCAGGCTTCGGCTTCCGCCGCTGCCACGACCGGCAGGTCGATGGAACCGCCAGCCTTTTCGATCTTCTCGACGGCTCCCTTGGAAGCGCCGGCGACCGAGATCGCGACCTTGGAGGTCAGCTCGCCGCCACCGAGGATCCGCACGCCGTCCTGGGTGCGGTTGACGATGCCGGCAATCTTCAGCGCCGCCATGTCGATCGTCTTCGAAGCGTCGAGCTTGCCCGCGTCGATGGCGGCCTGGATGCGGCCAACCGAGACGACCGTGAACTTCTTCGAGAAGATGTTCACAAAGCCGCGCTTGGGCAGGCGGCGATAGAGCGGCATCTGGCCGCCCTCAAAGCCGTTGATGGCAACGCCCGACCGGGACTTCTGTCCCTTGACGCCGCGACCACCGGTCTTGCCCGAGCCGGAGCCGATACCACGACCAACGCGCTTGCGCTGATGGGTGGCGCCGGCCACATCGGAAATCTCGTTCAGTTTCATCGAAATGTGCTCCTCGGGATCAGGCCTCGTCCACAACGCGGACGAGATGGCTGACCTTGGCAATCATGCCACGAACCGAGGCGGTGTCCTCGAGCGTGCGGCGACGGTGCATCTTGTTGAGGCCAAGACCGACCAGCGTCTGGCGCTGTTCGACCGGGCGGCGGGTCGGGCTGCCGATCTGTTCGACCGTGACAGTCTTGCCCGTGGAATTCGTATCGGCCATCGATAGGCTCCTTCGTTCAAGGCGCAGGCCGCTCAGCGACCTGCCCTGTCATCAATCTTCAGCGCCAACGAGATCGCGGCGACGGGCCTGCAGCGTGGAGTACTTGATACCCCGACGCGACGCGACATCCTTCGGATGCATCGAACCCTTGAGCGCATCGAACGTCGCGCGCACCATGTTGTAGGGGTTCGACGAGCCGAGCGATTTGGCGACGACGTCATGCATGCCGACGGCCTCGAACACGGCGCGCATAGGACCACCGGCGATGATGCCGGTACCCGCTTCTGCCGAACGGAGGTAGACCTTGCCTGCACCGTGGCGGCCAGCGATGTCGTGGTGCAGCGTGCGGCCATCGCGCAGCGGCACGAAGATCAGGTCACGCTTAGCAGCCTCAGTCGCCTTGCGAATCGCCTCAGGCACTTCGCGAGCCTTGCCGTGGCCGAAGCCGACGCGGCCCTTGAGGTCGCCGACGACGACAAGCGCGGCGAAGCCGAAGCGACGTCCGCCCTTCACCACCTTGGCGACGCGGTTGATGTGGACGAGCTTGTCGACGAAACCGTCATCCCGCTCGTTGCGATCGTTGCGATTGTTACGATCGTCTCTTGGCGCCATGATCCTATCCTTATTCTTTTCCGGAGGCGTCCAGGGTATCGGCCGGTTCTTTGAACCTGGCCTGCTCGAAATAGCATGCGGTCATGCTGCGGGCACGAGGTGCCCGACAAGCGAAGAGCGACTGTCGTCCTCCACGCAGGAGGACGACAGTCGCCCTCGCCGACCGATGCTAGAAGTTCAGCCCGCCTTCGCGAGCCGACTCCGCCAGGGCCTTGATGCGGCCGTGGTAGATGAAGGAGCCACGGTCGAAGACGACGTCGGTGACGCCGGCTTCCTTGGCGCGCTCGGCGACGAGCTTGCCAACAGCCGCGGCTGCATCGGTATCGGCGCCGGTCTTCAGCGCCTTGCGCAGGTCGGCGTCGAGCGTCGAGGCGGAGGCAAGCGTGCGACCGGCGACATCGTCGATGACCTGAGCGTAAATGTTCTTGGAAGAACGGTGCACCGACAGACGCGGACGTCCGTTGGCGACCTTCTTCAGCGAGCGGCGGACGCGCGCTGCGCGAAGCCGGAGGGATTCTTTCTGAGTAGCCATCCTACTTCTTCTTGCCTTCCTTGCGGACGATCTTTTCGCCAGCGTACTTCACGCCCTTGCCCTTGTAGGGCTCGGGACCGCGGTATTCGCGGATTTCCGCGGCAACCTGACCGACGCGCTGCTTGTCGATACCGTTGATCACGATCTCGGTCGGCTTCGGCACGGTGATCTGGATGCCTTCCGGCACCGGATAGAGCACATCGTGGCTAAAGCCAAGTGCCAGCTGCAGGTTCTTGCCCTGCAGCGAGGCGCGATAACCAACGCCGTTGATCTCGAGCTTCTTTTCGAAGCCGCCCTTCACGCCGACCAGGATGTTCCCGATCATCGTGCGGGACATGCCCCACTTCGAGCGCGCAGTCTTGGTCTGGTCACGGGGCTCGACGGCAATCGCGCCGTTCTCCATCTTGACCAGGACCTCGTCGTTCACGACAAAAACGAGTTCGCCCTTCGTGCCCTTAGCAGTCACCGTCTGGCCGTCGACCGACGCGGTGACGCCCTCAGGGATGGAAATGGGCTTCTTACCAATACGAGACATCTTAGAACCTGTCCGTTTCTACGCGTTGAGTTCCTGCAGCGTCAGACGACGCGGCAGAGGATCTCGCCGCCGACGTTCTGCTCGCGAGCATTGTGATCGGCCATGACACCCTTCGGCGTCGACAGCACGGAGATGCCGAGGCCGTTGGCGATGTGCGGGATCGTCTTCGCCGAAACGTAGACGCGGCGGCCAGGCTTCGACACGCGGGCGATCTCGCGGATGACCGGAGCGCCCTCGTAGTACTTCAGCTCGATCTCGAACTCGGACTTGCCGTTCTCGAAAGCGGTCTCGGTGTAGCCGCGGATGTAACCCTCGTCCTTCAGGACGTCGAGCACGCGGCCACGAAGCTTGGAAGCCGGGGTGGAGCAGGAGGACTTGTTCCGCATGATAGCATTGCGGATGCGGGTCAGCATATCGCCGAGGGGATCTGACAAAGACATGATGACTACTCCTTACCAGCTCGACTTCACGATACCGGGGATCTGGCCGTTGTTGCCGAGGTCCCGGAGCGCGATACGCGACATTTTCAGCTTGCGGTAATAGGCGCGCGGGCGGCCCGTCACTTCGCAACGGTTGCGGATGCGTACCTTCGAGCCGTTGCGCGGCAGTTCGGCGAGTTCCAGCTGGGCGCGGAAACGCGCTTCCATCGTGGCGCTCTGATCCTTGGTGACGACCTTGAGGGCGGCACGCTTGGCGGCGAACTTCTTCACCAGTTCCTGGCGATGCTTGTTCTTCTCGATCGAGCTTTTCTTGGCCATATCTTTGTCCTTTGCTCGTATGCCGTTACTGGCGGAACGGGAAGTTGAACGCCTTGAGCAGCGCGCGGGCTTCGTCGTCGGTCTTCGCCGTCGTGCAAACGATGATGTCCATGCCCCACATCTGATCGACCTTGTCGTAGTTGATCTCGGGGAAGACGATGTGTTCCTTGACGCCCATGGCGAAATTGCCGCGGCCGTCGAAGCTCTTCGGGTTCAGGCCGCGGAAGTCGCGGACCCGGGGAAGCGCGATCTGGATCAGACGGTCGAGAAACTCGTACATCTTGTCCTGGCGCAAGGTCACCTTGGCGCCAATCGGCATGCCTTCCCGGACCTTGAAGCCGGCGATCGAGGTGCGGGCCTTGGTGATGACCGGCTTCTGACCAGCGATCATCGCCAGGTCCTCAGCCGCAACAGCAGGCTTCTTCGAATCGGCTGTCGCCTCACCGACGCCCATGTTGATCACGATCTTGTCCAGACGCGGGATCATCATCTCGTTGGCGTAGGAAAACTGCTCCTGGAGCGCCTTGCGGATCTCCGAGCGGTAGACCTGCTTCATGCGGGGAATGTACTGGGTCTCAGACATCGATCTGTTCTCCCGACCGCTTAGCGATGCGGACCTTCTTGGCGTTCTCACCCTCGCCGACGACCTTGAAGCCGACGCGGGTCGGCTTGCCGTCCTTGGGATCGGCGACCGACAGGTTCGACAGATGGATCGAGGCTTCCTTGGAAATAATGCCGGCTTCCTGGCTCGCGGACTGGCGGGTATGGCGCTTGACCATGTTGATCCCGCGCACGACGGCGCGATCGTCCTTCGGCATGACTTTCAGCACTTCACCGGCACGGCCCTTGTCCTTGCCGGCCAGCACGACGACCTTGTCGCCCTTTTTGATCTTTTGCATGGGTCCGGTTCCTTACAGCACTTCAGGCGCCAGCGAGATGATCTTCATGTGGTTCTTGCCACGAAGCTCGCGGGGGACCGGTCCGAAGATACGCGTGCCGACCGGCTCTTTCTTGTTATCGATCAGAACGGCGGCGTTCCGGTCGAACCGGATCACCGAGCCGTCGGCACGACGGATATCCTTGGCGGTACGCACCACCACGGCTTTCATCACGTCGCCCTTCTTGACACGGCCGCGCGGGATGGCTTCCTTGATCGAGACGACGATGATGTCGCCGACCGAGGCATACTTCCGCTTCGAGCCGCCAAGCACTTTGATGCACATGACACGACGAGCGCCCGAGTTGTCGGCCACGTCGAGGTTTGTTTGCATCTGAATCATGTCAGGCCGCCTTCAAACTCTGAGAACGCGGCCGCCCGGCACTGCCGGAAGATCGAACCGTGTTCAATTCTAAAACAGGAGCATCTCGCGAGAGCGGGACGCCCGGTGTCCGGGTCGGCGGAAACTACCGCTTAACCCGGATCTGTTCATCAGCTGGCCGCAGCTGCGTCGTGCAGCACGATCCAGGTCTTGTCCTTCGAGATCGGCCGGGTCTCCTCGATGGAGACGACGTCGCCGACCTTGCACTGGTTGTTCTCGTCGTGGGCCTTGTACTTCTTCGAGCGCCGCACCGTCTTCTTGAACAGCGGGTGCGTGAAGCGACGCTCGACGAGGACGACCACGGTCTTCTCATTCTTGTCGGAGACCACTGTCCCCTGCAAAACGCGTTTGGGCATAGTGTTCTACCTCAGGCCTTTGCCTCGACCGCCTTCTGGCGGGCGATGGTCTTGATGCGCGCGATATCGCGACGCACCTGGCGTACGCGGGCGGTGTTCTCGACCTGCCCGGTGGCCGCCTGGAAGCGCAGGTTGAACTGCTCTTTCTTCAGCTTGCCGAGAGCATCCGTCAGCTCATCGGGGGTCTTGGTGGTGATGTCGGAGGCTTTCACTTAACCTCTCCTTATTCGGCGATGCGCTGGACGAAGCGCGTTCTGATCGGCAGCTTGGCAGCACCGAGACGCATGGCCTCGCGAGCAAGCTCCTCCGATACTCCATCGATCTCGAAAATGATACGGCCAGGATGCACCCGGGCGGCCCAATATTCGACGGAGCCCTTGCCCTTGCCCATGCGGACTTCGGTAGGCTTGGCGGTGACCGGCACATCCGGGAAAATCCGGATCCAGACGCGGCCCTGGCGCTTCATCTGACGGGTGATCGCGCGGCGGGCCGCTTCGATCTGGCGGGCGGTAACCCGCTCGGGCTCGACAGCCTTCAGGCCGAACGTGCCGTAATCAAGGTTCGTCCCACCCTTGGCGGTGCCGTGAATGCGTCCCTTGAACGCCTTCCGGTACTTCGTGCGCTTTGGCTGCAGCATCTATTCTACTCCGAAACCCTTCCGATCAGGCGTGTTCGCGGCGACGATTGCCACCACCCGACTGATCACCCTCGACGGCCCGGCGTTCGGAAGCCATCGGATCATGCTCGAGGATCTCGCCCTTGAAGATCCAGACCTTCACGCCACAGACGCCATAGGCGGTGTGGGCTTCGGCCGTGCCGTAATCGATATCGGCACGCAGCGTGTGCAACGGAACCCGGCCCTCGCGGTACCATTCCATGCGCGCGATTTCCGCGCCGCCCAGACGGCCGCCGCAGTTGATGCGGATGCCTTCAGCACCGAGACGCATGGCCGACTGAACCGCCCGCTTCATCGCCCGGCGGAACGCCACGCGGCGCTCGAGCTGCTGCGTGATCGACTGCGCGACCAGTGTCGCGTCGGTCTCGGGCTTGCGCACTTCAACGATGTTGATGTGCGTCTCGGCCTTTGTCATCGTGCCAAGCTTCTTGCGAAGCTTCTCGATGTCCGCACCCTTCTTGCCGATGACGATGCCCGGACGCGCCGAGTGGATCGTGATGCGGCACTTCTTGTGCGGGCGCTCGATGACGATCTTGGAGACCGCCGCCTGCTTCAGCTCCTCGAGGAGGTACTTGCGGATCGCAAGGTCCTCGTGGAGCAGGATGCCGTACTCGCCGGTGTTGGCGTACCAACGGCTGTCCCAGGTCTGATTGATGCCGAGCCGGAAACCGGTCGGATTGATTTTCTGACCCATCAGGCGGCCTCCTCGGTTTCCGCGACTTCGCGCACGACGATCGTCAGATGCGAAAACGGCTTCTCGACACGGCTGGCGCGACCACGGCCACGAGCGTGGAAACGCTTCATGGTGATCGACTTGCCGACATAGGCCTCGGAGACGACGAGTGCGTCGACATCGAGGTCGTGGTTGTTCTCGGCGTTGGCGATCGCGCTCTGCAGCGTCTTCAGCACCGTCTCCGAGATCCGCTTGCGCGAGAAGGTCAGGTCGGCGAGCGCCGACGACACCTTCTTGCCGCGGATCATCGCAGCGACGAGGTTAAGCTTCTGCGGGCTGACGCGGATCGTGCGGGCGACAGCGCGCGCCTCGTTATCCTTCAGCTGGCGTTCCAGCTTCGGCTTGCCCATCGTTACTTCCTCTTCGACTTCTTGTCGGCGCCGTGCCCGTAATAGGTGCGGGTCGGAGAAAACTCACCAAACTTATGGCCGATCATGTCCTCGTTGACATTGACCGGGATATGCTTGTTGCCGTTGTAGACGCCGAAGGTCAGACCGACGAACTGCGGCAGGATCGTGGAACGACGGCTCCAGATCTTGATCACTTCGTTGCGGCCACCCTCGCGGACCTTCTCGGCTTTCTTGAGAAGGTAGCCATCGACGAACGGACCCTTCCAGACGGAACGTGTCATGAAGAAATCCCCTTCTTACTTCTTGCGCTGGTGGCGCGAGCGCATGATGAACTTGTCGGTCGACTTGTTCTGCCGCGTCCGCTTGCCCTTCGTCGGCTGACCCCACGGCGAAACCGGGTGACGGCCACCGGAGGTGCGGCCTTCGCCGCCGCCGTGCGGATGGTCGACCGGGTTCATCGCGACACCGCGAACGTGCGGGCGCTTGCCGAGCCAGCGGTTACGACCGGCCTTGCCAAGATTGATGTTGCCGTGATCGGCATTCGAGACCGCACCGACCGTGGCGAAGCAGGAACCCGACACCAGGCGCTGTTCGCCCGAGTTGAGCCGCAGGATCGCCATGCCGGCATCGCGGCCGACCAGCTGGGCGTAGGTGCCGGCGGAGCGGGCGATCTGGCCACCCTTCTCCGGCTTCATCTCCACATTGTGGATGATGGTGCCGACCGGCATGGCCGACAGCGGCATCGCATTGCCAGGCTTGACGTCGATGCCCGAGAGACCGGAGACGACCTTGTCGCCAGCTGCCAGACGCTGCGGCGCCAGGATGTAGGCGAGTTCGCCGTCCTCGTAGCGGATCAGCGCGATGAAGGCGGTGCGGTTCGGATCGTATTCCAGCCGCTCGACCGTACCGACGGCGTCGAACTTGCGACGCTTGAAGTCGATCAGGCGGTAGGTCCGCTTGTGACCGCCGCCCTGAAAGCGGACGGTAATACGGCCGGTGTTGTTACGGCCGCCCTTCTTGGAAAGACCCTCGGTCAACTGCTTGACCGGCTTGCCCTTCCAGAGGCCCGAACGGTCGACGAGCACGAGCTGGCGTGTGCTCGGCGTCACCGGATTGTAATTTTTCAATGCCATGACTTAAATCCCAAGCTCGGCTTCAGAGTCCGGTCGACACGTCGATCGACTGGCCTTCGGCGAGCGTCACGATGGCCTTCTTCTGATCGCTCTGGCGACCGGCGCGACCACGGAAGCGCTTCGTCTTGCCCTTGCGGTTCAGCGTGTTCACCGCGGTGACCGTGACGCCGAAGAGATACTCAACGGCGGCCTTGATCTGCGGCTTCGTCGCCGTGTTCGGTACGTTGAAGACGACTTGGTTGTACTCGGACACCATGGTCGACTTCTCGGTGATCACCGGGCTGGTGATCACGTCGTAGTGGCGAAGGTCGCTCATTTGAACCGCTCCTCCAGGGCTTCGACAGCCGCCTTGGACAGGACCAGGGTGTGCCGGCGAAGGATGTCGTAGACGTTGATGCCCTGGATCGGCAGCACGTCGATGTTCGGGATGTTGCGGGCCGAGCGAGAGAAGTTCTCGTTCAGCTCGGCGCCGCCGATGAACAGCGCGTTGGTGAGGCCGAGACCGGCGATGGTCGAGACCATCTGCTTGGTCTTGGCGTCCGTCGCGGTCAAGTCGTCGATGACGATGATCGAGTCGGTCTTGAACTTGGCCGAGAGGGCGTGGCGCAGCGCGAGCTGGCGAACCTTCTTCGGCAGGTCATGGGCGTGGCTGCGCTGCTGCGGGCCGTGGGCCTTGCCACCGCCGCGGAACTGCGGCGCACGCGCCGAGCCGTGACGGGCACGACCGGTGCCCTTCTGCTTGTAGAGCTTGGCGCCGGTGCGGGCGATCTCGGCGCGGCCGAGGGTCGCGTGGCTGCCCTGCTGGCGCTTGGCCAGCTGCCAGCGAACCATGCGCTGCAGGATGTCCTCGCGCGGCTCCAGGCCGTAGATGGCCTCGGCGAGCGACAGCGTTCCCGCGTCCTTGCCGTCGAGGGATTTGACCGTGATGTCCATTATTCAGCTCCCTCGGACGCTGCCGCGACTTCAGAGCCGCTGTTTGCAACTGCGCGAAGACCAGCCGGCTTCGGAGCATTCTCCGGCAGCGCGATCTTCATCGCGTCGCGGATGTAGATCCAGCCACCCTTGGAACCCGGAACCGCGCCGCGGATCAGGATCAGGCCCTTGTCGGCGTCCGTGCGGACGACTTCGAGGTTCTGCGTGGTCACGCGGGTATCACCCATGTGGCCGGCCATCTTCTTGCCCTTGAACACCTTGCCGGGGTCCTGGCGCTGGCCGGTCGAACCGTGCGAACGGTGCGAAACGGAGTTACCATGGGTCGCGCGGCCACCACCGAAGTTGTGGCGCTTCATGACACCCTGGAAGCCCTTACCAACCGAAGTACCCGTAACGTCGACCTTCTGGCCGGGGACGAAGTGCTCGGCCGTGATCTCGGCACCGAGTTCAATCATGTTGTCGGCCGAGACACGAAACTCAGCGAGCTTCTTCTTCGGCTCGACCGAGACCTGCGCGAACACGCCGCGCATGGACTTCGAAGTCCTAGAGGCCTTGGCAACCCCGGCGCCGAGCTGCACGGCGGTGTAGCCGTGCTTGTCATCGGTCCGCTGGGCGATAACCTGGAGGTTCTCCACGCGGAGAACGGTAACCGGTACATGCTCTCCGGCGTCGTTGTAGACGCGGGTCATGCCGAGCTTCTGTGCAATCACACCTGAACGCATGGGCGTTATCCTTCCCGTGCTCTTATCAGAGCTTGATCTCGACATCGACGCCGGCGGCGAGGTCGAGCTTCATGAGCGCATCGACCGTCTGAGGCGTCGGGTCGACGATGTCGAGGAGCCGCTTGTGGGTGCGCATTTCGAACTGCTCACGCGACTTCTTGTCGATGTGGGGCGAGCGGTTCACCGTAAACTTTTCAATTCGCGTCGGCAGCGGAATGGGTCCGCGCACGTTCGCACCGGTACGCTTCGCGGTCGACACGATCTCGCGCGTCGAAGCGTCGAGAACCCGATGATCGAACGCCTTGAGGCGAATGCGGATATTCTGGCCGTTCATGGAATTGGTCCTCTCGTCGGAGATCTGCCGGGTCGCCGGCAATCATCCGAGCGCTTGTCAGTCTTCAGCCGCTTCAAACGGAACGCCGACTTCCGGCGCGCCAACCGCCCTTGCGGGCCAGGACCTGCCCGCTCCCACCGGGAACGGGCAGACCCCACTCAGATTT